>CAZOHW010000209.1:0-7464 GCA_964579525.1 uncultured Nitrospira sp. | reverse complement strand
CCATAGAATAGACCGGACAGGCGCCAAGACTGCCTCGCGGTCCGCTCGAACCAGGATGCCCCACCCCAAAGCTCGCAGTTCCTTCCGATCCGACATCGGCATATAACCGGTAATGACTGGTACTTCGCGGCGTCGATGTTCTTCCAGGACAAAGCCGGTATGTCCTGTGATGACCTGCCGCGCCGACTCCACGCCCAGGGCGACCAGGTCGACAGAGCTCTCTGACTGATGGAGCGATTCAATTATGACCTGGCCTCGCCTGTTGAGAACCTGATATTCCAGACCTTTTCGGAAATCTGCCTTCGCTTCGATCTCACGGAGCGTGTGGGTTACGATCGTCTCGAGGTCTAAGAGCTTGATGCGCGTCATAATGTATCCGTGAAACAAGACAGAACTTCCTGACGAGGGATGTATCGTGACCGGAATCGAAAATACTACCGTCTGGTGCCCCTTCAATAAGTCATCGTGCTGGATTTCATACACCATGATGGCGGGCTTGCCGTCTAATTGTCTGGCCTGGGCCATGCTCCCTGCGTCTCTGCCGATCGTGTCAGGGTCGGTGGAGGCCACGATGCCACCGGTTTTGTCCAGCAACCCGATCCACGCATAAATAGGATACGCTTCCTGAATTTTCTTGAGATGATGGACCCATCGAGTGCGCTCTGTTTCGTCCCCCACCTCCGGAAGAAGATTGGCAATGATCTGTATATCTCCGTATCGCTCCAAGAACAGCAGATCGAGTTTCTCAGCGATCTCCATAGCTGCCCACTGAAGATCGCGACCGGTCCGGTTGTCCAGATGATCTTCCAGCTTCAAGAGGCCAAAGAGAACGGCAACACCCGCCACCCCGGTCATGAGAATCACGAGGAACGGAAGCCATCCATATCTATTAGTAGACGATCGTATCATCGTATGGTATGAGGTATGATTCCTCGCCGACTCTCATCGAGAGCCTCGATGAGATCCTTCCGCGAGAATGGTTTCGCCAGTGTCCGCCGTGCTCCCATCAACTGCGCCGCTTTCAACAGATCCATGTTGCCTTTTTCCCCACCACCGGACATTGCAATGATGGTGATTCCCAGATGTGATCGACGAAGTCCCTTGATGGTCTCCAGTCCGTCTTTCCCCGGCATGAAGAGATCGACCAATACCACATCGACCGAATGGTTTTTGACAACCTTGAGCCCTTCCCCACCTTCAGCGGCTTCCATCACCATATATCCCTCCCGCCGAAGAGTTCGACGCAGAGAATCCCTCAGAGCCTGATCATCGTCGATAATCAAGATAGTCATAGGCTGACCCCAGCCGACCAGCGCCATTCAATCGCTGCATAGTCTTATTCGGCATGAAAGTGGGAAAACTGAAGTGTGCGAGCCGCGTGCAGGATACCTTCGTCGAGATGCAAAGAGGATTGTCACCAGCCTGCTAGCCCTGAGCGGAGGCCCTGCTCTGACGGGACCGGAGTCGAAGCCCGGATGGCACATTACTCACGACTCGTGAATAATGCGGGCTAGTAGGCTGGTGTCAGAACCCCACTCGCATCACGCCAATGCGGGGTCCAGGCGAGAGCCACCAGTTTCACAGCAATGTTGGCCTTGGTGGGCTTGATGGAGATGGTGTCGAGCTTTTCATTCAGCGGGTCGGTGGCGGCTGCGAGCGCGTCGCTCTCGGATTTGAACTGGGCTTCGAGATCGGCCAACTGCTGTTGCAGCGCGGCGACATTTTCCTCCGCTGCCCCAAGGTCTTGAGATTCTTTCATGACTCGACCGGCACTTCGAATAGCCGTTGTCGCTCGGCCGATATTTGCTGCGCTGATTGTTTTCCGACCCATAAACGCCCCAAGGATCGATGCGCCGACAGAAATGGCCGCCTGCATTTGGCTGGAACGAGACTCAGCCTGTTGCTTTTCCCTTGCCAGGGTAGCCCGCCTAATACGATCTTGTAGCGTCGTCATCTTTGAAGCATATTTCTGACGAAGCGCTTCCGCGCCCTTGTCACGCTGTTCACGTCCAGTCTGCTGTAATCGGACCCGGAAATCTCGCTCCGATTCGCCTGGTTTGGACAGATCTTTCGTGCTGGGGCTCCGGAGCAGTTCGACCTTTTGTGTCCTGAACAACCAGCCGCTGAAATCCTTGGTCCAATCGGCATAACTCTTGGCCTTGCCGGCACTGGCCGGCAATGTCAGGAACTGCGCCGTTTCTGACGGCTCCCGCTCAAGATCGGCCACCGCCACATCCGCTGTAACCGCCTTGTCCCAATCGACCGCCACAGCGCTGTCGGTCATAGCTGTCATCATCGTCAGATCCTGGATACTGTCGATCCCACTCTTGGAATCGGAGAAACGGATCTGTGACAAGCCCAACAACATCGGAGCGTAGACCAATTCACTCCCCTCCGGTTTTGAGCCACGCAGTGGGATGAAATGCTGAGCCACCTCGGGAGGCAACATGGGACGTGAAGCGTGAGAAGTGAGGGGTGAGGGGTGAGGGGAATCGGCAGATTTTTCTTTCCCCTCATCTTTCACCTTTAACGTTTTACCTCTTATGGGATCCATCAACGTCTTAATCTGCATCCTGGTGAGTGGTCCGCGGAGATACGACAAGCACCAGCGTGTCTCAAACACGACCGGCTCATCCTCATGCACATTGTTCATTAGGAAGATCCGATTGCCGAGACCGGCCAACGTTTGCTCCATGCGTCCACGATCAAACTTCTTCCCGGCGCCGCTGGAGGCCCCTTCCAACCCTTCAAGAACCCGAGCCTTGTCTCGTTCGGTCTGTAACCGTCCAATAAACCAAGTCCCGGTGTTGGCTAGCCCCTTATAGTCGAGATCGACTGGATTCTGTGTGGCAAGCACGACGCCAAGTCCAAACGCCCGTGCCTGTTTGAGCAACGTCATCAAGGGGAGTTTCGATGGCGGATTGGCCACCGGGGGGAAATAACCAAAGATCTCGTCCATATAGAGGAGCGCGCGCAAGCTGGTCGTGCCCGACTGTGCCCGCATCCAGCCGACCATCTGACTCAACAGCAACGTGACGAAGAACATGCGTTCGGCATCGTTCAAATGCGCGATGGAGAAAATGGCGAGGCGAGGCTTGCCCTCCGGCGTGTACATGATCGACTGAATATCGAGCGCCTCACCCTCGAGCCACGCCTGGAAGCCCGGCGCTGCCAGCAGATTGTTCAGCTTCATCGCGAGCGCAAAGCGATCTTTCGAGGGAAAAAACGAATTCACATCCATCACACCGATCTTCGACACCGGCGGGGTTTGAATGGCTTGGATCAATGCCGCCAGATCGAGATCCTGTTCTTTCTTCCAAGTCCGATCGAGAATCGTCGACAGCAGAATGTGTTCCCGGCTCTGAATTGGATCGGCCTCGATGCCGAGTAACCCGAGCAGACCTGTGACCGTCGTACTGATCCGCTCGCGCAACAGTTCTGTATCGAGGAGTACATCGGCTGACGGAGCCGAAAAAGATTTCAGAATAGACACCGGCAACCCGGCGCTACTGCCGGGGGTGTAGATGGCCATATCCGCCGCATCGCGCAGCCGCTGAATACGCGCGCCATCCTGTTGCCAACCGGCCAAACCTTTGGTCCACAGTTCGGCCTGCGCCTGGGCATAGTCCGCTGAAGACAACCCCTTCTTGCGGGCGTCGTCTTCATTGATCCATGGCTGAAAATCTTCACCCTTGAGGTTCGGAAACGTCAAGAGGAGATTGCCGAGGTCGCCCTTGGGATCGATGATGATCGCAGGAATGCTATCGATCGCCGCTTCTTCCAACAGCGCGAGACACAGGCCGGTTTTCCCACTGCCGGTCATGCCGACGCAGACGGCATGCGTCACAAGATCTTTTGAGTCATAGAGCAGCCACCCAGGCTTGCCCTGTTTCGTCGCAAGATCATACGGCCGCCCGAGATAAAAGACCCCGAGCTTTTCAAAATCCTCAGCAGATCCAGCTGTCGTGGTCGGAGTGCTCTTCGCAATGTCCTTTGTATTGGCAGAGTCCTTCTTCTTAGGAGGCATAGGGAACTCCTTGGTGCATGGCCTTCGCTGTCTGCAGCGGGTGCATTGTAGTAACTTGCCTGAGAGCCCGCAAGACCATGCCGCCTCGATCGAGGCGGTATCCGAATCGTTGGAGTGTTGAGCGGAGCGGAACAGGATCACACGTGGAAAGTCTTGGCCATCTACTTTCTCAACAACTGTCTTGGCCTCGGCAAAAGTATGACGGCTATGATGAGCTCACGCCGGAGACGGTCTATTCAATACCGCTACACTCAGAATCCTTCGTATCGGTTTGTCGACATATTGCGACGCCACGTATGCCGCAACCGACGACAACAGGAGTGCCAGCAAGAACCCTTCTAAGACGTTGACAGGAGACGTCATAATCACACGACCAAGCGCGGCAATGAAAAACATATGGATCAAATACAACGGATATGAGATCTCACCACCAATCAGGGCAGCTGAAATCATCCATCGGGAGTACTGTCTGAACGGCACCTCCGCCCATAAACAGGCCATCACGCACAGACATGCGGGCAACCCCCAATAAATACACCTCGGCAAATCGGATCTATTGATACATGTCGTATAATAAAACGCAACGAATGCGGCGACGACACAAGAAAGCACGATTCCACGAGGCACATGATCGAGCAGAGTCTTCTTCTTTCGATACAACACTGAAAGAGTCATGCCGAAAATAAACTCCAACACGATACTATCGGCATAAAACGAGAGGGCAGTTGTGCGGTCGAGCGGAAGCAGATTGGTACCCACATACATACATATAATGAATAGCGAGCAGATCCCCTCCCTGTATGAGAAGCTGACCTGCATCGCCATATAAAACAACAGATAAAACCAGATTTCATAATTCAGCGTCCAGCCCATCGGCAACATCGGCTCAAACTGTAGTGACTCCGTCCACATCGGGATAAACGCAAGTGAAGCCATAGCGTGAGCCACATCCCATTTCACATTGCGAAGGAGATGCGGGGCCACATACGCAATCACGGCGATGGCACAGGTCAGCAACCAATACAGTGGGACAATCCGTATGAGTCTTCTGGTGAAGAATTGCTCGCGGCCTTCTTGCGTGATGTGAGAAATGATGAACCCGGATATCACGAAAAAGATATCGACGCCGAACTCACCGAACGCTGAGGATCCCGAGAACTCTCTCATGGCGTGATGCAACACGATGAGCGATGCCGCCACAAATCTGAGCAACTGGAAACTGGCAATCATGGCAGGAATGAGATCTTGCACTCCCTCTCAACCGTGCACATCACACCAGCGCGTCACCATTCCTTGAAGATGAAAAAGACCGCTCCCACCATCAACACGAACCCAGCGAAATAGTTCCATTTGAGCGGTTCTTTTAAATATAGAACGGAGAAAATACAAAATATGACGAGTGTGATGACCTCTTGAATTGTTTTGAGCTGCGCCGCCGTGAATTCATAATGCCCGATCCGATTCGCCGGTACTTGAAGGCAGTATTCAAAAAACGCGATCCCCCAACTGATCACAATTGCCATCCACAAGGGCGAATCTTTGTATTTCAAATGTCCATACCAGGCGAAGGTCATGAATATGTTGGAAACCGTCAGCAACGCGATAGTCTGCATCGGACACACTCCTCCCTCTTTCGGGTAAAATCGCCATATTTTCTCTTGAAAGGACGCAGCAGAAAAGTAAATGTCAATTACAGGACAGATCTAGAGAGGTGCATGAGATACACTACCGGAAAAATGAAGGAGATTGATTGGGTGGGTGAGTGTATATCGTCGTGCGACACTATCACTTTATCGAAGAATTCCCAAAAACCACAGTAAGATCAAGACACTGACCGGAACACCGAGCAGCCATAGTATAAACCCTTTTCCCATGGTCCCCATGTCGTCCTCCTTCATTGAGTTCGTTTCTCGCTTCTCGTGAATCAGGGCCAAGAGCCTGATCAGTTCACCGGAGGTCTGCGGCCTGTCAGTACATGAATGAGCAGAAATATGATCGCCACGACGAATAATACCCATGAAATATGGGTGGCCACTGCGGCCGCACTACCGGCCCCTACAAGCGCCGCGACAAATCCGATTATGAAAAACACCAACGCATAATAGAGCATGGTGCGTTCTCCTCAATGAACTGAATGGCAGACGCTTAACCCGATTTCTCAGATCCGTGATCGAACTGGTCCTTTCGATCCGATCGTTCGACTTCACATGGTGCATCAGAATCTTTCACAAGTCTTTCAAGAGAATCGAGGTAGGCACGATATCCTTGAACTGTCTTCGGTCCACTGAACAACACAGGCCACGTCAGTAAGTGTTTCATCTCTCACATCCCTTCACTTCTCGGTTCGCTCTGTGATTGTACAGGGTGATGCTTCTTAAACCATTCGTCAGTCCACCGCTTCACTTCCTCTTTCTGGTCGCCATAGCGTTCCTGCACCCTACCCTCGAACTTGTCATAGTTCCCTTCAATGATGAGCAAGTCATCATCGGTTAATTTTCCCCATTGCTTCTTCACGTCACCCTTGAATTGTTTCCAATTCCCCTGGAATTGATCCTTGTTCACGATCAAAACGGCGGGAACGCTCTCTGAGTCTATGTTCAAACTTCCTACACTCATTGCAGTGGCGTTTGGACCGAAACCGCCTGAAAGAATTGTAAGAATGAGTGTCCCGACAAAAGTTGGGATCGACAAGATTGTCTTCATACTACTCCGGGTGTTTGTCCTGAAGATAATAAGGCAAAGGGCGGGCCAACAAGATGCGAGATCAAATGCCCTATTAACCGTCGTTCCTTTATAGATAAATGAGAACGGAATGGGATTTTAGAAACAGGGTGTCCAAGGGGTAGGAGGAAAACCTTTGCGATTGACTATTAAGTCAGTCGGTTATGACGTGCGGGACAATTTGTCCTTATTATCCCATTCAGACACGCCTTAACCGCAACTTCCCCTTTTCCTTTTTAGCGGGGATGGAAGGGATGGAGTTTTGGAGTCGCCATGGCGGGAGCGACGAGATATAGCGGAAGAGGGTACCACGTGCGACGGCATGCAATGCATTATCGCGCTTCAGAGCCGCATGCGGTCAAGATTCCCACCTCTCTTCCTCCATCCATTATCCATAGGGCGGGACGGCTGGGTCGTCCTTCACTGCGCGCATGCAACGAGCACCACCCTCTAACTCATCGTCTGATCAAATTTGCGTGCGCGTTGCGCGAGCACGAAGGATGACCCAGCCGTCTCGCTCTAAACCCCCGCTTCTTTCAATACCTGTCCCGTATAGGATCGCTTCGCCTTGGCGATCTCTTTCGGGGGTCCCTCTGCCACAATCTCGCCCCCACGATCTCCTCCCTCCGGTCCGAGGTCGATGATCCAATCGGCATTCTTGATCATGTCCAGATTATGTTCAATCACCAGCACGGTGTTGCCGGCCTCAACGAGCC
>CAZOHW010000208.1:0-7469 GCA_964579525.1 uncultured Nitrospira sp. | reverse complement strand
CAAATATACTGCCCAACGCCGGGCAAGCTTTCGACTTCCGCACGGCTCTTTGGATATCGACCGCGCCTAGTCGCCATGATCGCTGCGAGAGCTCTGAGGGACGCTGCCCGTCGTTTCCAGAGTCCCAATGGCTTCAGCATGTTCTCAAGATCTTTCGTGGACGCTTCGGCGAGTTTTTGCCACGAGGGATATCTAGAAATGAAGGCCGCAAACATTCGATTCACAACACCAGCCTGAGTCCGTTGCAAGAGAACCTCTGCCACGACTTGTTCGTACTTGGTGGCCCGGAGACCACGCCACGGAAACGCACGATCTGTCGTCTCGAACCAGCGGAGGAGTAAATCCTGAATATTCCTCATCCTCCTTATCGACGGCATTTCCCCACCGTGAGAAGGCCCGCAACACAGGTCCTTTGTCGTTCTCCTCTGCACTTTTTCAGCCTTTATTGGATGTCTCAATGAATCTCACTTCTTGAGTAGGCGATAGAAAGGCATCCCTCTAAGAAACTCGCCGTTTACATTGAACGTTTTGTACATGCATTCATGCAATGCCAGAGACTTAATCCGATCAGCAGTTTGGGGTAGATTCGTAGTCATTCCAAGAGCACTCAGTTCCTGCGGTAACACGTTCGGAACCTTATGTATTAGCCATGTCAAGAGCGGCTCTCGATAATCTGTCGCGCCGGCCTTGAAGTGCCGTAGGTACTGAGAAGCTAAGATCACGCCGACACCGAACTCTCGTCCCTGGAGTAGGATTTTTCTGAGTACATCGAACTCGTATTGCATGATGCTGTCTGCTTCATCTACAAGCAGGAACGAATCGATCACACGCTTCTGCGGATCAGCTCCGTAGAACGGACGCTTTGGTATCCTCAGCATGTTTTCGTAAAACAGGTTAAGCAAGATCGCCACGAGCATGTTCTTCGCTCTGTCATCCTGTCCGAGCGCGTCAAGAGATATGACGACGACGCCAGCGAGAAAGTCGCGAGTAGAGGCGTTGCTCGCATCCGGCGAGAAGAGCTCGCGATCCACCATTTCCTCAATAATTGAGGATACCGTGTCTGGCCTTCCGTTTGTCATCTGCTGATAAGCAGCATGAACGTCGTAGATGGTTGGGGCAATACCGCTCCCTGACCTATCGTTGTAAACAGTCCGCACCGCGCCGCGAAGAGTCTGGCGCTGTACTGCACCGATACCTGAGTAGATTTTGTCGAGAACATCCGCAAAGAACGAGAAGCGGTCTAGCCACGGTGTCGTTGAATCCGCGGCTTGAGAAAGATCAAAAAGATTTAGCTTCAGATTCTTTGGGCGGATCACTCTCGCGTTCGTCGCTTCTACAAACTCAGGCGATGAATAATCACGTTTGTAATCTAAGATAAGGATGTTTGGCTGGACGCCCTTATTTTCCGCGGTTTGCGTAGTGATTTGATACACAAGACTCTTCAACAACTGCGTCTTGCCTGTACCAAGGTCTCCAACGACACCGATATTAAGCTGATTCAAATTGGTGTCGCTCAGGTTGAGAGATCGATCGTCTGTCTTGAATGCGTCTAGCGGGTGTCCTATTAGGACGTTGATCCCGGCTGTATTCTCCGCTTCAGGAGAATTAAATTCAGACACACGCTCGTCGATTGTCGGTGTGTCGTCACTCCTCGATAAAGTTCCAATATCGCTTATAGCATTCGCTCCGTATTGATCGGACGGGGTTGGTTCGACAGGAGGCACTGCCTCCGGCGTCTCATGCCCGGTGGTAGTGGGGGAAATTGGTTGTTCTGGCTCACCCAGTTGTTCCGGTGTAGCCCCCCACCTTTCCAACTTGGCGCTGATGGCCGAATAGATAGGATTGGCGTCCCCCGAGACGATTGTCGCAGCGTCGGACCTTGACAAGCTGATGGTCTCGTAAAATCCATCGCCGTCAATGTCTCTGGGGGAGCTATTAACTGAACCATCTATGACGATCAATCTGCCACGCGCGTCGCACTCGAAATGCGAATGACCGGTGATGAGGGCATTCATAACTGTTGACTGTCGCTCCGCCCACTCGGCTCCGCGATGTGAGACCGAGGCCTGTTGGCTATAAACCCTGAATCCATAGTCAACAAAAGCAAGCTGTAAATGTGTGTGTGCCATCCCCCACATGAGCATGTCTTCCTGATTTGCAGTGTCTGCGATTTGCCTTAATAACTCCGCGAATGATTTTGCTTGCGAAAGGGCTGCCGAGCACTCGTTCATTGGCATAGGGTCCGGCGAGTTTCGATATTTCACTTCTATCGGAACCAGCTTGCTTCGAACCTCACCATTGTCAATGCGAATGCTAATCAGCAGTAAATCAGGGCGATGCTTTTGCTTTCCAACGGCTTTGGTTAGGTCGTCCAGATAGTTTCGGAAGGGATCTATTGGTATCAAGAGATTGATGACCGATGTTCCGTCGTTATCTTGCCACACTGGAAATAGGCTAGACCTGTTCTCCGTCATGCGAAATTCATCTTGAAGTAGGCGAGCTGCAACAAACAGTCCGAGATCCCCGACCGCCCCCGAGTCTCCGCTAGACAGACCCCTCACCGTTGGTATTCCTCTTCTGGCGACTTCCAAGATTAGGTTGTCGACAGCGTCTTGAGTCATGTCATCGCAGTTTGGCAACCTGCGGACTACGTTCCGTAACGTGTCGCGATCAAGATCCGTAATCTTCGCCAGCAAATAATACCCATTGCTGTCCCCAGCCCTGCTGGAATACGACGGCAAGTCGTAGTCCCAAAGGTAGGTATCCTCCAACCACCCGCCCAGAAAGCAAGCCGGGTCAATGGCTGAAGAGGACACAGCGACGTACCGAGAGTTTGAAAGGGATTGACGCAACGTGTGGACGCTAGGTGCAAATACGTAGCTGTGTCGAATTCCGCCTAAATTCTCTAGTCGTGCGAGCGCGGTGGCAGTATGGTCAAGGAGGCCATCGCCCGAAGATGATGGAGGGAGGGCTACGCGGGACTCGCTCAAAAAAGCTCCGGCACCAGCACGGAGTTGTTGCCTGATCCTTGCTCTGAACAGTCCTCCAGGAGCAATCGGTGATGCGAGAGGGCTCTTCTCAGCGGACATACTCGAGGTTTCGAGCTGCGCGACTATAGTGAGGTCAGGTAAGTGATCGGTGATCCCCATAGTGGCATACCAACTGACCGAGTTCTCAGTGTCTTCAGCAAGATTGGATATCTCTGCTTCTTCGGGGCGATGATCCTCGGAGCGCTGATCCAAAACGCGGACGAATCTCCGACCGACACTACGGTCAAGGCTGGGGCTGTCGGCTTGCTTTGAGAACCGCGACCTGCACCACTCGATCAAGCCTTGGTTTGTCGAATTGTTTTGGCTAGCGGCGCTCGTAATGGAGACGTTAAGCAACGCCTTCGCTGAGATCAAGTCGGAGATGTCGTTTAGGCTTCGATTCACTTGAGACATCGAGAAGCTGCTAGCGAGACCACCAATCTGAATACCGAATTCAGCGTCAAACGGCGTCCGGTGCAAAGTGTCGCCAATACGATCTGCCCGGCTGCTATTCCACAGCACGCTCCAGTAATCAGAGTTGCACTCGACGCTGAAGAACACCCTCTCCCGTATTTCTCCGGAAGCAGTGCGTATCGGGAGCGTAAGCGAATCTGGAACACACCGCGGATCTAGGATACTGGCCGCAGGACAAGGCTTTTTTCTATACGCAAGAAGAAGGGCTCGTTGTGCGCATGCGTGCCAGGCCAGACGAACCGGATGAAGGGGTGATAGTAATAACGCATCGGGCTCGATCACGAGCGTCTTTTGATCTCCCTCGAAACCCGTGACGATCGAGATATCGCACCAGGATGCAATTTCCGGTGCATGATCGAGCCAATCGCTATAGGCTCGGAGATAGGAGTCGAGCGTTTCTTCGAATGTGGGATCATTGGTCAGCCATACACCGAGAGGCGCGCCTTCAACGAGACCTTGGTCTTGTTCCGAAATCAGTTTGGCAATGTCTCGCCGCGCATTCTTGAACGCAGCTGGCGGAGCCATCTCCGTCAGCGTCGGTCTGGGATCGCTTAGGAAACGCCCTCGCGAAATGATCGTGTCCTCTTGTGACTCCCAATTACGTAGACGCCAGTTCTCCGCATAATCTGGACCGAAGACGAGTGGATAATAGGACGAGTCTTTATCGAGCATCCAGCTCTGAAGGTCCGAAGAGCGAAGGTTGGCGTTGACATGAACAGTGGAGCTTACCTGACGTTCTCGTTTTGCTCGGTTTAACAGGATGAGGCGCTCGAACTCGCTACTGCACTGCTCCGCTTGAATGTCATCGCAAGTCAAGTAGAGACGGAGCGTCTGTGGCTTGTTGATGCCCGCTGTCCTGAACTTGATATCGTACGTAATGTCGGAGCCAGCCTTGACTTCAGCGCCATACTCAAGTTCAGATATCTGTGCTATTGCCGCTTCGTCTTCGTCCGAACCAACTATCGTGTTGTGATCTGTTCCCTTAGCGTTACCTTCGAGGCTCACTCCAGGTCTAACGTAAATGTTAAGGTATTGCCTACCCTGAGAGCGCAAGGTCAAGAATGATTCAAGGTTCACACCACTAGTCGAAGATCGCGGCGGTCTAGGGGCCGTGACCTTTCTAGAATCTCGCCCACAGACCAGGATGCCAGGTGCCCAAGTGCCCATCGAGATAACATGCACACTCGCCGCGTTCATGTTTGGTGCCGTGACGGTGTATTTGATCGGCCTCTTATGATCCGGCGGATCCTGATCAGTCCAGTCAATTACGCCTGATAGTTCGACATTCCAGACCCGCTTAGTCGCCGCAGTGCCACTGTCTCTGGTGATTTGCACGACCATCGGCATCTGACCGGCAGCATCGGGCAGTTTTATCTCAAGATGCACTGCCGCGCCCACAACAGGGCCAATTCCCGACTGGAGCGGTGCAATTGAGTTCAAGCATTTGATTTCAAGCGCTTCGGGACTTGCGGAGGCTTCCTCCAGAAAGTTTTGCCATCGATCTAATGTTAGAGTGTTCCACCAGGTAGGAGGATTGCCCAGAACATCGCCGACAAAAGGCCCGTAGTAGAACGACATCCCTTGCGTAACGGCGGTTGTGATCGGGCAACGCAGTTGAAGCTGCGAAAGAAACTCATCGAGCGCGATCTTTTCTCCGTCGTCTTCGGCGCGATCCTTAAACTGGTCTATAGTGAACTTGAATCCGTCCTCTAAAAGGTCTGACAGTTGGCGTAATGCTTTTATTTGTTCACGAGCTGGAAGTAGGCTGTCAGACGGTGGCGGATAACCGCAGGCAAGGCTAATTGCCTTTGCAGCATTGGGCTCATTCGGGTCGATAAACCACACTCTGGAGAGTACCCGCCAAGCGGCCAAACGCTGTCCGTCTGGTCTGTCAACGGAGTCCGCTGCCGTGATGGAATCCCGGACTAAACTTTTTGCATTCTCGATCCAATCCGCTTCGGAGGAGTTAAGCCGCTCCACCCCCCGCGTGATGATCGAGTCGATGAAATCGTCCTGCAACCATGCCGAGATAGCCGCGCTTCCAACCTGATTCTGAGGAGCCAATCCACAGTAAAACCAGGTTGTGTTCTGAGATAGGTTCGATTGGCTACCTGGCGCTGATAAAACTAGGAAACGCGGGCACTGCGGCGAGTTCCGAAGGTCAAGTACATGATTGCTGTCGCAGATACCGGACAAACCAATCGGCGGATTGGATTCTCCTGCCAGAATTGATTCTTGTAAGAGGAGCACGGGTACGAGAACTTCATGCCCATCTGCAAGTGTTGACCGTATTCCTCCAGACTCCGTTAGGTTTTCGTAAACATCAGAGAGAAATGCCTGCGGTGGGCCGTTGAATACAGCTCGTAGTTCCGCCTGATCAGAGTGCAGGTTTTTGAGTTGCATCGAAACGATGCTCACGACTTCATCCGCGATTGCTTTTGCGAGGTTGTTCACCGCCTCACCTCGGCTTCTTCAGGATTGAAGGGCGGAACAAGCAAAATGCCGCTTTCGGCATCTGGACTGTCGAGAATAAGTCCCAGCATCCGAAGCTCCTTACCCAATTCACTGCTGCCGATATCTTCCACGCTCACCGCTATGCCATATAGTGCAAGATGCTTTGAAAGGTACTTCACTGACCGCGGCCCGCGGTATTGCCGTAAGCAGCAGTGAACCAACGCCAGAAGCGCCACTGGCCCCAGAGAGACTACCCAAGGCGCAGCTTTTGCTGTGCCCCGCTTATTAAGGAAATAGCTCTGGTCGTAGCTGCGCAGCGTGGGCTCTGCGGTCTGCCTTCTTCCGAGGGAATAACGCGAGAACTCAAGCAAGTTCGATCCAATACCTTTCTTGCATGCAAGGGTTCTTGCATGGTCAGGATCGTCTCTGAGTTCTTGGAAGTTCCTTAACACTCCCGCGTTCACTAGTTCGCTCTGGTGGGTCTGCACGAGCAGCAGGAATGCATGAATATCGTCGGATGAATTTAGTGGCGACACCTCGATGCCAAGCTCGGCAAGATGCCAGAGGAGAACATTCAAGCCGAGCCTTGCCGAGAGGTAAGCAGAGGCGATGTTGCGGATGGCAGGCAGGACGACTGTTCCATAGGTTAGGTGATGAGCAGTGGATGTAAACACTACCCGACGCGTCTCTTCGACTGATGCTGGCGGACCACCCGAATTCGTCAACAAAGCGAGACAACACTCCCAAATCCTGGTGCTTGCTCCACACAGCCAGAGCACATGAGCGACGGCGCCTATTCTTACGATCGCCTCGAATAAGCTGATCCATTGCCTGCGGGTCATCGTCCGTTTTGCTTCGATAATTGATTTGATATCAATGACGAATTGTTGTGCCGGGAACGTCAACGCATCCTTGGTCAATGCATCCTTGTCTGACTGCGAAAGATCGTTCGGCTCGGGTTCCCACGGGCTATACGACCAGGTAACAGTTGTTGTCGGCAATTTTCGACGGGTAAATTCCTCCTGAAGCCAGCGCGCCCACGCGTCGTCATCTTCGCCAACGGATAAGGCTTTGAATATGGATGCCCAGAGCTGTGAGGCTTCTTCTTCACTCTTGGAGCCCATTTGAATGATTCGCTCCAAAAGAGCTCCGGGATTCCAGGGATTTCCGGCAAGGCGGGCGGAACCCGAGTACAAATTCGCATCCGGCACTAGCGGTGACATCTGTAGAAATCGCTTGGATGACTGATTGCTTTGCTTTGGACTCGCAAGGACACCATGCAAGATCGTCTGCCAGGTATCACCAGATATGCCACCAATCGGTGCCGTCGAACTGCTCTGAGAAACCCTCTGAAGCGCGCTGCCTGCCGATATAACGCTCTTTTCGGAGAAGCCCTTGAACCCGACGGCGCGATAAAGAGATGAAACCACAACCTCAGAGGTGGCGACCTCTGGCACGGGCCTAACGGCCCGGGCAGACTTCGCCTACGAGACGTGAGATTTTTCGGCCTTC
>CAZOHW010000207.1:0-7600 GCA_964579525.1 uncultured Nitrospira sp. | reverse complement strand
GTACGAGACGGTCGGTTGAGGGTGTTTCCAGGGTTGACCGATATCATGCTACGGTCGGTCGATGTTGTTCGGCTTCTGATACAACGAGACCACAGCCATGTCGCTGAGACCAGGAGGCGATTTGATGGAGTCTGTCTGGAGTTGGAGGGGTTGGGGCAGCATGCGAGCTCAACTGCCACTATGCCGCCATCCGCACCGCAGCCAGAGGTGGTTGAAGGCGCTAGCGAAGGGGAAGACGAACATCAGCGACAGGAGAAACGAGATGATGGAAAGCCTGAAGGGAATCGGGAGGTTATTCGTGTCAGTTCCGATCGCCTTGAACGACTCATGAATTTGGTCGGAGAGTTAGTGATCAGTCGTGGCAAACTCGAACAGCGCATGCATCTCTTGGCGCAACTGTCAAAGCAGGTGTTGGTCTGTAAGACTCGCTTAACTGAGTCGGTGCAATCCTTTTCCGATAAACATACCTTTACCTATCAAGAGGTGCCGACTGGGCCGGCTGAGCCGGTCCGACACGGGATTTTTGGGTTTGGCGATTTTGGGACTCTCGAACTGGACAAGTACGACGATTTCAACATCCTCGCTCGCCGCATTAGTGAGATCAGTGCCGACATCAGCGAGTCCATGTTGCAGCTACAGGGGTCAATCCATCACGCCTCTGACGAAATGAGTCAACTACAGCAGTTGACGCTCGCGATGCGGGATGAGATTGCGCGAGCCCGCATGGTTCCCATTGGAACGCCTTTTACCCGATTCCGGCGTGCCATTCGAGAAATCGCCAGGGCCTCGAACAAGGAGGTCTCCTTGGTGACATCGGGAGAGCAAACTGAGGTCGATACCAGCATTGTGGAGCGGTTGGTCGATCCCCTCGTCCATTTGGTTCGAAACGCGGTGTATCACGGCATAGAACGGCCGGCTGATCGAGTGCGAAGGGGGAAACCGGCCATGGGTAGGGTTTACCTCCATGCAGCCCATCGGGGGAACTCCGTCATCATCGAGGTTGAGGATGACGGCGCAGGGCTCGATCTCGAAAAAATACGGAGAAAAGCAGCCAAGAGCGGACTTGTTCGGCCTGATCAGGCGCAATCGTTGTCTGATACTGAAGCGCTTCAACTCATTTTTCAGCCGGGATTCTCAACTGCTGAGGAAGTTGATGACCAAGCTGGTCGGGGTGTCGGACTGGATGTCGTCAAACGTGTGATCGAAAGTATGAACGGTCACATTGATGTGGAGTCCACGTCCGGGGTCGGCACGAAGTTCACCTTACACCTCCCTCTTACGCTGCTCATTGCCACGGCATTGCTGGTCAGAGCGGGTACTGAGCGATATGCCATTCCCCTGCAAAGTATCCGAGAGGTGACGTTGCCCACAGAGGGCTCTCTCAAGGAGGCCGAACATCGGACGCTGTTACAGTTGGGTGACGAGACCATTGAGCTGCAATCGCTATACCATATCTTGCGTCGAGAGCCAGGTCGCATACACTGGAGCATGCCGGCCGTCATTGTGCGGACAGCTGCGGGTATCGTAGGACTCGCAGTGGATGAGCTGCTGGGCCGCCAGGAAATCGTCATTAAATCGCTCGGAACACTCAGCCTGATGACGCGCTCCTTGTTTGGGGGAGCGACCATCGACCCTGAGGGGCGCGTCATACTTGTACTGGATCCAAGCCGGCTCGCGGCTTCCGAACGACGAGCGTCTGTGGTATTAGCAGAGGGGCTTCAGAGTGCCGCATCCGTTGGCCCCTTCTCGAACGAGGCCCCGACTCTCGATCAGCGACAAGGACCACAAATCTTGCTTGTGGATGATTCGCTCAGTATTCGAAAGTTTGTTGGGAAGATGTTGGAGTCGGCTGGGTATCACATTGAAACCGCCGTTGACGGTGAGGACGGCCTACGAAAAGCCACGATCGGTACCTATCGTCTGGTCATCACCGATCTTGAGCTGCCGAAACTCAATGGATTCGAAGTGGTACAAGCTCTCAGAAGTCATCCTAAGACGGAGCACACGCCAGTCATCGTTATGACCACTCGGGCGGGCGACAAGCATAGGCAGATGGCACACACGATCGGAGCGAGTGCCTATATTGCGAAACCGGTCGAAGAGAGGATTCTGCTCCAAGAAATCGAACGGTGGGTAGGACGTGCGTCGGGACGTCGTGAGTGACGCTGTAGAAATGTTTGTATTCATTGACGAAACACGGCTTGTTTCGGAGAAAATGAGAAAAAGAGTCGGCATGTTGTTTCGTGAGCAGGAGGCCAAGACCGTCACACATGTGGCATCGTCCCATTTCGTGATCGTTACACTTGGACAACGACTCTTTGCGATCGATGCTGAGGCAGTACAAGGGATCGTGGATTCCCGTGGGGCTGTGAACGGTGAGGCGCCGGTGTTTCAAGGGCGTGTATACCACATGACAGATCTCACCAGCCTCCTGGCATTATGTAGAGCTCAGGACAATCTGTCTGCCCAGATCCTGCTTCTAATGAAGGGACAGATGCGAAGAAGTCTCGTCGTGGATCGAGTTCATGGACGCATGGACCTTCATGAATCTCAGGTGTTATCGCTTCCACCGCATTTTCAGGGGCCGGAACGTCATTGGTATCAAGGTATGATCTTGTTTGAACATAGCGTGGCGTTGATTCTCAACCTGTCCTGGGTCGTTCAGAGTTCTGTCGAAAGACATCAGGACAGATCTCGAGACGGTAGTCAGTCGATTTGTATTGAGTGGCGGAATTGAACAGGAGTCTATGCTAACGAGAGCTCGACAAGGTAAGCGGGATACGGCCTCTCATTCACGTGGGCTGTTACTCTTCTCTGTGGGTGGTCGACAACTGGCTGCGAGGATGGAAGAGGTCGTAGGGGTGCGACCATGGACGGCATCCATTCCCGTTGCTGGTGAAACGCCGTTTGTGTCGGAGATCGTTCGTCATGGTCAAGTGGTGCTCCCAGTCTTCAACCTTGCTGGTCGGCTTCACGTCTCGATAGAAGGGGGGCAGCCCTGGTGCCTCGTTGCCAAACATCCGTTGGGTCATATGGCGATCTGTATCGATGACGAGATGCCGGTTCTGCTTCCATATGACTCAACGAATCTTCAAACATACCGTGGAAACGACCTTCCAGCTGAAGAGAGCTACAAGGTTGGTATGGAGCAGATTCCTATTCTCCGCATGTCCCAGCTTTTGGCGAGTCCATGAGGATGTCGTTGCGCATGGTGGAGGACTAATAGGTGGAGGCATGCCAAAAATATTGATTGCTGACGATAGTATCGCCGTTCGGAAAGTCGCCGAACGATTGTTGACCGAAGCCGGTCTTGGGGTCATTTTAGCTGCCAATGGAGAAGAAGCCTTGGCGTGCTTGGCAAAGGAACGTCCCGACGTCATTGTATCTGACGTAATCATGCCGGATAAGAGTGGATATGAAGTCTGTGCGTTTGTCCGGGGCCATGCTGCAATGTCATCCACTCCCGTGCTGCTTATTTCAGGAATTGTGAACAGTGAGGTGACCAAACAGGCGGACTTGTGCCGGGCCAATGGCGTACTGAAAAAGCCGTTTCATGGGACTTCGTTGAAAGATCGAATCCTCGAGCTATTGACAAAGCAACAGGAATCAGATGTGCGCCCCGTACAGGGGCCGGTTGCCGCACAGCAGGGGGCAGGACTCACTGACAGCTGGAGGATACAAGGGGAGCCGAACGAGACGCCTGGACATGCTTTGATCCAGTTGAAAGAGCTGGAGGAGCAGCTACGTGCGGAGTGCGCACGGACGGTCGAACTCTCCAAACGAGTGGCGATTGCGGCTGAACAGATCTCGTCCGCAAAGAACCGAGAGCTGGAGTTGATCGCAGAGCGTCAGCGTGTGGTTGCTCTTGAAGCGAAGATTGCACAACTCGAAGATGAGTCCAGGAAGGCCGCTGTGCTTGAAGCGGCGCTTAAAGCGGAGCAGGATGCCGTTCGGATGCTCAAGCAAGAAGTGGTCACCTTTCAGCATGCCTCCGATCGAATGGCCGAGCTTGAATCAGCCTTGGAAACCGAGCGAGTTGCGGCTGAGCAGCTCGTGCAACAATTGGCGGAGGTTGAACGTGTTGCTGGGAAAGTGAAAGATACGGAATCCAGACTTGCGTTGGAGGAGCATCGCGCCAGGCAATTGAAGGAACACGTCGTTGACCTTGAGACCGCGTTGACACAGGAGCAACAGAAGGTGACAGATGCGATGCAACGACTGGAGGCCGCGCAACGTTTTTCAGCAAGGATTGAGGAGTTGGAGGCTCTCGTAGGAACCGAGCGAGAGCGTAATAGTGTGCTGATGCATCGTGTCACAGAGGCGGAACAAGCAGCCGATGGCGCCACGAAACGGTTTGAAGAGATGGCGCGTAAGCTTGCTGAAATCGCCAGCCTGGCATCACAACTCGGTAACGGGAAAGGCTAGCCGCATTATTCATGACGGTTCGTAACGAAACCGCCAAGACACCAGTCGAGACAGGCACGCAGAGCCCCGAGAGATTGTCGCATACTTGAAACCGTATGTTGAGATCATGAGGGGCGAGCCTACCCGCCTCGACGTCGAACATCAGCGGCCAGGCTTGTCGCAGCGGCGCCTTGGTGGTTGCAGTAGCAGCACACATGAATAGTGCGGGCTCGGAACGGTACTGCAATGGGGAAGGGATGGCAGTCGTGATGCTGAAGGGCTCATACGATGTCCGTTGAAACTCAAGATGCGTTTCAGAAAGAATTGATCGAGGCATTTGTTCAAGAGGCACAGGAGTGGCTCCAACAAATTCACGTGGCGTTGGATGAGCTGCAACAGGCTCCCCCTCCCGATCGACACAAGGCACTTGCGGAAACGATTAAGAACGGTGTCGCGAATCTCGGTGGAACCGCGGCAACGATTAACCTCGGTGAGGTGGAGCGTGCGAGTTTTGCCACGCTTCCATTTGTTGATGCCGTTCAAGATCCCTCTGCTACGATTACTGTTGAAGACTTTGTGGCGCTCTGTCGGCAACTCGGACATATTCATGCCGCCCTAACACGAGCCACTGGTGTGGATTTTGATCCCCAGGATGCTGTGGTCGTCGCTGAACAGCCTGTGCCGTCGATACGAACGAACGACTACGTGACATTGCTGCGCGGAGTTCAGGAACACCATCAGTGCTCAGCATCTTTTCATCGCAACCTCACCATGACCTTGATTGCTCAAGCCGAAGGACTTCTACAACGCGGGATCGAACAATGTGATCTGACCTCGATTAAAGAGTTTCTCGACCGATCAGCCGAAGGAGACCAAGCTTTTCTGCAAGTGTTGCATCAACACCTGCCACCGCTCGTTCAAGCGCTTCAGAGGTTTGGTCAACATGCTGGAGAGGCCGGCCAGCTACCGACGGATTTAGCTTCGACGGCAGAATGCGCCGCACAGTTGTGGTCTGCGGCGCAACAGGTGAATGCCTCGCACGCGATGAGATTTTTTATGGGACTGCATAGTTTTTTTCAAATTGTCATACAACAACGGGTTCCTATGACTGTTCAGAGCTATGACGTGGTCAGTATGAAGCTTCGAGACTGCGTCAAAATAGTTGTCGAGTGGGCAGAAGATGGACGAGTTGAGCGCGCAGCGATTCGGAGTGTCCTGCCCCTCTGATTCAGTCGATATCGATCTATCCACAGTGCTCGGCAAATTGTGAGGACTACAGGCCCTGAATGGGTCTGTTCAGGAGAGATCGGAGACGATATCCATGGGCACCGGCATGACCGGGTGGTACCGAGAGGCTGAGGAAGTACTGGTTGAAGTAACAGGCGAGGTTCAGCAGCACGGCTTCTCGCTTGCCCGACTTGAACCGTTAGCCGCCACCCTTGTCTCATCACTCCAGCATAATGATGAACTCCTCGTTGAAGCGCTGTCGGGTCCTTCCGGTTCCCCATTGATCACCAATCTCATCAACGTCGGCATTCTTGGAACAAAGATTGGGATCGGTCTTGGATACTATGGGCCCGAGCTGAATCGTTTGGCACTGGCCGGGCTCCTCCATGATATCGGGTTATTTGCCGTCCCAAGATCATTGGTGACAAAGACCGGTCGGCTGACGACTGAAGAACGGGCTTTGATAGAGCAGCATCCAGAGCTTGGATGTGGGGCGATCCTCCAGTGTGGACCCGCGTATCACTGGTTGGCTCAATTGGTGCGACAGGCTCATGAGCGTATCAATGGGCAGGGATATCCCAAGCGATTGAAGGGCCACGACATCAGCGAAATGGCTCTGATTCTTGGGGTCGTCGATGTCTTTGACGCATTGGTTAGTGAGCGGCCATATCGCAACCGCCTGCTGCCACATGAAGCCGTGAAGGAAATTCTTGTCGCAGAGCGAATGACATTTCCACGAGAAATACAGAAGGCTCTGGTTGAACAACTCTCGATGTATCCACTGGGGACCATGGTGAGGTTGACGACCGACGAAGTGGGCACCGTGGTGAAAATCAATACGCGATACCCTACGCGCCCGATTGTCAAAATTGATGAATCACCCACTGAGAAAGGGATGGGGGAACGCCAGATTGATTTGAGCCATACTCCGTTAATCGCTATTGTCGACGTGATCAAGCGCCCCTTTGTGGGGAGTATCAGGTTTTCAGATAGACCATCCGATCGAAACGCTTCTCTTGCGCCAGGTTCAGCATCAAGTCAGTTTACCTCCTTACTTGAGAGCCTCGATGCGATCGCTGGATCCATCCAGAATGTGGTCAAGGCCCGCGCTTCCGTCGGTGGTCAATCTGAGACAGGGGATACGCGGTGAGGTTTCGTCTCTCCCCCCATCGCTCTGGGTCGAGCTTGAGTGAAGTCGAAGGCTCGACAGTGCTCGGGACTCCGCAGGCCATGCAGAGACTTGTGGAGAAGCAAGGACAATCGCTGGTGATGGACGAGGTATAGGAATCTTATCTGCATCACCACCATGCACTATTTTTGTCGCGACGAGGAACGCTATAATGCCCTTCTCGAATATGGTGCCTGATTCAGGAGAAAGGATGTTGCGTGCCAAAACTCATCACCGTTCATCACCCCCAAGAGACGATGCGTCATGCTCAGGAGTACGTGAAAACGTACATCCTCCTTCCGTCTGGTCTGCTTGGGCTTGTCAGTGTGGTCGGCGCCGTTGGAGGACTGGGATACCAATGGCTTTCCACCGATAGCTATTCCTGGGATACCTTTTATCAAAGCTCTGGGTTGTTCATGTCTGGAGTCGGGATGGGAGCTGCTCAGACGCTCTATCAGCGATACCTCTTGCGAGAATTTCCCGAAGTCTTGGCCGCTCGTATGAAAGAGGGGCTGAATCGGCAGAAAGGAAAGCTCAAAAAACGAGCGGAAGCGACCACGATTGAGCACCCTGGACGGCAGTTCGTTCCGCTCGCCTATGTGCTGGGCGTGGTCCTGTTAGTCGGGGGCACCATTGCGGCATCCGCTTATGGTCACGTGGAAACCGTCGCCGCGCTGTTCATGCCCTGGGCTGGATTCTACTGGGCCCGGTTATTCTTATGGCGGCGGGTGATCAACTTCACCAAGTAAATGGGATCATTTCTTCCTGGAAGGCATTCTTTTGGCTTGAGCGCGTGGGGCT
>CAZOHW010000206.1:0-7642 GCA_964579525.1 uncultured Nitrospira sp. | reverse complement strand
CGGCTGTGGGAAGACCCGCATTGGGCAAGCCGCCGCCGTGAGCCTCTCCAAACTGGTGTGTGAGTCCTAGCAAGGGCAAGGCCCCGACATTGGATCGCCGATCACCAGTGGGGCCTTTCTTCATGTGAAAGGACCAGAAATTCTGAATATGTGGCTCGGAGAGTCGGAACGGATGGTCCGAGATCTGTTCGAGCAGGCGAGAGTGAAGCGTAAAGATGGCGCACTCCCGTTTATCTTTATCGACGAAGCGGAATCCATTTTGGGAACTAGACGCGCGATGCGATCGTTCAATATTTCGAACACGCTGGTACCGATGTTTTGCAGCGAAATGGACGGCATCGAATCGCTGCGCGACGTGGTCATCATCTTGGCTTCGAACCGTCCCGATCTGATTGACCCTGCAGTGCTACGCCCAGGTCGCATCGATCGCAAGATCAAAGTCGGTCGTCCCAATAAGGATGCGGCGGTGGAGATTCTAAACGTCTATCTGACTGAGGATCTTCCGCTGGATTCTGCGCTTGTGCAAGAACGCGGAGGCGATCCAGCGTTGGTCGTGGCCTCACTTGCCAAGGACACGATCGAATCGATCTTCAATCGAACTGAGGAGAACCGGCTGCTTTCGATCAGGCTGAGAAACGGCCACAATAAGGTGCTCTACCGAGGCGATCTTGTGAGCGGGGCGATCTTAGCGTCGATCGTTCAGCGGGCCAAGGAAAAAGCCATCGATCGGATCATTCAGGCCGGGCAATCGGCAGGCTTGCTGGCTAAGGATCTTGCGGATGCAGTTTCGGAAGAATTTCGAGAAGGCGAGATGTTGCCGCCGGACGATGCGGCTGAAGAATGGCTGAAGTTGTTGGATCATCACCCGGACCAGGTTGTCGGCATCTCCTCGTTCCGGCGGGGTCGCCAGACGGAAGAGCGGCTTGTGAACCAAATCATTTAACAGTAAATGGTGAGAGGTAAGGAGTGAGCGGTGTAAGTCCTGACGCATCGTTCTCCTTACGCCTCACGCCTTACCCCTAACTTGTTATGCGTTTGTTTGGCCTTGAAACTGAATACGGCATCACAAGAAGTGATGTGTCGGAGGTGGATCCGGTCGTTGAATCGATGGAATTGGTCCGGGCATACCTGACCGCATCTTTCGAACGGCGTTGGGACTATGCGGGAGAGGAGCCGCATGAGGATGCTCGGGGCTTTCGTGTCTCCGGGCTGCAACAGGACAAGGAAGAGGACGAGTTTGCGAAACTCGATGCCCATCGCTCATTCTCATTCCACGAAATGAAGAGCGATCTGGTCTTACCGAACGGGGCTCGGTTTTATAATGACCACACCCATCCCGAGTATTCCACACCGGAGTGTCGAACCCTACGGGATCTGCTCGCACAGGATCGGGCGGGAGAGCGTATCCTGTTCCAAGCTGCTCAGCGGCGCAATCAAGCGCTTGGCGGTGCCCTCATTCGTCTCTACAAGAACAATACGGATTTCCATGGTCATAGCTATGGATGCCATGACAACTATCTTGTCCCTCGATCCATTCCCTTCTCGGCCCTTGTCGCCGGATTGATGCCCTTCCTCGTGACTCGACAAGTGATTACTGGGGCCGGAAAGGTCGGCACGGAGGCCCAAGAGTCGAGCTATGTCCCAGGTGCGTACCAGCTTTCTCAACGGGCGGACTTTATGGAAACGGAGCTGGCGGTCGATACGATGCACAACCGGCCGATTCTCAACACGCGTGATGAACCCCATGCTGATCGCACACGATATCGGCGCCTCCATCTCATCATCGGTGATGCCAATATGTGCGAGTACGCGACCGCGCTCAAAGTGGGGACCACGCAGCTGGTGCTCGACCTGATTGCGCGAGGCGCTGCGCCGGTTCTTGAGTTAGCACAGCCGGTGGCTGCCGTGAAGCAGGTGTCGCGAGATCCTGACCTGAAGACGATGGTGAGGTTGACCGATGGACGCATCATGTCGGCGCTGGATATTCAGGAGCAGTACTATGACGCGGCAAGAGGGACGCTTACCGGGACCGATGAGGAAACGGATTGGATTCTGAAGGAATGGAGCGAATCCCTGCGTCTCTTAAGGCAAGACCGCTTGCAGCTTGTCGGGAAGCTTGATTGGGTCACAAAACAGTGGCTGCTTGAGACGTTCGTGCGGGAAGAGCGACTCGGCTGGGATGATCCTTGGTTGGCAAGTTTGGATTTGGAATACCACAATATCGACCCTCAACAGGGGCTCTATCTGGGGCTAGAAGCGGAAGGCAACGTGTGGCGGATCACGACCGATGAGGTCATTGAAGAGGCACTTCGGAACGGGCCGCGCGATACGCGCGGTGGGTTGCGAGGGCTGTGCGTGCAACGGTTCTCCCATCAAATTCGGTCGATGCAATGGGAACGGGTTCAATTTGCAGGGGGATTTCGTTCCCGCATGCTGGACATGGGAGATCTCTTCGACCCGCAAGAAGTCAGGCGATGTATGGATATCTTCCAGTGTGCCCATTCATCGACCGATGCGCTGGCAGCCTGGAATCGTAGAAAGGATGGAGAGCTATGATCAACAGGACGACACCGGAACGCCGAGAAGGGCCTGCCGATCCCATGCCGAAATCGCCGAGTCCTTTGGACGAGAGTGGGCCGCGCCGCCCTGAGACGGGATCGCCGGACAAGGATAATTTGATGAAGCGAATGCGAAAGGTCGATCCGAAACAGGCTGAACGATATCGGCAGAGAACAGGACAATAGATTTGTGAGGGGTAAGGAGTAAGGTGTGAGGGGAGCGGAGCGACATATGCGGATGCAGAGTGATTTTTATCAGCTTTTGAAAGAACAGGGGTACGCCTTTGGTGTCCCAGGCCAGCCTGGAGTGGGTCAATCATTGACGATGGGGACCACGATCCTTGCATTCAAGTATCACGACGGAGTGCTGGTGGCCGGTGATCGCCGTGCGACAGCCGGCAATATGGTGATGTACGACCGCACCGACAAGGTATTGGAGATCGATCGGTATAGCGTCATGGCGATTGCTGGTGTACCGGCCACTGCCTACGAAATGGCGCGCATTTTAGAACATTCGTTCAAATACTATCGACGCACACAGCTCCAGGAACTCAGCTTTGAGGGCAAGCTCCGAGCTCTCTCGAAACTGCTGAAAGAAAATGTTCCGGCCGCACTGTCGGGGACGGGAGCCGTCGTGCCGATTTTTGCCGGTTATGATGCGGAACACGAATCTGCAAAGATCTACTTCTACGATATTCTTGGAGCAGAGTTTGAGGGAGCGGAGTATGCCGTTTCCGGGTCCGGATCGCCGACGATCCGGGGCATCCTTCACTACCTCAATACGTGGGGCGAGCAGCCGCTGAGCACACTGCCGGAGGAGGCGGCTGCCGTACAGGCCTTACGGTTGCTGACGAGTGCTGCAGAATTCGATAGCGCGACCGGCGGGGTGAATCGAGAGGCGGGCCTCTATCCGGTCGTCAAATTCATTACGTCTGAGGGGGTGAGAACGATGCCGGATGTACAGCTTCGAGCCCTGTTCGAATCAAAGGTCTCCAGGCCTGTGGAAGGATGACGCAGGATGTACGACGAACCATATAAGTGGGTTGAAGCGGTTGGGAACCGCCGGCAATACCTCGACGAGCAGTTCAGACAAGGCAGCCCCGTCGTCAGTGTGGCTTACGAGAACGGCATTTTGTTGCTAACGGTCAGCAAGGGAACGCCGAAATTATACGAAATTTATGATCGGCTGGCCCTGGGAGGCATGGGACATCCGGCTGATCTTGAGAAGCTGCGGTTTACCTTGTTGGAAATGGCTCATGTCGAAGGGTTTAGCCGTTCGCCTTCCGATGTGACGGGAAGCAGAATGGTCAAATATGGGATTACGCCGGTTATCAAGCAAGCATTTGAAGAAGTCTTCAAAGCTCCGTTCATCATCAAGATGCTTCTCGTCGAGTTAGGGCAGAAGGCTGAGAAAGACTGTTTTTTGACGATTAACTACGACGGGACGTTTGAAGAAAAGCATTACCATGCGGTGTTGGCTGCCTCGCCGACGATTGAACGGGAGATGTCGGCGTACCTTCAACAACAGCCTTGTCGTTCCCTTGAACAGGCAGTCATTGCAGCACTGTGTACCTGGGCGGTTGGTGAGCAGGCACAGGGCCATTTGATCAAGCACGTCGGAGCCGATGACGAGGTTGCGCAGAAGCCGGATTTGCCATTGAGCGACCGAGAGGCGTTGTATACCTATGTCAGGCAGAGTTTGGCAGAAAAAACGATCGAGTGTGCTGTTCTCGATCGCCAAGTACGAGGTCCGTCGAAGTATCGCGCGATCGATTCGGATGAACTGAAGCGATTGCTTCCAATGGAGATTACCTCGGTTGTCCCATAAACCATGCTGAATCGTATCTTTGGGCTTGAGACCGAGTACGGTCTTCTCATCCATGAAGATCGCCCTGATCATTCCCCGACATGGTTTGCTCATAAGATCCGTGATCACCTCTTCCATGTGCAACGGCGAGGGGTGCCGGATCTCCATCATCGTGGGCATGATGAGCCTCCTGGAAATGGAGGTTTCCTGACCAATGCAGGTCGGATCTACCTGGATATGGGGCATCTGGAGTATGCCTCGCCGGAATGCCATTCATTGACCGATGTCGTGGCGTCGGATCGAGCTGGAGATTGCTTGATTCAACAGGCGATCGACGATCTGGGTTTTTCTGATCAGGTGTCGCTGATCAAAAACAATATCGATCATGAAACGGATGCCACCTTCGGTTCACATGAGAATTACCTGGTATCTCGACGATTTCCTTTTTCGCGTCGAGGGCTAGCTCCGCTCGTGACATTTCTTGTGACGAGACAAGTCTTTACCGGATCCGGGCGGATCGGCTGTGCCAGCCCACAGGATGCATGGATTCAGCTGGATCGGTTGATCGTTCCCCGTTCAGTGATGGGAGGCCGAGAAGAGGGGGCTCAGGTGCCGTTTCAGATTTCCCAACGAGCCGACCATATCGTGAACGATTTCTTTGAATGGGTCCAGCAGAATCGGGCGATTGTGAATACACGAGACGAGCCCTTGGCAGATCCCAATCAATATAGAAGGATTCATTTGCTGCTAGGCGATTCAAATATGGCCGAATATGCAACGGCGCTGAAGCTGGGAACGACCGGGCTTGTCCTCCAGCTCATTGAAGAAGGACATGCCCCACACGATCTCGAAATCGATGAGCCGGTGGAGGCCCTTCAAGACATCTCACAAGATCAAGAACGACAGTGGTTGGTCCGGTTGTGCTCTCGGAAAACTGTTTCGGCGCTGGATATTCAGGAAGAGTTTCTCGATTGCGCGATGCAGCATTGCAAAGGCCAAGACGAGGAAACTGATTGGGTGCTTGAGCAGTGGGCGTCAGTGCTTCATGATTTGCGCGACGACTATACAAAGCTGGTCGGGCGTGTCGATTGGGCCTCGAAGCTGTGGCTACTCGAGTCCTTTAGAAATACCGAGCAGCTGGACTGGACCGATCCTCTGCTGAAAAGTTTGGACTTGGAATATCACAATCTAAACCAAACTAAGGGGCTATATTACGGATTACTGGAGGAAGGACGAGTCCCACGCCTGGTCACGGATGCCTTTATCAATCTGGCCATGACACAGGCGCCAAAAAACACGAGGGCCTATGGACGAAGCGAGCTGATCAATCATCTGCTGAACGCCTGGGTTGGGGGGGAGCCGGATGAGCGTCATCAGGCAGAAGGGATCTTTCCTTCTTACGTCATCAATTGGTCTATTTTTCAACTGCGGGGCCGTCTGCCATTTCCTATGCCGGATCCATTCAGAACGTATGTCGAAGACGTTCGAGCCCACCTCCAGCACAGCATTGTCTGAGTCTCAGGAATGATAGTTTGTTTCTTGTGACGAATCGCCTCGTGCTAAGCTCTTGCGGGAGGTGATGGGAGCACGAAGATGGGCGATGCACTATGGCTAGAGCCTGCCCTGCAAAAAATCTACGATCCGGTTCTCCGCCCAATAGGGATCTTCCCCGTTTTGACTTCGATTGAAAAACCCACAATGGCCACCATGCTTAGGGGCCACCATTCGGATTTTAGGATGATGCTGAATCTTTGGTGCGGTGAACATGGAATAGGGAATGAACGGATCGTCTTGAGCCGTAATGATCAGTGTGGGAACTGTGATGGATTCCATCACATGGCGTGCGCCGGCGCGATCGTAATAATCGGCGCCATCGCGATAGCCTCCATCGTGAGCGGTGTAGCGATCGTCGAATTCACTGATTGTGGAAATCTGATTGAGTATCGAGAGGTCCCACTTACCCGGTAAGAAGGCCGCTTTTCGTCGAAGACGCAATTTTAACCTGGTCAAGAAGTGACGATGGTAAATCCAATTGCGAGGTTCCTCCAACGCACGTGCACAGACGGTAGGATTAATATTGGGGCATACGGCGGCAACTCCCGCTAACGCAGGCTCAAGTTGACCTACTTCGCCTGCGGCTTTGAGCACGAGATTCCCGCCCATGGAATAGCCAACGAGCCAAATCTTCGTGAGGCCGTCTTTGTGGGCCAGTTCATTGAGAATGGCTCGGTAGTCTCCGCTCAAGCCGCTGTTATACAGAGTGGGAGAAAGGTGTTCTGTTCCCCCGCATGTACGCTGATTCATGCGAATGACATTCAAACCTATGCGATAGGCCTTTGACGCAATGCCGCGCATATACCGTGAATCACTGCAACCCTCCAGCCCATGTACCAAGACCACGGTCGGGGCAGAGTCACGAGCAGCCTGCCAATGGCAGACACCTAAGAGCTGGGTGTGGGGCTCAACCGTAAAGAATCGAGACTCCTGTGGTATACCAATTAATGATGTATCTCTCGGCAGATAGCGTGGCACAAGGGTCATCAGATGGGCATTTGTGAGAGGAAATGGCGGCTGAAATGTGAGGGCAACGTCCATCATCAGATTACGAAGCGAGAGATTACTATATCATCTCTGTATGGTGGAGAGGTGAGTAGGGCTGGTGCTTGCTTGAGGGATTGAGCACCTATTTAGGTGCGCTGCGTGAAGCGCCGATAATACATACAGAAAATATTGATCGATAGAGCAAAGGAGGAGTCATGTTGACGGCTATTGGTGATGTCATGCGGCGTGTTTATGAGCGAGGCTGGATCACGACAAGAGACGGGAATATCAGCATGAAGAAGCGAGAGGGGAAGTATCTGTATATCACCCCATCCGGCTGGCGCAAGACCATTGTCCACCCGGAACATGTGGTTAGGCTGGAGATCGTAACCGATCCGTCGACCGGACTACGAGTACCGAAGGTTAACGAAGATCAGAAGCCATCTGGTGAGTTGTGGATGCACTGGAATTTACAGCGTGACTGTAGACGAACACGCACTGTGGTCCATGTCCACGCGACACACGTTGTGGCGGCTATCTATGCTGGGATTGATCTGCAGTTCATCAGCACCGAGTTTCCTGAAATTTCACGCTATACCAGGGTTGGGCCGACTGTTCCGGTTCTTCCAGCGTTATCCCGCCAACTGGCCGATGCCACGTCGGAGTGTTTAGGTATTCGGAGAGATGGTACGGTTCTGTTTGATATTGTCGGGCAGGCGAACCACGGGGTCTGTGC
>CAZOHW010000205.1:0-7644 GCA_964579525.1 uncultured Nitrospira sp. | reverse complement strand
ATTGGTGCCGAAGGCGGGACTTGAACCCGCACGGCTTGCGCCACACGCCCCTCAAACGTGCGTGTCTGCCATTCCACCACTTCGGCCACCGCGGTCCGCGAACATTCGCTCTAGATGAATGGGCATGAGGTGACGCATTATAGGAGTACGGTAAAATCCTTGTCAATGAACCGGGGGTCCGGTAGAATCACGCTCCTGATCTCACGCCTAGTTACTCCACAATGATGCAACGAGTTGAACGTCGGCTGTCCTCCTCCATTGCCGCCTTCTTTGATGTCGATAATACGCTCTTACCCGGTGAGGCGAGTGAGGTACGGTTCTTCCGGTGGCTGTGGCGTCGAGGTGTCGTCGGTTGGCCGGAGGTGCGCGAAAGTTGCTCATGGTTGATACGGCATCTTCCGGCATGGTCGCTCCATCCACTCCGTGAACGAAAGCTCTATTTGGCTGGGAAACCCTCACAAGTAATTGAACCGTTGGGCGAAGAATTCTGCCGTGAAGCATTGTGCCCGCTGGTCTCTCCCGCCGCTCTGCGTGTGCTTGAGGAGCATCGGCTGGCTGGCCATACGATCATTCTCGTGACTGGGTCGATCGATTTTCTGATTGAGCCTATCGCACAAGCCCTAGAGGTCGACCGACATTTTGCCTGTCGACTCGAGCAGAACGACGGGGTCTACACAGGCTTTCTCATTCCGCCTCTTCCGTATGGGGAAGGGAAACGTCAACTCATTGATCGAGTAACGGAGGAACTGACATTGGATTTGTCCCAATGCTATGCCTATGGCGATAGTCCTGGAGATGTGGACTTGCTCCGAGCCGTAGGACATCCCACGGTGGTCAATCCTATACGTGGAATGGCAGCTGTGGCACGTCGCCAGCATTGGCCAGTCGTGTCATGGAAATGAACCTCCGCAATTGATGAGGGAATCCATAGATTCGTCCTGGGTGTGTCACAGCAGTTCAACAGGCAGGCATTGTGCGCATGCGAGTCACTGAGATTTTTCATAGCATCCAAGGTGAATCAACCTTCGCCGGATTACCCTGTGTATTCATACGTCTGACTGGATGTCCCCTTCGCTGTACCTGGTGCGATACCGACTATGCCTTCTATGGTGGGGTTGATGAATCCATCGACGCCATCGTGGGAAAAGTCCAATCTTATGGTTGTTCACTCGTTGAGGTGACTGGCGGGGAACCGCTGGCGCAACCTCATACTATCGACTTGCTCCATCGACTCTGTGAAGTCGATTTGACCGTCCTTCTGGAAACCAGTGGGGCGATCGATACCGCTCCCGTCGACCCCTTGGTGCGTATTATTCTCGACGTGAAGTGTCCGGGAAGCGGCATGACGGATCGGATGCACTGGCCGAATGTCGAACGCCTTCGACAGCAGGACGAAGTAAAATTTGTGATCACCGACCGGCGCGACTATGAGTGGGCGACACATATTGTGGATCGCTTCCGGCTAATCAGTCACTGCCCAGTCCTCTTCAGTCCCGTGTTCGGCGCGCTGGATCCGCGTGAGCTCGCTGAATGGGTATTGGCAGACCGACTTCCAATTCGTCTTCAGTTACAATTACATAAGCATATTTGGACCCCCAATATGCGGGGTGTGTAATGAATAGTCCGCACACCTGCACCAATGAAAATCGCCGACAACGAGAGACTACCGGTGGACGCCTTGATAAGGAGAACTGAATGAACACGATGCGAGTTGAGCCAAAGTACGGGCGAGTCGATGCAGTCGTCACCGATGCACTGGTCCTTATGCACTGCGAGGGGGAACATTTCTCTCAGCAAGACGGAGCGGTATTGGACCGTGCGCTTGGCGGTGCACTCCGTGAGCTGTTGCAAACAAAAGAATTCGAAGGGAAGAGTCATGAAGTGCTCCTTTTCCACACACAGGGGAAGATCCCTGCAAAACGGCTCATCCTCGTCGGCCTTGGGAAGAGGAAAGACCTCGCCCTGGACCATATCCGTCAAGCAATGGGCTATGCGGGGAAACGCGTTCGTCAAGCCAAAGCCAGCTCATTCACCACTGTCTTACCAAGTGTCGCGCCGAGCGGTGTAGACGAAATTGAATTGGCACAAGCTATCGTCGAGGGGGCCATCTTAGGGAACTATCAGTTCACGACATATCGCAGCGAGGGGCCGACAGGAAAAGGCGTAACAGGGATGACCATTCTTGGTGCGTCGAAAGGCCAGCTCCATCAATTGTCTGAAGGCATTCGTCGGGGTGTGGCGACCGCTGAGGCGACCGCATTCGTCCGAGATCTTTGCAATCATCCTTCCAACATTATGACGCCCACTAAAATTGCCAATGAGGCCAAGGCTGTGGCCAAGGAAGTCGGCGTGAGTTTGAAAATTCTCGAACAGAAGGACATGGAAAAATTGGGAATGGGGGCCTTGCTCGGTGTGGCAAGAGGAAGCCATGAACCGCCGAAATTTATTATCCTCCAGTATGTTGGAGCCAAAGAAAAAGATGAGCGTCCGGTTGTACTAGTCGGAAAGACAATCACCTTCGATACGGGCGGGATTTCGCTCAAGCCGGCTGAAAATATGGAGCAGATGAAAGCCGATATGACGGGAGGCGCGGAGGTGCTGGCGGCTATGAGAGCGGCTGCGCGCCTCAAATTACCTCTGAACCTCATCAGCATCCTTCCAGTGGCAGAAAATATGCCCGGAGGCCGGGCCATGCGGCCTGGGGATGTGGTCAAAACGCTGTCTGGAAAGACAGTGGAAGTGCAAAACACCGATGCGGAGGGTCGATTGATCTTATCGGATGGCCTTGCCTACGCGACACGATTCAAACCGGCCGTGCTCATTGATATCGCGACACTGACAGGGGCTTGTGTCGTGGCACTCGGACAGTTCGCGATCGGGATGTTTGGAACCGATGCCACCCTGAAAGAGTCCATTCGTGAGGCAGGTCTCCGTGCGGGAGAACGAGTGTGGGAAATGCCGCTGTGGGAAGAGTACTTCGAACAACTGCGCAGCGATGTCGCTGACATGCGGAACATCGGCGGTCGTGGGGGGGGCATGATCACAGCAGCGTTGTTCCTGAGCAAATTCGTGGGAGACTATCCCTGGGTACATCTTGACATCGCGAGCACGGATTGGAGCGAGCGTGAACGGGCTTATATTCCCAAAGGGCCGACCGGCATCGGTACTCGGTTGTTGATCCAATTCCTCATTGATCGGGCACTTGAAGGTCGGAGGAATTAGCCCATGGCCGTCTCTCGCGAGAAGATCGGCCAGTTGTTCATGATTGGCTTCGAAGGGACCGCCGTCTCGGCGGATTTAGCTGCCTTTCTCAGAGAATATCAGCCTGGAGGCGTCATTCTCTTTGCGCGCAACCTTGAATCGATTGCGCAAATTGTTGAATTAACCAATGATCTTCAACGCTGCAGTCCTCACGCTCCGCTCCTGATCGCCATCGACCAAGAAGGGGGCCGTGTTTCTCGTTTGCCGAAGGACTTTACGATCTTTCCCGCCTGTGATGTCGTCGGCCGATGCCAGTCGTCAGACTTGGCCTATGCCGTGGCGGCCACGACCGCGAAAGAATTGCGTGCCGTCGGCATCAACATGAATAGGTCGCCGGTATTGGATGTCAACAGCAACCCATCCAATCCGGTGATCGGAGACCGGGCATTTGGTGCGGTACCTGATCTGGTGTGTGAACTGGGGTTGGCTACGGTGGGCGGTCTTCAAGACAATCGGGTAGTGGCCTGCGGCAAACACTTCCCGGGACATGGCGATACCAATGCCGACTCGCATCGAGAATTACCCATCGTTGCCGCACCCCGCGAGCGGCTCGAACAGATCGAATTCCCTCCCTTCAAACGAGCGGCCGACCAGGGCGTGGCGACCATGATGACGGCCCATGTCCTTTATCGGGCGTTAGATGCAGACCGGCCGGCGACACTTTCGCCGGCCATTATTCAGAAATTTCTTCGTGAGGAACTTCACTATGACGGAGTCGTCTTGACGGACGATCTTGAAATGCATGCGATCATCGATCACTACGGCATCGAAGAGGCGACCGTGCAGGCCATTCTTGCTGGATGCGACATGCCGCTTATCTGCAAAGATCGGGATAGAGAAATCGTGGCCATGAATGCCGTGCGGAACGCCATCGAGATTGGCTCGATCTCCTTCGAGCGATTGGAGCGATCTCTCGCACGCATCCGGCGTGTAAAAGAGCGGTTTCTCCTGCCATACCAGCCCGCGACAACGTCTAAGGCAAAACTCGTGGTCGGTCACCAGCGTCATCAAGATCTCTTACGATCTATCAACAAGGCTCAAGAACCATTCAAACAAGTCGACACATGAACTCTCCTCTCGTTTGCTCTCACTATTTCAAAACTTGCTGAAACCACTGCCACATTTCCACAACAACAGGGCAATCTTGCCCCATTCTCATCACTTGTGGCATGATGTTAGATTCTTGAGGACGTGTATGGTCTCATTACTCGAGTACGTTGGATCTATCCACATTTTTCTTGGGCCCTATCGGGGTAATCCAATCGCCCTGTATTTAAAGCGGACGGAATCCACCTGCCAAATCGGGCCAAAGGTCTATCCGTGGAATGACGTGGTGGGAGTCGGAGAAACCCCCAACAAAGCAGCTGCGGATTTCGAGGAAAAATGGAAAACACGAGGCCTAACTGCAGATATGTACTCGGGCCCTTCGTGGGAAGGTGGTATTAAACCAGAAAAACCTGCCCCACCGAAGCCAGCCGTCGCTCCACCAAAAGCCGCAGCTTCACCTAAACCTGCAGCAGCTCAATCAGATACAGCCCCTCCATCCTCTATACCCGCAGCCACTGCTTCAGGAGCAAGTACCCCACCGGACGCAACAGCTACAGTTTCGACACAGTCATCAGAACCATCGAATTAAGGCCTTCCCACGCGAGTCTTTTATAAAGCCTACACCTGACGCCCGGATGGCGGCGCCGCCAGTTTACTGTGCCTAATCCCATACAGCGCATAAACAAGAATACCGAGGATAGTCCATGCGACAAAGCGGATCCAGGTGGCCTGCGGCAACCCAGCCATGAGGTACAAACAGGCGACGATGCTGAAGATGGGTACAAACGGCATCAAGGGGAGACGGAAGGGTCTGGGAAGATCCGGCTTGGTATACCGGAGGAGCATGACCCCAAAACAAACCAGGACAAACGCGAAGAAGGTGCCAATGTTCGTCATATCAGCGGCTTCTCCAATTTGAAAGCAGGCCGCCAGGATAGCAACGGTGACACCAGTCAGAATGGTGACCCGATGAGGCGTCCCGAATTTTTGGTGAACCGCGGATAGGCTGGGACTCAGGAGTTGATCTCTCGACATGGCGAAGAATACACGGATCTGGCCCAACATCATGACAACCAGAACACTAGTGATCCCCGCGACCGCTCCGATGGCTACGATAGCCGCTCCCCATTTATACCCCACGAGACTCAGCGCCTCTGCTACAGGAGCATGAATATCGATTTGACTCATGGGCACTAAGCCAGTGAGTACCGTGGCCACGGAAATATAGAGTACGGTACAGACCCCCAGCGAACCAAGTATACCTCTTGGCACATCTCGCTGGGGATTCTTAGCCTCTTCTGCCGCTGTTGAGACCGCATCGAACCCGATATAGGCAAAAAAGATAATAGCAGCAGCAGCCCGGACTCCTTCGAATCCATTCGGCATGAAAGGGGTCCAGTTATCTGAATTCATTGCCGGTGCCCCGACTGCGATAAAGAAGAGAATAACGGCCAGTTTTAAGAGAACAATCAGGCCTGCAGCACGTGCACTTTCCTTGATGCCAACTACAAGAAGGACCGTAACCAATAACACAATGATCGCGGCGGGAAAATTCGCGATGCTCCCCTCCGGTCCACCAGCCCACTGAGGAGGATTCGTGGCCCAATATGGCAGTTCAATGCCTGCAAGTTTCAACAGCTTATTGAAATAGCCGGACCAGCCAATGGCGACCGCCACACAGGCAACACCATACTCTAATATCAAATTCCACCCTGTGAGCCAGGCAAGGAATTCACCCAGCGTCGCATAGGAAAAGGTATAGGCTGACCCGGCCACAGGAATCATGGCGGAAAATTCAGCATAGCAGAGCGCGGCTAATGCGCAGGTCAAGCCGGAGAGGATGAAGGAAAGGACGATTCCCGGTCCGGCTCCTGGTCGATGGGCGTCACCGACAATCGCGGTTCCAACCAACACGAAGATACCGGTGCCAATGATGGCGCCGATCCCCAGCGCTGTCAGGTCCCATGCCGTCAATGTTTTTTTGAGACGATGTTCTGCACGGTCGGCATCGGCCAGGATTTGATCAATGGGTTTCGTCCGGAGCAGTCGGCTGTTCACGGTCTCTCCGGTGCTTGATGTGCCAGGATTCGCCGTGAGGGGGTCAGTATAAGACGGCTCCATCTGAGTTCAATGTCTGAGGAGTCAAAGGATTTACTGGTGCCTATTGACCTTGAGGAGGTTCCATGGGCGAGAGAGGTCATGCGCGGGTCCGACGGGCTGCACGTAGTAAGGCCTCAAACAGCTTCCGATGGGCTACATGACGTTCGAATAAAAACTCAGGGTGCCACTGAATGGCCAACAGAAATCGATGTGCAGGAGATTCAATTGCTTCGATGATGCCGTCGGCAGCGATCGCACTCGCCGTCAGGGACGGGGCGACCGTCTTGACCGACTGATGATGGGAGCTGTTCACCATCAGTGTCGCACGGTTGACGATTTTCTGTAATAGGCTCTGAGGCGTCACTGTGACGGAATGGGACACCGCAGTTGCCTTCGACTTTTGGCGATGGTCCCGTGCGTTCGGAATTTGAGCGGGAATATCTTGGAACAGCGTGCCCCCGCAGGCCACGTTCACCGTCTGCATTCCACCGCAGATGCCAAGAAGAGGAAGATCCCGCTTCCTGGCATGATGGACTACCTCAAGTTCAAAATCCGAACGGCGTCCGCTTACAAGAGGGAACTTAAACCGCTGGCGCTCTCCATAGAGCCGCGGCGGAAGGTCAGGGCCACTCCCGGTAATGAGGAGCCCATCAACTCTTTCAAGCAGAGTCCGCCTGGATGCTGGATCTGCCACCAAAGGAAGGATAAGAGGAATACCACCCAGCTCTTCAATCGCCTGAATATAACGAGCCCGTAAGAAATACGTTGGCTCGCGCCCACCCATGTCTTTTCTGTCACCGGCATTGAAGTCTGGAGTCACACCGATGACAGGTTTCATACGCTAAGGAGCATTTGTGGGTGCAGGTGACGTGGCTGCGCCTTCAGTTTCAGCGGCAACACCAAGGAAATGGACCGGACGATCACCACTGAGATGCTCCGGGGTAATGACATAGGTCCCATACATGCTTGGGATCCAGATGTTCTTGGCGGTTTGTTCACTGAACCCAGAAAAGACATAGGCCAGGCCGCCGACGATCCCGCCTCCAAGGGCGAATGCGGCTTTGACCGGAAAGTACAGAATCGTCGCCGCGGCCGAGGCGGCTCCCATACCCGAACCAGCGGCTGTCCCTTGTTGGGTATCAGCGGACGCTGACTGACTCCACGCAGGAGTGACAATCATCGAACAAAAGGTAATGACTACCATAAAGGCCACAATCGGGAGTCTCACGTGAGATG
>CAZOHW010000204.1:0-7645 GCA_964579525.1 uncultured Nitrospira sp. | reverse complement strand
TCAACAACATCGCGATGCATGCAGCCCTGAGATTGGGAGTGCACTACCTCGACACCGCGTCACACTTGAAGAAACATCCGTTTCGACCGGAGCAGTTCAGCTTCGATCGGCAATTTCAGAAGAGTAAACGATGGGCGCTGATTCATGCAGGCGCCGCACCAGGACTGACGAATCTCTTCGCTGCACAGGCCGCCGCTCAGCTTGATCGAGTGGACAAAGCGGAGGTGAGGATCTTTGAGGAAACGGCGAGCGAAGATCCTGTGTCACAGTGGTCGGCTGAGTCCTCGTTTGACGAAGCAGTCTCACGTCCCCGGATCTATCGTGAAGGGCGGTTCTGCTTCGGCCCTCGATTTGGTGAGCGTGAACTGTTTCGGTTTCCTCAGCCAATCGGACGGGTCGGGGTCGTGCTGGCCGCACAAGATGAGGTTGTGACGATTCCACGAACCATGGGCCTAAAGCATATGGATGCGAAAATCGGAGGGATGGACATCGACCGTCTTCGACGGTGGTACCGACAAGGCACATTGCGCCGGTCTCGCGGCCTCAGTGCGGCACGATTTCCTGAGACGCCGACCCCGGCCGCGATCACCAAGTTGGTCCGACGTGGGATTCTGCACAATGAACGCTTCGCCGTGGCGGTGTTGGTGTATGGAGACAAGCAAGGACGTCGGTGCCTCATTCGCTGGGACGCACAGTTTCCTTCATTGTTCGAGTTGCGCCGACGAAGAGTTTCATCGTCACCGATTGCCTGGGGCACTGCGCATCTGACGGCCATGTTTGTGAAGCGCATGCCACGAGAACTGACCGGCGTCTATGTCCCCGAGGCGTTGCCGGCTACGGTTCGTAGGGATATTTTGCAGGCTGCTAGAACAAGCGGTATCCGAATAACACGAGCGGTCAGGTACCTCAAGTTCGTGAACGAGCACAAGCTCTTAAACAAGTAGTCTGAGTGCTCCGGGGGGTTATGAGCGAGGCTCGGTGCGTCAGTACCTGCTTGAGCACCACAGTGCTTTCCCATGGGAATTAAAGATAACCCCGGTGGATCCCCTGTCGCCTTTTGCCACGGTGATGAGGCCTATTCTGTCCCAAGTTTCCCGTAATTATCGTTGGATTGAACTTTTCATCTTCAGATAAATCGTTGGATAATGTTCGAAATGATTCTTGTAGTGCTTTTGAAGATCGAGGGGGTTCTCAGTTTGTAGAGAAGGGTTAGTTACAGAGAGCGTGTCTGGGTACTGTCTCCACATGTGGCGGTTCCGGAGACAGTTCGCATGACAGACTCGCTGCTTTGTCAATGGGACTAAGGGGAAAAGCATCGTGAAACATCAGGGAACCACACCGCCGTTTCGTGGACCTGACGGAGAGGTCCTTCAAAACAGCATCGCGGAAATCAGTTATCTTCGCCTCGGCGGGCTCGATCAGTGGGTGATGATTCGAGGTGAGAACCTCGCCAATCCGATCTTAATCTTGCTGCATGGTGGACCTGGCTTTCCGGAAATGCGGCTGTTCCGAACTTTCAATGACGCACTCGAACACCGCTACACCGTCGTGTATTGGATGCAGCGCGGCACGAGCAAGTCATTCGACCGGCGCATGTCTGCGTCCTCCCTGACCATCGAGCAATTCATCGCCGATCTCGATGAGCTCGTGTATATGATGCGCACGCGCTTCGGGCTGGACAAGGTTGCGCTCTATGGCCACTCCTGGGGCTCGGTGTTGGGCGTTCTCTATGCGTCACGATTCCCGGAAAAGGTGGCTGCGTATGTCGGCACCGGGCAGATCGGAGAGTGGGCCGCATTCGAAACAGCCTCGTATAAGGTTGTTCTTGCAGAAGCAGAGCATCGCCGGCACCGCAAGGCTATTCGTGAATTGCGTACCATCGGTTCCCCGCCCCATGCCTTTTGGGACATGGTAGTGGAACGCAAGTGGCTGACGCACTTCTTCGGTATCGTACGCGGCCTGTCGTTGTGGAGATTCACCTGCATCACGCTGGGCGGACCGGAAGCGTCGATGTTCGACTTGCCTGATATTCTGCGAAGCCAGCTCGTGACGCCGAAAGTCATGTGGCAGGAGCTCATCAGGGTGAATCTCATCAAGGCCGCACCCGTCTTGCGGATGCCCGTGTTCTTTTTTCTCGGGCGCCATGATCGGGTGGTGGTTCCGGAAACCAGCGTGGCGTATTACGACATCTTGCAGGCCCCGTCAAAAACACTCATCTGGTTCGAGGAATCCGGCCATGAACCGCCGGCCGAAGAACCGGCCAAGTTCAACAGTCTGATGGGCGAACTGGTCAGGCCGGTCGTCATAGCCTCATCCATGTGACCGGTGGCGGCCGGTCTCTGGAAGCCGACGATGATGAGACATCCAGCTATGGCTTGGGATGATCGACGACGGTACCTAGCCGTTGCGATCTTGTCTGTTGGAGCCATCGGATTCACGGGTATCCTGTCTTATCCTCCGCTCCTGTGTTTCGGCCGTTTTTTCGAAACATCCCTCCTCTCCTCGCGGTCTCCATCATTGGCGTTCTGGGAGTGGTCTCCTCGGATTTCTTTCTTCACGTGGGTGGTTTGAGATGTATTCGAGACGGGAGAGTCTGAGGGGCGTGGCATGGTCCTCGGCGTTCGCGACGATGTTTGCCGTGGTGATCATTCTTGCTGATGTTGCTGTCATCTTTCCGTACCAGCATGTTCCGCCGCCGCAGTCTTTGTTGTTCTATCCAGCCATAGCCTATGTCGCGGAAATCGTGTTTCACATCCTCCCTCTTTCGATCCTCCTGGCATGGCTTGGACAGCTTTTTCAGGGACGAGATTCAACCACGCTTCTCTGGCTGTGCATCGTCCTCGCGTCGTGTCCGGAGCCGATCTTTCAATTGAACTGGAGATCATCCGAGGGCCCTCTCTCCTGGGTTGACGCGTACGTAGGGCTACATGTGTTCGCGTTCAATGTGATGCAGCTCTGTGTCTTTCGACGGTATGGTTTTATCTCTATGTATGTTTGCCGGCTGGTGTACTACCTGCATTGGCATATCCTGTGGGGTTGGGGGCGTCAGTATCTGCTGTCGGTCTAGCGATGATCAGTCGCGGTGGCACATGCGAAAACCGTTGGAGGGATTCAGCCTTGCGGTTCTCGGATTCTATCTCCTGTTCTAGGGCGTACAGACACTCCTTCCTGGAGGCACAGCGAGCACCGTGGTGCTTGTGCTCACGACGGTTGCCGGGATGGCGTTCTTGCAACCTGGTTGGAACATACGGCCACGTCGGCCTGTTGGGTATTGGGCAGTTCTGTTTGGTCTGTTGCTTGGAAGTGCCGCGCTCGCGGCATACGTGCTCAGGGTGTCCAAGGTCCCCACACCCTACGAGACATCGTCGCTCGATATCGCGATTCTCCTGCCGGGCATCATGACTGTGACAGCACTGGAGGAAGTGCTTTTTCGGCAGGTTGCGTACCGTTGGCTTGAGAAGCAACGCGTTGCTCAGAAAGCCGCGGTACTTGCTACGTCGATCGCGTTCGGCGGCGCGCATCTGGGGCCGTTGTTCATCGGAGGAGACGTCGGGGGACCATTTTATCTGTTGCAGGGTCTGTATATGGTGTGGGTCGGTTTGCTGCTTGGGGGGCTTCGACGGGTGACCGATTCATGGGCCATGTCGTGGCTCGGCCATGCCACCTACAATGTGACAGTTCTGCTCTTGTTTACTGGCAAGTGATCCATCGGGGTCATAGCCAAAAGGCGTACCTCTGCGATTTCGTCTCCGGTCGCGGAGTGCTAATACCTCTTTTTTGGTGAGGCGATGGTCCTAGCCGACTTTGGGTGGGAACTTCGGCCATGGGTGAATGAGGTCTTCCGCTACAGTGAAGCGGTCGGTACTGTCGCAAGAATCCTCGATTGAGGTTTCATTGACGTAATTCATCTAAAGCGTACCCGTTGAATAATAATGGTTGTGACGATTCTTGCATCCATTCGGAAAAGCAAGGAGTGCGCTACGTAGCCGCCGCTGCTTCTCTGGTAGAGAGTGGTACGTGCATGAAAAAGGATCGCAGCAGACCTGTGAGGGCGAGGCATGATTGAGACGGCTCCGGAAACGGTCGAGCTCGAACGCGTCGCCATGCAATCCAGACCGGATCGATTCCGCTCGCTGAATCGAGACCACTTCGACGTCATTATCGTCGGGGCGGGCACAGGCGGGCTGACGGCTGGGGCGCTCCTGACCCGGTTCGGAAAATCTGTGCTGGTCCTTGATCGTCACTATGTTGCCGGAGGGAACGCCACGGTCTTTCGGCGCAGAAATTACGAGTTTGATGTCGGCATCCATTATATAGGGGACTGTGGGCCGGAGGGCGCTGTTCCGCGCATCCTTCGCACAGCAGGAGTCGACGGCGTGACCTTCCGTGAATTGGATCCTGATGGTTTTGATACGTTCCTGTTCCCTGACTTCACTTTTCGCGTGCCGAGGGGATTCGAGGCATTTCGCGAGCGATTGGTGGAGTACTTCCCGAATGAGACCACGGGCATCGACCGATATGTTGATATTCTTCAAGCGGTACGATCGCTTCAAGACACAGGTGGTGGTGGGTTGTTGGATGTGGTGCGGACGATGTGGCAAGCTCGCACGCTTTTCCGATATGCCAACAGTACGGTTGCCTCGTTTCTCGACAGCTGCACGCGAGACACTCGTCTTCGTGCGGTGTTGACGGCGCACGGTGGCGACTATGCGGAGCCGCCGAGCCGGGCGTCACTCATGATGCATGCCGGGGTCACGGCAGGGTATCTGGCAGGAGCCTATTATCCGGAGGGAGGTGGGCAGACGATATCGAATCACCTCGCCGATGCGATCGAGCGACAGGGCGGAAAGATTCTCTTGCGAGCACCAGCTACGAAAATTCTAGTTGAACAGGGTCGGGTGGTTGCCGTGGAGTTTGACAGCCATCATCTTGGCCGATCCACAGTTCGAGCGCCTATTGTCATCTCCAATGCCGACCTGAAGCGCACCTTCTTAGAGTTGATCGGCGCTGAATTCATAAACCCCAAAACCGTTCGACGCATCCAAGGGTATGAAATGGCCCCGGCGCTCGGTGTCGTGTACCTCGGCATCCGTCGGGATCTCCGGGCCGAAGGCCTGCCCAATACGAACTTCTGGATCCATCCGACCTACGATCTGGAACCACTGTACACAGAGGCGCGTCAAGGACGGTTCCATCCACGGCCTCCCTGCTTCCTGTTCAGTTCGAGCCTCAAAGATCCAGGCAATCGACGAGCCGCACCGGAAGGGCACTCCAACCTCGAGCTGGTCACGGTGGTGCCGTCTCAACCGGAAGCGTGGGGGACCACGGTTCGGGAAATGGCGGATGGGACGTATGAGCAGAATCCGATTTATCGTCAGACCAAGCAAGCATTAGCCGACCGTCTGATTGCTACGGCTGAGCGCGTGCTCCATGGTCTGAGTCGAGATGTGGACTGTTGTGAGGTCTCAAGCCCTATGACGCATACACGCTTTACCGGTTCCACCGGAGGAACGTCGTATGGCATCGCCTTGATCCCGAAACAATTTCTCTTTCACCGGCCTGGCCCTGCAACAGAGATCGGTGGACTCTATATTTGTGGGGCCAGTGCGGTGGCCGGTCATGGGATTCCGGGTGCGATGTGGTCTGGTGTGCTGGCCGCCTCACGGATCCTCAGGGATCAGGTCATGAAAGAGGTCATGAAGAGAGCGGCCTGAGTGCCCAACAAGTCTGGAAGAGTTTGGCATTACTGGGCCCCGGCATCACAGATACACAACATGATCTACAAGGTCGCAGTACCAGCATGGTTGCAAGGAACGCCTCATGAGCTGGTTGAAATGGTTCGGACCAGGCATTGCTGGACTCTTGGTGCTGATCACGGCCCTATCGGTCCTTGGCCACTGGCGATGGGCTGGGCTTACGTCACAACGTCTGGTGCGCTTGGACACAGCACGTAGAGGGCCGCAGCCCAGTTGTTTTGATGCGCGAGAGCTTGACGAACTGCCGCCACCGGTGCAGCAGTTCTTGCGAACAGCCCTGTCCGATGGCATGCCGCTGATTGCCGCGGCGTCGTTCGAACAGACCGGCACCTTCAACATGGGCGAGATGTCCGACCAGTGGAAGGACTTCACTGCAACCCAGCGGGTGGTGATACGACGCCCAGGCTTCGTGTGGGATGGACGAGTCGCTCTGTTGCCAGGACTGGCGGTGCATGTCCACGACGCTTATGCGCAGGGCGAAGGCCTGCTGCACGCCACGATTGCAGGGCTCGTGACCGTGGCTGACCTGCACGGCGACGATGTGGCACGAGGAGAATTGATGCGCTTCGTTGCCGAAGCGGCCTTGTATCCTACGGCATTACTGCCCAGTCAGGGAGTGCTCTGGGAGGCCGTGGACCAACATTCGGCTCGCGCCACCCTTCTCGATGGCTCAATCTCAGTGATGATGACGTTCACCTTCGGGGCGGATGGTTTGATCGAATCCGTACGTGCCGACAAACGCGGGCGTCTTGTCGGCGGGAAGGTCGTCCCCACGCCATGGGAAGGTTGCTGGGCGGAGTATCGGAGGGTAGATGGCATGTGCATCCCGACGACCGGAGAGGTGGCGTGGCTCCTACCAGAAGGCCGCAAGCCTTACTGGCGGGGACGTATTACGAAGCTCAGCTATGAATTCGGACAATGACAAAGGTCGATCGATACATCCTTCTGTCACCGTTGAACTGGAACGTTAAGTATTCCCTGGACGGAGTGACCGAAAGATGATGGCAAGCGCCGGGTCTCCATGCCAATTTCTGCTGCCGAGCCGGGTGAGTATCGACCCAATGGAGCGACTGGAGGTGCTCGTTCGGCCAGGACGATGGGTTGTCTCTGGGGGAGAGGAGGACTCTGACATCATGATGCGCAGCTACCGTTCCCTGAAGAAGCTCGCACTGGCTACCATAGTAGGTGGAATGTTAGCTGTAGGGTGGGTGCGCAATGTGTACGCCACAGACCTCGCCGCTGCGCGCGCGTGTCAGGCCGGGCAGCCGCCTGTTGCAAACCCCCATGGGTGCGATCGAAGTCGCTATGAATGACGGCCGGCGTCCCTTGCTGATGGTCCACGGCACTGGCGGTGGATTTGATCAGGGCTTGCATTTCGCACAGTGCCTGACGTCCGCGGGGTGGAAAGTCATCGCGCCCTCGCGCTTCGGCTACCTGCGTTCAGAGTTTCCAGCCGATGCTTCGTCTGAGGCTCAGGCCGATGCCTTCGCCGCACTGCTGGATCAACTCGGCATTGAGCGGCTGCTGGTCATTGGAGGATCGGCAGGCGCACTTTCAGCGATGCAGTTTGCGCTGCGGCACCCCTCACGCTGCACGGCACTCATACCCATTGTGCCGGCCTCGCACGTTCCGGGTCGGGAGGCCACGCCTGCCGCCGTGCCTTGGGCCGTGCCCGTCACCGAAGCGATGCTGCGGTCGGATTTCCTATTCTGGATCGGACTCAAGCTGGCGCCGAGTGCGATGGTGGCATCGCTGCTGGCCACTGACCCAACGGTTGTGCAGTAGGCAAGTGCGGATGAACAGGCCAGAGTGCGCCGCATCCTGTGGGAGATCTTGCCGGTCGGCGAACGTGCAGCCGGTATCCTGAACAATGCGCGCCTGAGCGGACA
>CAZOHW010000203.1:0-7667 GCA_964579525.1 uncultured Nitrospira sp. | reverse complement strand
TGTCGTGTTGGCGTTCATTTCTTGCTCTCCATGACTTCTCCGGCTATTCGGAGGACATTCTTCCCGCGCATAGGTTTCTGTTCATAGGCCTCGCGAAAATGCTCCATGGCGAAGACGGAACCAACGACGGGTCGGAGAATACCGGTATCGATCAGATGCGACATGTTTATCAACTGATTCCGATTTGCTTCGATGATGAAGAAGGCATCGCGCACCCGCTGCTCCGTCACCCCTTCGGCATCGGCCGCAATGGTCACCAGCCGACCGCCCTTTCTGAGAACTCCCCAGGAACGGTCTCTCGTGTCTCCTCCGATCGTATCAAGTACCACATCGACGTCTCCAATAACTGTTTCAAATGATGTGCTCCGGTAATCTATGACTTCATCGGCGCCGAGCGCCTTGACAAAGTCGGTATTCACCGCCGAGGCCGTTACGATTACATGCGCCTTCTGATGCCGCGCTATTTGCACGGCAAAACTGCCGACGCCGCCGGCTGCACCATAGGATCAACACCCGTTGCCCTGCCGACAAGCGAGCCCGATCGATAAGAGCCTGCCAGGCGGTCAGGGCAGAGATTGGGATCGCTGCGGCCTGAGTATGTTCAAGTGTGGCAGGCTTTGGAGCGATATTGGGAGGAATGGTCACACAATATTCTGCTTGTGCGCCATCTATGAACCAATCGCTCAGTCCATAGACATGATCTCCAACCCGGATATCCATGCAATCCGTCCCGACCGCTTCGACCACACCGGAGAATTCGTGACCTAGAATAATTGGAAAGGGTCTCTCTCCGCCTTCAGGTGTATGGAAGGTAGGATACCAGACGAACTCCGTGGGTGTGATCCCTGAGGCACAGACCTGCACGAGCACTTGATTGTCTTTTGGAATCGGTTTCGGCGCGTCTTCATAGACAAGCGACTCGGGGCCACCAACATGATGTAACCGTATCGCCTTCATGGGAAGAGCCCCTTGTGCCTATATTTCTCAATCCACCGTAATCAGAGCCGGATCATGTCACCTTAGCATCAGTTTGGTCTACATGCCTTGCTCCCTCATCCCAGTATGAGTTTTTACCCTGGTTTGCACATTTCCACAAACTGGCTGGTAATGGTTGAAGGATCATGATGCGATCCATTTAAAGGTACCGAACTTGACCACCTTTTCAGAGAACAGGTGGCGCCTCAGGTGGTCGCAGACGGGTGTAGAGTCGAGAGTATGAACTTCCCCACAAGCACTGTCAAAGATGAGTGGTGAACGAAGAACTATGGAACCGCTGGGTGGTTTCCTGCCTCAGGTAGTGAATGCCTTGGGCTCGGCCCCTCTCGAAATTTCTCATCAATATTGAATGAATGTCTATGCAGAGTTGGAAGGCCTACATCTAGCCGGGTGGCAATGCGAAGTTTAACCGAGGAAGCGTTTCCGCGGGTAGAGGAGGTGTTGTCGGTTCAATGTCTCTCCTCAAGAAAACGCGACATTTCCAGACCCACCATTTCTTGCAGAATAGGTTTGAGAAGGACGGAATCTGTGTTGGACTAAAGAGGATGTAAGGGCTGGATTTCTCAGTGCCTCATGCCGCCATCGCTTTTTTGTGAACCTGCCCTTTCGCTGCGGCCACGATATTGTCCGCCGTGAACCCGAATTTCTTTTGGAGTTCTTTGAGGGGCGCCGAAGCGCCGAAGGTCTTCATGCCGATAATCTCGCCGGTCAGCCCCGCATAGCGAGCCCATCCAAATGTAGAGGCCTGCTCCACGCAGACCCTTGCCGTCACGCTCGGCGGAATCACGCTGTCACGATAAGCCTGCGGCTGATGCTCGAACAGCTCCCACGAGGGCATACTTACCACGCGGGCCTTAATTCCTTCTGCCTTCAATCGCTCCGCTGCCTCAATGCAGAGCGAGACTTCACTCCCACTGGCGAGAAGCAGCACGTCCGGTTTTCCTTCAGGCTTGTCGGCCAACACGTAGGCGCCTTTCGCTACTCCAGATGCGGCAGCATAGGTGGAGCGGTCGATGGTCGGGAGGGCTTGTCTGGTCAGAATCAAGGCTACAGGCTCATGTTTCAACTGCATGATGACACGCCAGGATTCTGCAACTTCGTTTGCATCAGCAGGACGGAGGACGATGAGATTTGGAATGGCGCGCAGTGAGGCGAGCTGTTCGATCGGTTGGTGCGTGGGGCCATCCTCGCCGACGCCGATCGAGTCGTGCGTAAAAATGTGGACGACGGGGATTTCCATCAGCGCGCTTAATCGGATTGCGCCTCGACTGTAATCGCTGAAAATCAGGAACCCGGAGCCATATGGACGCACCTTGGAAAGAGAGAGCCCGTTGAGCACGGAACCCATCGCATGTTCCCGCACGCCAAAATGGAGGTTGCGTCCACCGCGGCTGGTGGCGGTGAAATCGCCGGCTCCTTCGAAGGTTAAGCGAGTCTTTGTCGAGGGGGCCAGATCCGCAGATCCTCCTAAGAGCCAGGGGACATTCTTGGCTAGAGCATTAAGAACTTTGGCTGAGGCATCGCGTCCTGCCACGCCTTTCGCATCGGCAGGAAATACCGGGAGATCCTTGTCCCACCCCTCAGGCAGTTGGCGCTGTTGCATGTTCGAGAGATGATCGGCGAGTTGCGAGAATTGCTTCTTATACTCCTCAAACTTGACCATCCAGGCTGTACGTGCCTTGTGTCCACGCTTGCCCATGCCTTGCTGGAAATGCTCACGAACGCCAGCTGGCACCAGGAACTTTTCGTTTTCTGGCCAACTGTAGTTCCGCTTGGTCAGCCGAATTTCTTCTTCGCCCAGCGGTTCACCATGTGCGGCGTGGGTATCCTGTTTATTAGGGGAGCCGTAGGCGATATGGCTATCGACGATGATCAGTGTCGGGCGATCCGCCTCCTTTTTGAATGTTGTAAATGCACGTTCGAGTGTGTCGAGATCATTCGCATCGCCGACCCTGGTGACGTTCCATCCATAGCCGATGAACCTGGTAGCCACATCTTCGCTGAAGGCCCAGTCAGTGTGCCCTTCGATCGTGATCTTGTTGTTGTCGTAGATCCAGCAGAGGTTGGACAGCTTCAAGTGTGCCGCCAAGGATGCGGCCTCGCCTGAGACTCCTTCCATCATACAGCCGTCGCCGCATAGTGCATAGACGTCGTAGTCGAACATGTCGAAGCCTGGACGATTGAAGTAGTGGGCTTGCCATTGGGCGGCAATCGCCATCCCGACGCTCGTGGCGATGCCTTGTCCAAGCGGACCGGTCGTAGTCTCCACGCCGGAGGTCCAGCGGTACTCCGGATGTCCGGCGCATTTACTGTTAAGTTGGCGAAAGCGTTTGAGGTCGTCCAGTTGTACAGAAAGTTCGCCCAGCCGTTCGTATTGGGGATTTACGGTCTTCACTCCGGTCAGATGTAGCAGCGAGTAGAGGAGCATCGAGGCATGTCCCATCGAGAGTACGAACCGATCTCGGTTCGGCCAAATTGGATCGTTCGGATCGAATCGCATGACCCGCTGCCAGAGATAGTAGGCGACCGGGGCCATGGCCATCGGGGTGCCCGGGTGGCCTGAATTGGCTTGCTGCACGGCATCCATCGAAAGGGTGCGGATTGTATTAATGCAGGTCTGATCAAGTTGGTCGTTCGTCACCATGGCCCCCTTTGCTGGCAGTGGAATCCTGAATCGTCGTCGGTGGTTCTATCCAGTAATTATGTCGGTCGTATCGAGTGCAGGCTTGAGTGAGGGTAGGGCAGGAAGCGTGAGCAAACTAGGATTGAATGGCGGACAAGTTTAGTAGATACACAATAGGTGTTCGAGTGGGATGAGAAGAAGGCGGCGAGCAATGAAGCAAAACATGGCGTTTCGTTTGAAGAAGCGGCGACGGCCTTCTTTGATCCTGCAGGAATCGAGGGTGAGGATCTGCTGCACTCGATCACCGAAGAGCGGCGATATCGGATTGCTCGATCAGTCGCTGAGAGACTCCTCGTCATCGTGTACACCATAAGGAGTTGTGGTCGTGAAAAGACTATCAGAATCATCAGTACGAGATTGGCGAATCGAAAAGAAAAAACTCGTTACCAAACGGCGCAAGATTGACTACTCAGACATCCCTCCGTTGTCTGATGAGCAGTTGGCGTCTATGCGTCGGGTCGGGCGACCGCCGCTGGGCGAGGGGCCGAGGCAGCTAATCGCGATTCGACTCGACCCCAAAGTGCTCCGTTGGCTGAAGTCGCTTGCCGCCAAGAGGCACGTGCCCTACCAATCGCTTATCAATGACATGCTGGCGAGTGAGATGAAGAAGGTGAGCTAAGATTTCAGGGGCGGTTCCATGGCTAGGAATGTGATGCACAGACGCGCGATAAGCACTTCACGGCGATTGACTAGCGCATCTTAGCGAGGCCACGTGCTATGAAACCATGTTCTTCGAGCGGCCTCACACTGAACGCACAGAGCAAGACGCAATCCCAAGTTTTCCGTCAGTGTAGCCTTTCCCTCGAATAGACCTTCCATGAAAGAAAATAAACGCATCCCCACTGATGGTGGGCCGATGAAGTGGACCAGTCCGTTCGCCGCTCTGAAAATCGCGCCTCTCTCGGCTGCGTTGCCCACCCAACCTGTTTGCGACCAAAGTGCTTCGGCATCCGCCATCCCGAAGAAGAACCGTGGTCGTGTAGACATCCTTCGCCAGACGGCGCACCGCGGAGGCAAAACCGTGACGGTGGTCACAGGGCTTGTCGGAATTGGGCAATCGGAGAAGGAACTCCTCGCGAAACAGATGCAGAAAGCCTGCGGAGCAGGCGGTACGGTCAAAGAAAGACGGATCGAGATTCAAGGGGATCAGCGTGACGCGGTTGCTCGCATTCTCACCGAGGCGGGGTTTCGCCCGGTCTTCGCCGGAGGATAACACCTCGGTTGCTTGAGCATGGAAACCCAAAAGAAGAAAGAATAGAGGTTAGTGTGCTATGAAGTTGCTCTCTGCGCACTATTTCTTCTTAGTGCGAGTGAGTCGTAGCAATGACGCTTCATCTTAAAGATATTCACTCCATAACCCCTGCTGATATTCAACAGCTGAAGGAAGACCAAGTTCCTGAAGGCAGAAATCTTGATTACAAGGAGTTCCTCCCAAAAGACACAGAGGATGACCGGAGGGAATTCCGATTTGATGTCTCTTCCTTTGCCAACTCTGTTGGTGGCCTCATTATCTACGGCATCCGAGAGAAGAAAGGCAAAGACGGCGCAACCAGCACTCCTGAGGAAATTATTCCCCTGGATGTGGATACAGATAAAGAAGGACTTCGCCTCGAAAACATACTAAGAGCACACATCGACCCCCGCATCCAGGGTGTGCAGATCCGATTCTTACAAGTCAACGGCGGCCATATTGGCCTTGTTCGAATACCAAAGAGTTGGCATGGACTACACTTGGTCAAGCACAATGACTCTTACCGATTTTACTCGAGGCACTCAAAAGGGAAGTACATTCTTGATGCTTCAGAAATACGGTCTGGGTTCGTCGCTTCACAGGAAGGCTATGAACGCCTGCGACGTTTCCGCTATGAAAGGCTTGCGAAGATTGCAGCGAATGAAGGTGCTTACCCACTGGAAGAGGGGCCCAAAGCTGTATTGCAATTACTTCCCCTGTCTTCAACAGATCCAACAATAGAGTTCGACTTAAGCCCCGTCAAAAAACCAATGTCCTTCCCCCCGGTCTATGGCCAATCAACAGGGTGGAATGACGAACATAACTATGACGGTTTTGCTCGAATAGTGCGCCTGGCTGGAAATGTGACACACAACTACCTTCAATATTTTAGGAATGGAACCATCGAAGAGGTGTTTGGTCGCATTTATCATCCAGAGCGAAAGACAATTGGGGGCTACTCGATTGAACAGACGTGCATTTTTTCACTCGCAAACTGTTTAATGGCGGCAAAAGCTCTTGGTGTGTCACCCCCCTATCTGCTCTGCCTCTCGTTGCTTGGAATTACTGGATATGCGTGGCAAGTGGAAGTATTCGGTTGGCACTGGGGTAATGGAAAGCCATTTCGAGAAACCGAGTTAGTGCTTCCTGAGATATTCGTCTCAGATCTTGATACGCCCGCTCATACAGTTCTCCGGCCAGTCTTTGACCGAATATGGAATGCAGCGGGAGAGCCGGAGTCACCTTTCTACGATGAAGCTGGTAACAGGAAAAAACCGAACGCGTGAAGAAAATGGTGGGAGACCGGGTCTTGAATTGTGCATGACTCAGGAATAAATGTTCCGCCTTGCCTCAGCTCTCGTCGACGGCCTATACTTCCCCCTCACTTCTCCTTGCCCTGCCTACACTGAGCTAATCGGAGTGCCCGCACTGAGCTTATCGAAGTGTCTGTACTGAGTGTATCGAAGTATCTGTGCTGAACTCGTGAAGGGCGGAAGAATTTTCACGTGATCGAGCTACTCTGAGATGCTACGCCCGATGTGCAACTCTGTGGAAGGGACCGGGCGTCACTTGACTGTCGCGACTCTGACGTTGATCTGGCCTCCAGCGTTGGCCGCTGAGTGGTGCATGAGGCAGATGCATGAGACAAGACTCACCGCCAACATGATTGGGATTGAGTCTGGCTCAACACTTTCACTAAAGGAGTGACCACATGCTTCAACTCAAACCACTGGATTTGGCTGTCCCGATCTTTCAACAGCTCCAAACTGAACAGTCGCCGGTCATACTGGTCAACGTCTTCACCGTTGCAGAAGCAGACATCCCGGCGTTGCTCAAGGCGTGGGAGGCGGACGCCAACTGGATGAAGGCACAGCCAGGCTATATTTCCACCCAACTGCATCGGGGCATCGGTGGCAGCACGGTGTTCCTGAATTATGCGATATGGGAGTCCGTGGCCCATTTTCGAGCTGCCTTTACCCACTCGGACTTTCAGAGTGCGTTAGGGCAGTACCCGTCTTCGGCTGTGGTGTCCCCGCATCTCTTCGAGCGACTGGCCGTGCCGAACTTGTGTGTCGGTCCATAATCCAAGCAGCCGAACAGCCGGCTGCCGCGGATGGCGCAAGGCACTGCCGCTTGACCTGGTCGTTCGACGTCACGAGACCGTTGATTCATCCATAGGAGGGGGTGTGTATGTCCAAGAAGATTCTAATAACCGGCGCGACCGGGAATATCTCTTCAGGCATCATCACCCAGCTCAAGGGATCCGAACATCGTCTTCTGGCCCTGGTGCGCAACCCCGAAAAAGCTGAGCATCTCAACCAACACAACCTAGAGTTTCGAGTCGGTGATTTGGAGAAACCCTGGACGCTTGGTCCCGCCTTTGCCGGTGTGGACACCGTCTGGATTCTGGCCCCGCCGGGACCACGCGCGCCCGAGCACTGTTCAAATGCCTTGTGGGCGGCCAGGCAGGCTGGTGCCAAGCACGTCGTGCGCTTATCAGCGTTCGGCGCGGCCCATACTGCACCGACCATTAACAGCAGGCTCCACGCCCTCTCCGACTCTGAGCTGGTGGCATCGGGCATGCCGTTCACCATTGTGAAGCCGCACTACTTCATGCAGAACTTTTTGACGACGGCGCAGAGCGTGGCCCAGCAGGGTAGGCTGTTCCTTCCGCTTGCCGGTGCCAAGATGGGGCTCATCGATTCGCGCGATATCAGCGATTTTGCCGCGCAGGTGTTGACCACCACAGGCCATGAG
>CAZOHW010000202.1:0-7722 GCA_964579525.1 uncultured Nitrospira sp. | reverse complement strand
ACTGTGACCCGTCTCGACGGATCGGTACGCAATCAATTGTTACAGGCCACTAGGTTTCCTTTTTCCTCTTGGGTATAATCGCTCGGTTCACGTCCTTCATTGGGAGGAGATACTGGTATGTCAGAAAAGGAAGACAAGAAGCGCGCACTAGATTTAGCCCTGTCCCAGATAGAGAAGCAATATGGGAAGGGTGCCATCATGAAGCTGGGGGCGGAGGAGAAGGTCGATGTGCCGGCGATTTCCACCGGTTCCTTGGGGCTCGACATCGCACTCGGTGTCGGTGGACTTCCACGTGGGCGGGTGATTGAGATCTTCGGACCTGAGGCTTCCGGTAAAACGACGATGACGCTGCACTGTATCGCAGAGATTCAAAAGGCCGGTGGCGTCGCGGCGTTTATCGATGCCGAGCATGCACTGGATTTGACCTATGCCAGGAAGCTTGGTGTGCAGGCCGATGATCTGCTTGTGTCACAACCGGATACCGGTGAACAGGCGTTAGAGATCGCCGAAACATTGGTGCGGAGCGGTGCGATCGATTTGATCGTCATCGATTCTGTGGCCGCCTTGACACCTCGGGCCGAGATCGAAGGTGAAATGGGCGACGCCCATATGGGGCTTCAGGCCAGACTCATGTCGCAGGCCCTTCGAAAACTCACAGGGGCGATTTCGAAATCGTTGACCACGGTCATTTTCATCAACCAAATTCGGATGAAGCTCGGCGTGATGTTCGGAAACCCCGAGACCACTACGGGCGGCAACGCCCTCAAGTTTTACTCCTCGGTTCGACTGGATATCCGTCGGGTCGAATCGATCAAGGAAGGTCAGGATGTGATGGGGAGCCGAGTCCGCGTGAAGGTGGTCAAGAATAAGATGGCGCCGCCGTTTCGCCAGGCGGAATTCGACATCATGTTCGCTGAAGGCATCTCGAAGACCGGTGAGTTGGTTGATATGGGAGTCGAAAAAAAGCTCATCGAGAAATCCGGGGCCTGGTATTCCTATAAGGGGGAACGTATCGGTCAGGGACGTGACGCAGCGAGAGATTTTCTGAAGAACAACCCAGCGTCGGCACGTGAAGTTGAGATGAAGCTTCGGGAGCAGGCCGGGGTCCCGGTTCGCAGCGAGAAGAAAGTGGAATTGAAGGACGAGAAAAAAGAAGAAAAGAAAGAAGAGAGAAAGGAAGAGAAGACTGCGGCACGCAGTGAGGAAAAGCGGACCCATCGATAATCGTCAAAGGACAGGCATGCCTCTTCGAGCGCCCCGCTCCCCCTTGGATGATGCTCTGCGGCTCGCCGTTGGATTCCTTGCGCGACGGGATCGTACGGTTGCCCAGGTTCAGAAATTTCTTGCGGCACGGGGAGCCTCGCCGCATCAGGTCAAGCAGGTCATTCATCGATTGACCGATCTGCGGTATCTCAGCGATCAGTCCTATGCGCAGCGATGGGTGGATAGTCGCTTGTTCACGCATCCAATGGGACCCGAACGACTGAAGGCAGAATTGCAGGCCAAGGGAATTCCTGGTGCGTTAGCCGGACAAGTGGTTGCTGCCGCCTTCCGTAGCGTGAAAGAAGAGACGCTGGCCCATCAGGCGTTGAAAGCCAAACAGGGTCGTGGTCGACAACTGACTTCAGCTCAGATGGAACGGTTTCTTCGGCAGCGTGGGTTCGAGGAAGAAACAATCGATCGTGTGATAGGGGAACGCCAACGGAAAGAGGAACGGGTTCATGAAGAATAGTGCAGCCGATCTCCGAACATCGTTTATTCGGTACTTTGAAGGACAGGGACATCGGGCAGTTCCTAGTTCCGCCTTGATTCCGCAAGCCGATCCGACGCTGCTCTTTACCAATGCCGGGATGAATCAGTTCAAACGGGTGTTCCTCGGGGAAGAGACGCGCGACTATAGGCGCGCGGTGTCGGTGCAGAAGTGTTTGCGTGCCGGTGGAAAACATAACGATTTGGAGAATGTCGGATATACAAGGCGGCACCATACCTTCTTCGAAATGTTGGGGAACTTCTCATTTGGAGACTACTTCAAGGATGAGGCGATCAGGTTTGGATGGGAGTTTCTGACCAAGACGGTGGGGTTGTCGAAAGATCGACTGTGGGTCACGGTCTTCCGGGAGGACGACGAAGCTGATCGACTCTGGAAACAGATCGGCGTGTCAGCCTCACGGATTGTGCGTTGTGACGAAAAGGACAACTTTTGGCAGATGGCCGACACAGGTCCCTGTGGTCCCTGTTCGGAGATCCATTTCGATCAAGGGCCGTCGGTCCCTGGAGACGATCGCCCAAATGGAGACGGCGATCGGGTCGTTGAAATTTGGAATCTCGTCTTCATGCAGTACAACCGTGACAGCGCTGGGACGTTGCATCCTTTACCAAAGCCGAGTATCGATACAGGGATGGGGCTCGAACGATTGGCGGCGGTCGCGCAAGGCGTGTTGAGTAATTACGATAGTGACCTCTTTGGGCCGGTGCTCTCGGCGATTGCCCATCGAGCCGGGACGCGATATGGCGACCAAGACTCAACGGATCGTTCCATGCGTGTGATCGCCGACCATCTGCGGGCCATCACCTTTTTGATGACCGATGGGGTCTTGCCGTCGAATGAAGGGCGCGGTTATGTGCTTCGTCGGATTGTGCGCCGGGCAGCGCGACATGGCCGATTACTCAGGATTGTCGAGCCGTTTTTATACGGGTTGGCGACCAGCGTAGTGGAACAAATGGGCGAGGCCTATCCCGAGGTCAAACGGGCGATGGGGACCATTACCGAGGCGACGCGAGGTGAGGAAGAGCGGTTTATCGCGACCCTCGATCAGGGATTGCCGATTTTGAACGACATGATCAGCAAGGCGCGCGCCGGCGGGAAGAATGTCTTGTCGGGCGACGAGGTATTCAAACTCTATGATACGTATGGATTCCCATTGGATCTCATTGGGGAAGCTTGTCGTGAACAACAGATGGTGCTTGATGAACAGGGGTTTGAGCGGGCCATTGAGGAACAACGGACTCGGGCTCGTAAGACGGCGGGGTTCGAGCAGAGTACGGCAAGGCCGGTTGTAGCTGAACTTGCTCGGCAGGTCGGTTCTACAGAATTTATCGGCTACGATCGGCTGGAGAGCAACGGCACGCTCAGGGCGATCCTCAGCGGTGAACGAATGGTCCAGGAAGCCGGCGAAGGGGACGAAGTCGAGGTCGTGCTGGATGTCACGCCGTTCTATCCGGAAGGCGGAGGGCAAGTCGGTGATCGTGGTGTGCTGACGGGCGCAGATGGTGAAATCGAGGTTATCGAAACTACAAGACCGATTCCAACCGTCGTGTTGCACAAGGGGACAGTGATAAAAGGGCGGATCCGCAACGGTGAGGCCTTCCACATGGCCGTCCATGCGTCGACCAGACAAGACGCGGCCCGTAATCATACGGCGACCCATCTCGTGCATGCAGCGTTGAGAGATCTGCTTGGTCCGCATGTGAAACAATATGGTTCATTGGTCGCTCCGAACCGACTCCGATTCGATTTCGCCCATTTCCGGCCTCTGTCTTCCCGAGATATCGATGAGATTGAATTGACGGTGAATCAGGAAATTCGCAAGAATGAAGCGGTGCGTACTGAGGTGATGAGCATTCAGGATGCGGTGGCCAACGGGGCCCTGGCGTTTTTCGGAGACAAGTATGGTGAACAGGTTCGTGTTGTGTCGGTGGAGTCGTTCAGTAAAGAACTCTGTGGAGGGACTCATTGTCGGCATACCGGGGAGATCGGGATGTTTCGCATTGTCTCGGAAACCGGCGTCGCGGCGGGGGTGCGCCGTATTGAAGCGCAAACCGGCAGCGGAGCCTATGCCGTAATGAAAAAGTTGGAGGCCGATGTTCGTCAATTGTCCGATCTCTTGAAGGTTGGTCAATCGGATATCGTGAGCAGGACACGGAAGCTTGTGAATCAGCTCAAAGATAAGGAACAAGAGCTCGAGGAATTGAAACTGAAGATGGCGCGTGGGGCTGAGACAACGGCACACACGAGGACCATTGCCGGAGTGTCGATTCACGTCCAGCGGACGGATGGGCTGGATGTCAACGGCATGCGGACGTTGGCCGATCAGCTCCGCGACAAAATAAAAAGTGGGGTCATTGCGCTCGGTGCCGTGATGGAGGAAGGAAAAGTATCTCTCCTCGTCGTGGTGACTAAGGATCTGATCGGACGGCTGAAGGCGGGAGATCTGATCAAGCCGATGGCAGTCGAAGTCGGCGGCACGGGAGGCGGTCGTCCTGAAATGGCGCAAGCCGGGGGAAAGGATGCGTCTCGCTTAGACGCCGCGCTCGAAAAAGTTTTTAGCCTGGTTGAAACTTCTCTCCAGCGGTAAACTGATGGGGTCGCGAATCTTGGCGTTGGATTATGGGACCAAGCGGATCGGCGTGGCGCTGAGCGACGAACTGGGATGGACCGCGCAGCCACTTGAAACAATTGAACGACGAACTCTGGACCGCGATCTTGCCCATATCCAACAGTTGGTGCAGATACACGAAGTTAAGCAGGTGTTGGTGGGGTTGCCGTTGCGACTGACCGGAGAAGTCGGGCCGGCGGCGCAGGGAGTGCAAGGATTCGTTGCGCGCTTGAGCGAAGCGTTGTCGGTGCCGGTCGTCACGTGGGACGAACGTCTGACGACCAAGGAAGCCGAAGACTTATTGATTGCAGCTGATGTCAGTCGGAAAAAGCGAAAGGGCGTCGTGGATCGTGTGGCGGCCGCGATTCTTCTGCAAGGGTATCTTGAAGCCCAAACACAGACCATCACCGATGCTCCGGATAGGCAACCGGCCGGTGGGGTTCTAGAAGTATGGGAGGAGTCTCCGCAAGACCAGCAAGCCTATGAACCTTCGCCTGATTCTGATCGTGTGCCTCCTCGTCGTCATCCTCGGCGGACTCGCCGGGTATCAGATGATTCGATGGGCTGAGGCGCCGCTCCAGTCCGAGTCCGATCATCCTGTGACAAAAGTCGTCGTGATTCCTGAAGGAATGCCGTTCCAACAGGCGGCCGCCTTGCTGGAGCAAGAACAGCTGATCAAGAGCCGCTTGGCATTTGTATGGCTTGGAAAATGGCGAGAGGCAGATCGCAAGATTCATCCTGGTGAGTATGAATTCAATGCCGCCATGTCTCCGGAGGAAATCCTCTCAAAAATGATCGCGGGTCGGGTGGTGCTGCACTCTGTGACGATTCCTGAAGGGTATACGATGAATCAAATCGCCGATGTTTTAGCCGAACATCGCATCACCGACCGTGCAGAGTTTTTAAAATTGGTGGTCGATCAGTCGTTCATCACAAGCGTGGGGATTTCGGCGGAGACATTGGAAGGGTATCTGTACCCTGACACGTACCGATTCATTCGTCCAACTTCCGCAAAAGACGTCATCAGAGTCATGGTTGACCAGTTTGGGCAAGTGATGACGCAGGAATGGCAGACCAGGGCCAAGGATCTTCATATGACCGTCCATGAAATCCTGACGTTGGCGTCGGTGATCGAGAAGGAAACCGGAGCGGGCGATGAACGGCCGCATATTTCTTCCGTCTTTCATAATCGATTGAAGAAGAAAATCCCGCTCCAAAGTGATCCCACCGTCATCTATGGGATGGCGAATTTCGACGGTAATCTTCGTAAAAATGACCTCTTCGGTTCGAGTCCCTATAACACCTATCGGTGGATCGGTTTACCGCCTGGTCCCATCGCCAGTCCAGGAGCCGGATCGATTCGTGCGGCGTTGTATCCGGTGTTGTCTTCTGATTTGTATTTTGTCTCAAAGAACGATGGAACGCATCAATTCTCTGCCACATTGGTGGAGCACAACAAGGCGGTCGAGAAATATCAGAAGCGTCCTTTCCGACCAGGGCCTCATTCTCAAACCTTCCTGCAGCCGGAGGGGAACCGCCCAACATCCAGTACTGAAGGAGCCTCATAGGATATGTCAGGATGGAATTTACCGAATTTGATCGATCATACCGTGCTGCGTCCGGATGCCACGAAGAATGATGTGCTTCGGCTATGTCAGGAGGCGAAGTTGCAAGGCTTCACCGTCATTTTTGTTCCACCCTGCTATGTCGATGAGGCAATGGCGGCGGTCGCAGGGACAGGTATTCGCGTCGGCATTCCCATCGGGTTTCCGTTGGGTGGTCATACCACGAAGGCCAAAGTTGCCGAATCGATGGAAGCGGTATCGCGCGGGGCACGAGTGTTGGATATGGTCCTCAACGTCAGTAGGCTCAAGTCAGGTGATGCTGACTATGTACGGAGAGACATTGCTGAAGTGGTGAGGGCGACGCCGGAGGCCGAGCATAAAGTCATTCTGGAAACCTGTTATTTGACGGAGCAGGAGAAACGGACGGCTTGCCATTTGGTCGTGGAGGCCGGGGCAGATTATGTAAAAACGTCGACGGGGTTTGGTGCCGCTGGTGCAACTGTGGCGGATGTTCGATTGCTGAAGGAAACCGTTGCCGGTCGTGCCAAGGTGAAAGCCTCGGGTGGGATTCGGGATTGGAAGGCTACGTTGGCCATGCTCGAGGCTGGAGCAGATCGGATCGGGACGAGCGCCGGTCTCGCAATCATGACCGAGTGGCGCACCTCATTGCAGGGACAGGGGTAGAGGGATACAAATGCAGCGCCATACGCCTCGCAATCGTGTCGAGTGCCCGGTTTTCTTTGCCGTTGAGGATGTTTCTGGGGCAGGCATGGTTTTCAATCTGTCGGATGAAGGGTGTGCCGTTGAAAGTGTGATAGCGGTACCGCACGATGGCTACGCATCGCTTTCTCTGACTCTTCCAGGGGAGATTGAACCAGTGGTGATCGAACTCGCGCGGATTCGCTGGGTGACGCAAACCGCCTTTGGCTGCCAGTTCAGAATTCTCAGTCATACGGCTCGGAAACGTCTGCAGCGATATCTCTCTCTAGATCGTGCGGCATGACTGAAGAAGGAAAAAGTAAAAAGTAAGAAGTGAAGAGTAAAAAGTAAAAGATAAGAGGCTAAGAATAGCCATGTCCTATGAACGACAGCTCAAACAGCTTGGTCTCGAATTGCCGGCTCCGCCGAAGCCGGTTGCCAATTACGTTCCTGTGATCCGCACAGGAGACTTACTCTTCCTCTCTGGTGTATTGCCCTCGCGTGATGGCCAGCTCATCATGACCGGTAAACTTGGGCAAGAGCTTGGTATCGAACAGGGAGTCGAGGCAGCCAGAGTGGCGGTATTGAACGCGCTCAGCATTATCAAAGGTGAAGTGGGGTCGCTCGATCATGTGAAGCAGATCGTCAAAGTGGTCGGCTACATCGCGTCGGCACCTGGATTTACGGATCATCCTCAAGTGCTCAATGGAGCTTCCGATCTGCTTGTTTCCGTATTTGGTGATGCCGGTCGACATGCCCGCGTCGCCGTCGGGGCGGTCGAACTTCCCCGCCAGGCGCCGGTAGAAGTCGAGTTGATCGTCGAAGTCGCCAAGTCGACCAGCTGACGGCATTGGTCTTGTCCTGCCATACAATATTCCGCAAGCATCGCGGCGATCGTCAAATTATGGAATACCTAGGGGCTGGGTCGCTCGCGTCGGCGCCGCGCGTCTCCGATCCATGATGGGCGGCTTGTGCGTTAGTGTTTGAGCTGGAGAATGTTGCAGGAAGGCCGCGAGAGAAACGATTCCTCGATATCTTCCTTCCAGGGATTCTGGCAAACCGTGGCCCTCGTGCGTTGGCGT
>CAZOHW010000201.1:0-7792 GCA_964579525.1 uncultured Nitrospira sp. | reverse complement strand
GTCCAGCTTCGCTTGCAATTCTTCGGAGCGTGCTTTCAGCGCCTCCCGTTCTTTCGCTAAGGCCTCCGCCTGCTGCTGCACCTGCTGAATGTCTCCACGTAACTGAGAGACGGACGACTCGGCCGCTTTCCGTTGGCTGGCTTCCTGGTCAAGGTTCTGTTGCAGGCTGGCCAGTTGCTGTTTGAGCTGTTCGGCCTTCGCCTCCGACTCTTTCCTGAGCGCTTCGAGTTCGGCTGCTTGCTGGGCTGCCGTTTTCTTGGCGGCGCTCAATTCAGTGAGTGTTTTGGTGTGCGTCTCGGTGCTGACGCACCCCACGGGGACGAGCGCGCACAGGGTGAGAAGGAAGGGAGTTTGTAAGGAAGCGATACCGTTCATGGCGCGTCGTCGCATAGCTCCTCCTTGGAAAATATTGAACGGGAGAAAAATGGCAAACGAGATTGGCGAAGGAATGAGCAAGCTCGATGCCGAACGAATGGGCGAGCGGTGATTGAGAAGCTCTCCCTTCTCAATGAGTTGGAGAGCAATAGAGGCGACCTTGTATGAGTGGTGTAGTGATCTGCCACCACGGATTGCGAAAACTGTAGGGAGAGTCCTACAGCCGATTGGACCTCCGGGAAGCCGAGTGGGAGGAGGAGGGACGCAGGCATGCCTGCGTCCCTCCGGCGGAGCCTACTTGCGGCCCATGTCCTTTTTTTCATCCTTCTTCTTTTCATCGGCGGCCTTCGGGCCGAAACGACCTGTGCCGATCCGATTCCGGAAGAGCGTGCCGACTGCGTGGATTGCAATGACGCTGCACGAAGGCAGGAACCGTCACGTGCGGCGTATGACGGCGGCGGTCGGATTCCCGACATTACGCCTCATACGAATTGCCATCGGGCCGATTGCACTCGGCGATCTTCCAGTGGGGCACTGGCGCGAACTCACAAGCGGAGAAGTGCAGCAATTGTTCGTACCCACGCAATGAGCCGCTGCCGGCTAACGGTTTTTCACCATCTGGCCGATGATGCCGATGCCGATGCCGAGGAAAAGGTAGCCGGCGATGACGTTCAGCATGACGACGGCTTGGCAGAGCGGGTGAGTGGGTTGGTATTCGACCAAGGCCAGCGACGAAGTGACGTTGATGGCATAATAAAATCCAGACCACAGGGGAATCCACGCAGCAGAATTGGTGTTGCCCATCGGTTCCAGCCAATGTAGCTGGAAAAACAGTTCGTAGAGCAGGCTGAATGCCGTGAGAGTTCCCCCGATCCATGTGATCCAACGGGGAATACTGGTGCCGAAATTGCTGGTCGCCTTCCAAGTCAACAGAGCCAACGGATGCTTCCCTTGCATCTGGGCCCAGGCGATTCGCGCGTTGCGTTCGTTGAGGTACTCCGCTTCAGACCAGTCCAGTTCACCGGCCTCGGCGAAACAATGATTCGCTCGTGAATAGGCCCGCACCGCCAGATGCTGGAGATGGTGTTGATCTGATCCGGCCGGCGCTGTCCGTGCCGCCTGCTCCGCAACTTTGCCGGCGTTGGAATAGGCTCGTCCTGCTTGTGTGAATTGCTGTAATCGTTGAAGCTGATGGCCGGCGCTCTGGTAAGCGTGGGCCGATTTGGCTCGATCTCGATCTTCCAAAAAATGGGCGACGGCCAGATAATAAAAAGCCGATTGCATGATATCCGAACGAGAATCCTGTTGCCCGCAGAACTCCGCCTTGCGCAGAACAGTATCTGCCGACTGGGTGGATTCCAGCTCCGTCTCGCCTTGCTGATAGTAGTGGAGGGCAATCGGGTCGGACAACGTCGGGTCGCTCATTGGTCCATTCCTGCCGGTCGCAGATGCAGTATGCGGGGCCATGTTACTCCAACGCCTGGTCGGCAGGAAAGGGTGCATTCTAAAGACGGGCGGATCGATCATCACCGATCCTGCGATCCTTGCATATCTGAGAACCAGTTCGTTGATGAATAGGACCGTGAGATATGGCAGACTGGATCGGAACACCATCGGAAATTCTTGGGCGGCTCCGGCGCGAATGGAGGTACGCAATGCGCGGTTACGTGATGATGGCAGGCGCGATAGCAGCGTTGCTGATGGCTTTCAGGATCGATGGGGCGCCGGTTTCGGCTATGCCGGGAACGGGCTCTGAAGCGGCGCCTTTTACTGAGTTGAAGCAGATCAGGAAGTTCGTGTCCGTCGAGGTGCAAACACAAGGCACGGCCGAGAAACTCGGGCTGAAGAGTGCGGAGCTGACCGATGTGTCGAGATTGGCGTTTCTGAAAAATTTCCCCGGTATCGCGCTCGAAATGTCCGGGGGCCCTTCCGTCGATGGAACAGAGCGGTTGAACCAGCTTGGATTTCTCACCTGCGAAGTATGGACTGTTGGTGAAGAATACATGGTGGCCTATCACCTGGACTGCAACGCCGGTTCGTATCTCATGCCCAGAACGCCTGGCACGCTGTGGAACCGAGCAATCCTCGGGTACGGACCGAAGGATGAAATCTCCGATGCCGTCCATAAAGGCTTGCGAAGCATGATCGAGCAATTTGCCACAACCTTTTTCAAGGTGAGGGGAGAAGGCAGGCTGCAGTAGCGCAAGGGAGAGACCCGGCTTCGAATGTGTCCCCTCATGGCACGTCGCTACTCGGTGCTTTCTCCGTGCTCGCGCAGGCTCGGTGCGCGAAGGGTTCGGCCCTTCAGAAGGCGGAAGCTGGATGTTTGTACCCCTCCTCTCTGTGAAGCGACCTGTCTCCGCGGCCTGTGTAAGCGTCATCTGTATCGCTCTCGTCCTCATGGGCTGCCAGTCCGGGGAACTTCGGAAACAGCTCGGCCGCGCCTGTGCCGAAATCGACCAACGGATTAACCTCTCAGAGAGAGTCGAGGCGTTAAACCTGCTCTCGGAGGCCTTCGCAGCGCCCTGCGATGATCTTGTCGTCACGTACGGATCGCAGGCGCGATCGCAGTTTCGGCACAAATCCTTCTCGGTCATCGGGGAAGCGGCGAACGTGTTTGTTCCCGACGGCACGTTCATCGAATATGTCATGGAGAGCTACGAAAGGGGATACCTCAGCATCCTATTGGCAATCAGCTAGCACGCGCACTCGATGTGAGCCCCAACCGAATGCGGTATGGGCGATACAGATCTTTGTGTAGGCTTCTAAATTACCGCGAACGGCGACGGCGACCCTGGGTCTGTTCGATTGCGTGGCCCCAGTGAGCCAAAAACTTGGTGAGAAAGATATGTTCTTGATCCGGCGCCACGGCCCATGGGGCGAGGGCAAGCGCGACGGTGAGCGAGATGTGATAGCCCACCGACCGGGACGCCAATGCGCGCTGATAGGCGGGGTGGGCCTGATTGATCCAGACGGTGGATTCGACGAGTCGGCCCAGCTCCGAATCATCGGATCGGTCCTCAAATTGAATTCCAAGCCCGTACCGCATAGGCGTGCGGGAACGTCCTTGACCTGGAAGCATGGCAGACGCTGACGCAGGGATCGAGGTCGTCGTCGGCTCAGGTCCTCCTGCATCCTGCTCTGCGGGCGGAGGAACCGCCGCTAGCTGTTCTGGTCCTGTATCGCCATGACTCGGTTCTTCGGCCGTCGCCGGGGCCACCACGATCGCCATGGCTCCCGCCTCTGCGTCCGTTCTCCTGCCATTGATCGGCAATCGCTTTTGGCCGCCGGTCCGGCGCTCGACAAGTGAGGCGAGCAGGGGAAAGTCGTCGGATAATTCTTCCAGCACTCGATCCAGGTCCCGTTCCAATGGCCGCATCATACGGACCGGGGCTTCCGGTGTTCCGGTCCGCGCATCGCCCCAGGCTTCCAGTTGCCGGGAGACGGCTTCTTGGATCGCCTTGCGATAGGCCAGATAGACGGCCCCGCGGGTTCCCGTGCGGATGAAGTCCCCTTTGTTGAGGGTGAGCGAGGCAGCCAGGTCAGGAACTTCGATCAATCCGCCGATCTGTTCCGGCAGGGCTGGGGTCACACCCAACCAGTCCCATCCCCGTTTGATGACTTTGCCCAAGGTGCTGACGGCGACGCCGCGCTGATCTTCGGACAACGGCGTGGCATGACGCGTCAGATACCCCAGCGCCGAGGGCTTACGCCGGCGCGCCAATCGAATCATCAACGGTACCTGGTCCGGTGCCGGTACGGGATGCCGTTCCAGCGGTCGCCCATTGACTTCGAAGGCGATGCCGGCTGGGTACTGGGAGGACAGGAACGTATCGAAGAGGGGTTCCAACAACGGCTGGAAATGCCGGCGCATCACCCCTTCGACAAACCCGGGATCCAAGAGAGGAGAGAGCGGAGTTTGCAGCTTCAGCCGCACTGCTGTGCCGCGCTCGCCGACCAGTCCCTGCGGGGTCACCCATTGCCACGGCGCGCGATGGCGCGAGGCCAAGTGCCACCGCGTGGCCACGTGCGTGGTGCCGCGCCTGGTTTCCGTGAGTACCTCTTCGCAGACCAGCAGCCCCAATTTGATGCCGACGCCGGCGAAGCCGATGCCTTGCCCGCGTACTTTGGTGCTGGAGGCGATGTCGTGATACTGCCGCATTGCCTTGCGCTGCATACCCGAGCCGTTGTCCATGACGGTCAGCGTGGACTGCGCGGGATCAGCCGTCATCGTAATTCGGCTTGCGCCGGAGTCCAGAGAATTGGCGATGATCTCGGTGAGGATGGTTTCTTCAAGGCCGGCGGGATAGGCATCCCGCAAGTCTTCCAGCAAATGTTCAAGATCAACGCGGGTCTCGCCCATTTCCCATTCCGTGAGAACTGTCCTGTGCGGTGAAAGGGACTGTAGACGGAGACGCAGCCTAAATCAAGACGAGAGCGCGAACTTCGGTGGCAGGAAGAGTTCGGAGGCGTCTGACTTGCGCTCACGGGTAATTTGTAATACATTGTGTGACATGAGAAACGCGGTTACGATACGGCTCGACCAGGATCTTGAACGGATGCTCGACAGGTTCTGCCGTCGTTCGAATCGGAAGCGGAGCGACGTGGTGCGTGATGCACTGCGTCGGCAGCTTTCTTTGATGACCTTTGAACAACTGCGCCACAAGGCTATGCCCTTCGCCGAAGCACGCGGGTTCCTCACGGACGAAGATATTTTCAAAGCGGTGTCGTGAAGGTTTTTCTCGACACCAACGTCTTGGTCAGCGGTTTTGCCACGCGTGGCCTCTGTGCCGACGTCATCCGGCTTGTCCTTGCCGAGCATGAGCTGATCACAGCTGAAGTCGTTCTCAAGGAGCTAGAGCGAGTCCTCAAGCACAAGATCGAGCTTCCAGCTGAACAGATCCAAGAGATCCTCGCCTTCCTCGAAAGCCAGACCGTTCAGCCCAAGCCACGGTCCCTATCTTCAATTCCGGTTCGTGATGAAGACGATCAGCGGGTGCTTGCCTCTGCACTAGCAGCCAAGGCCGATGTGCTTGTGACGGGCGACAAAGACTTGCTGGACGTAGCGGAACAGGTCAGTGATTTGACGATCACCGATCCGCGCGGGTTCTGGAATCTGACCAAGAAACAGCCAAGAAGAAAGTAAGTGCCTTCGCGGTGAGCTTTGGGCAGAGGAAAAGACTCCCGACACCTTTTCTCCCGTTGACACCTTTTCTCCCGTTCTTTTGATCCTTCCCGATGAGCCTGTCGGCTCTATGCCTTTATGGGACATCGCCTATAGCAAACTATTTGACCCAAAGGTAAGGCCTATTATTCAGAATAACCCATTCAGCTTCTATGACAGAATGATCAAGACGTCGGCTAGACTTTTCCTTAACAAGAAAGATTGGCTCATAGACAAGGATGGCGAGTGGTTTAAAGCGCGGTTGATAGATTACCAACATTTGTGTGAACTTGTGATTATCACGGCCACTGGGCGGCAGCTTGTTATGTCAAGAGGCCGAGATGGATTCGATCCAGCAAAAGAACAAACTGTTTTATTAAGATGGAGTACACGCCAGCGGTCTGAGCTACAGCCCCGCACATATGTGAGGGATCGTCCGCTCTGAAACCACCCGAGGGAGTCTCCGGGTTCTCGTACGCTAGTATCTTGATACTCCGGCACGACTCGTCCTAGTCTGGGAAATGTCTCCAGTCGATCGACGGCTAGAATGATCCGTTCAGCAAAGTTGGCGGCGTAGGCAAGAGAGTCTTCAGCGATATAGTTGATGATCTCGTGGAGGTCCCGGCGCGCTCCTACCGTCCAGCGGATTTTCGCCACTTTGCGATGCTCCGTTTGACCTGCTTATGGGAAATCGTTTTCCCCGCGGCGAGTTCCTTGAGACCGCGATCAACTCGTTGTCGGAAGTAAAGTTCGTACATAATGTCTTCCACTGACGACTTCTCCGGCATCCGTTCAATCATCTTGAGTACCGCCTGTTTAGTTCCCTTGGGCATGGATTTCCTCGCTAAGGTTGTGCCGTATTGTCCTATATCTGCTCGACATCGGCAATAATGGTGTGGTATCCGCTCGCGCCAGCCGGTTGCGGCCGGACAATCTCCGCAATCTGCAACTGTCCCTTCGTATCAGTCGCACGGACGACGGTTTGAAACTTGCCCGCTTTCGGCGGCTTCCAGGGGTAGTTCCAGATCACCCACGAGTAGGGGGACATGGGTGGCTCGATCTCACAGTCGTTCCACGTGCGGCCTGCGTCGAAACTCAATTCTACTTTGCTGATGGAATTCGGTCCGCCGAAGGCGATGCCGCGGAATTTCTGTTCTGGTCCGCGCAAAGTTTGGTAGTGGCCGGGTGAGTCGATGCGCGAAAAAATCTTGATTGTTCCGTCGTCGGTCCAGCCTTTGCGCTGCCAGTAGCCTTTATAGTCTCCTGGATAGACCTCGATCTCGACGATCCACTTCACATTCTTGATTCCGTAGAGTCCCGGTACGATCAGGCGAATGGGGAAGCCATGTTCCTTCGGCAACTTTTCGCCGTTCATCAGGAAGGCGAGCATCACGTCGTCTTGCATGGCGCGTGTGAAGGGAATGCTGTCGTCGTAACCGTCGATGCCGCGAAACACAACATCTCGCGCAGTTTCTTCATCCGCACCGACTTCTTGTAGCAGCTTTTTCAGCGAGATGCCGCGCCACGTCGCATTGCCCATGCTGTCTCCGCCCGGCAACGTGTCGATGCACATGAGTGTGGATACTTGATCGTAGGAATCACGATTCAAAATGTCGCGCCAACCAAACGAAAGCGGCGTTTTGACCTCCCCTTTGATGCTGAGTTTCCACTGCTCGATGTCGATGTTTCGGGACATGGAGACGGCGGAGTCCGCGTAATTCACGACATAAAATTTGGAATTGGGTGTGAAATATGACGTTTCACGGGGCGGAACAGCGAACATGCGTCCGAAGACGCCGCCGACGGCATCGCATCCGCCGGTCATTCCGGCGAGGGCGCCGAGGCCTAAGGCTTTCAATATGGTGCGTCGCCGCATGGAGAGCAACGATTCGAAGCGCGACATAGTTGTGCATTATACACTGAAATGAGACTTGACTCTTGTTCGGCACCTTGTTATCTTACCGCTCGTTCGATGGTTGTTGCGTTCTTGCCTGTTGACCGCGCCTGACGGCGAGTCACGGTGCGGTACCAAAGGGAAACTACCCGAAGATTTTTTGAGTGGGTCCCTTGACACGTGATCGTGCACGTTGTATAGTGCACGGCTCGCGTGAAGAACGCGATCGTTCTTTGATAACTGAATAGAGGAAGTTGAGCAAGGTGTAAGGTGTATTGAAGTGGTGGCCCTTGGTCCAAATTCTAAGAACACCTATTTGAGAGTTTGATCCTGGCTCAGAACGAACGCTGGCGGCGCGC
>CAZOHW010000200.1:802-7796 GCA_964579525.1 uncultured Nitrospira sp. | reverse complement strand
GTGAGTTCCATGTGCGCAGTATCGCATAAACAGCGTCAGTAGTGTTAACAGGCCCGAGTGACGGGTAGGATTCCTTTCTCTCTCTCGTGCCCTCGATCCGTTCATGCTGTTGCTGATACATAGAGACCGGCATGGGTGGTGATGCGTGGTGCCAGTGCGGGTTCGTCCTCCGCCCTGGCTTTTCCCCGTCAGGCTGCGTCGATCATGCTCGTGCGCCGCCAAAACGCGCGTCGTTCTCCACGGTCATTCCTCCGCATTGTGCCCTCCCGGCCCGCCAGGCAGCGTCGTCCGCTCTGTCTCCTTTGCCGTCGCTGTGTGGCCTCCGCGTCCGGTGAGAGGCAACACATCAACTCTAACTAAAGGAGACAGCCCATGGCACCTCACGATCAACCACTCAAACCTCAGCCGGTCGAGAAATTCACGTGCAGCAGCATTACCGCGAACATTTGGAAGAACGAGGGGGAGAAGGGCGCGTTCTACAACGTGACCATCACCCGCTCCTACAAGACGGCGGATGGGTGGAAGCGCTCCGACTCGTTCAGGCTGAACGATCTCGAAGCGGTCACGGTCTCCTCGGCCACGCCAAAGTGTGGATTACAGAGCAGGCCGGGAAATAACCGATCCTCGGACGCCTTCGGCCCTCGCGCCGGGGGCGTCCCTTCACCCTATGAAAGGAGATCAGTGATGAACATCTATCGAGACTTCGCAACAGACTTGCGATCAGCTTCTTCACGGTCACATCGCGGTCCGCATCACCGTTGACGGCTACATGCAGCTGTCTATTGAAGAAATCGGCATCGACGGTGAAGGACATCGGCTTGTGTCCCTCTGTCATTACGGCGAGCAGAACGGCGACCTGATGCGTGATCCAGATATCGTCTTCATGTTGCAGGATATTCCAAACGGCTCAATCGCAGAACCGGTGTCGTTCAGGAATGATTATCTTGGGCTGAATCAAGAGGTGTATCGTTATGACGAGCATGGCAAGCGCACTCGCCTCCCGATCCGCCTGTGCTTGTTGGCGGGTCGCGTCCATATTCTGTTGCGCCAAGAGCGCGGCCCGAATCTGCAGCAATTGATTCGCTTCCGCGCTCGCCAGCATATTGGCATGCTGAATTCCTTCCAGTTGCCCGTTGGACGTTTGCGCAGCCAGTTGGAGCCGCTTCAACCGTCGCGCATCGCCATTCAGCGTCTCGTACTGGCGTTCCAATCCCCGGAATAGGGCTTCAATCGATTTTTTTGCGACTGGGCCCCGATGACCTCGTTCTCCAAGATCAGGCCCCACTGACTCGGGGAGCAGCCCGGCTCTTTGAAGCACTGCGCATTGCGATACCACGCCATGTCGTGGAAGTTGCCGGTAAAGCCCGTTACTGTCCCGTATAGCTGTCTGTAGAACGAGACGGTATCGATCATGTAGCGCAGATCGTTCATCGTGTCCTGCGCATTGTCCCAAATGAACAAGCCGGGGTTCATCGTGTTTTGCAGCATGTTTACATATTGCTGCAGCTGCAGCCGATATTGTTCGATTTGCTTCAGTTGTTGGGCCATGTTCGAGATCGCCCCCGTCACCGACGGGGCCAGCACCGCGCCGTCGAATGTCGGAATCCCACTGCCATAACTTGGTGTCAGTGGAGACAGGAGGACAACCGACAACACGAGGCCTGCCAGACGGGGTGCACGATGCTTCATGGAGTCTCCTTTCTTTCGTAATCGAACTCTTGGTACGGTTTCGGCAACACGAGGTCTTTCACGACCACGACGTTGAACCGATACCCAGGACGAATCTTCAACTCGGGCGCGATGCTGAGATTCTTCGCGATGAGCTGCGCCGTGACTTGTCCTAATTGCAGTCCGAGGGCTTGGCTCATGGCGGTCCCAGCACTGTATTGGGGAATGCTGACTTGACCGGGAATGCCTGTCCCTTGCGCTTGTTGCTGGCTGAACGTAACGCCTCCCGTGACCGCGGACATCAAGAGGGCGGATCCAAACAGTCTCATATAATGGTTATTGACCAGATCGGTGAGACCGGATGCCCCTGAACCGGTTGCCCCTGGCATGGCGCCAAGATCGAGCGTTTTTCCGTCGGGATACCCGAGCCGTTGCCAGGCCGCCAACAAGGCTTTCTGTCCGTATCCGACATCACTAGAGTAGAATCCAATGAGTTTGGTGCCTTGTGGAATTAGGAGCTGGGGCTTCGTGGGCGTGTCATACACATGCTGCGACACTTGCGCGACGATCTGACCCGGCAATGAGCGGGCAAGCCACCCACCTCTATCCCGATTCCGGAGGACTACTCGTTCCAGAAATCCTTGTCGCACGAGCTCGCCTTTTTCGGGTTTCTACTAGGTTGTCATCCGCTGGATCTCTTCAAGGAGGCATACCAGGACCTTCCTGTCACGTTCGCGACGGACCTGGGACAGCATATTGGAGAGGACGTGACACTTATCGGATGGCTCATCACGGAGAAGATCGTCTCGACCAAGAAGGTGAGCCAATGGAGTTCATGACCTTGGAGGACCAGACGGGCCTCTATGATGCGACCCTGTTTCCTGACACCTACCGGACCTCCTGTCATCTGCTGGCCAGGAATCAGGCCTATGTCGTGATCGGCTTGGTTGAGGAGCACTTTTCGACCGTCACCCTAACGGTCCGAAGTCTTCGGCTGTTGAGCACTCTCGACCAGGAGAGTTCCTTCACGCCTCACGAGGAGGTATAAGCAGTAGGTGTGTAAATGAGATGAAGGCGGTGTACCCTCGCGGGTGATCAAACCCAATCGGCTGAGATGCTCAGCCAGAGAGGAGGACGACACCGCCATGGAGAAGCAGAGCACGAAGGTTCCTGAGACGTCAAGTGTGAGATCGGAGAATTTGGAAACCTGGGTCCGTAACCACGTGCAAGGATTTATCCAGCAGGTGCTGGAGCAGGAAGTCAGTGAGTTCTTGGGGCGGCAGAAATCGCAGCTTCAGTCTCCGCTCGCTGAGCGCGGCTATGGGAAGCCCCGTCGCTTGACCCTGAGCTGTGGCACGATCACGGTACAACGGCCGCGGGTGCGGGACACGGAAGCCCGGTTTGTCAGCCAGGTGTTACCGTTGTTCAAGCGCAAGAGCACGACGATCGAGGCGGTCGTCCCGGAGCTCTATCTGCATGGGCTGGCCCTGGGGGACTTTGAGCTGGCGCTGCGGGGGCTATTCGGGGAGGGAGCGCCGCTGTCGGGCTCGACCGTGGCGCGGCTCAAGGAGAAATGGCAGGAAGACTTAGCCCTCTGGCAAACCCGACGCGTAGATGACCTGGAAGTCGTGTATTGCTGGGTCGACGGGATCTATGTGACGGCCGGGTTGGAGAAGGAGAAGGCAGCACTGCTCGTGGTCGGCGATGGGCATCTGGGGATCTGGAAGGCGTTGCGTCACGTCTATCCTGAAGCCGAGGAGCAACGCTGTTGGAATCACAAGATCATCAATGTGCTCGATAAGCTCCCGAAACGGCAACAAATCGCGGGCACGGCGCTGCTCCGACAGATTCCGGCAGTGCCAACACGCCGGGAGGCGGAGCGACGGCGTGACCAGTTTGTGGCCTGGGGCGGACAGCACGGCTATGCCGACGCGGCCAAGTGTCTCATGGCGGATTGGGAGCAGCTGGTGACCTTCTACCGATTCCCGCAGCCGCACTGGCAACATCTGCGGACATCGAATCCCGTCGAATCGCCGTTTGCCGCGGCCCGCTTGCGGACGGATGCCGCGAAGCGCTTCAAACTGGTCAAGAGCGCGACGGCGGTGATCTGGAAGATGCTCTTGGTGGCAGAGCAGGTCTTCCGTCGCGTGAAACATCCGGAGCTCATGCCCCTGGTCTATCGAGGAGTTAGATTTGCGGATGGTCAGCAGGTGCACACGGAAGTTGCCGCCTGATTCTATTTACACACCTATTGACAGGACCTCCCTCACGAGGACGTCGTCGCATAGCCGCGCCAGTCTGGATGGTCCCTGCCAAAGAGTCATAGATCGCGCGCTTAGGCATCACGTAGGGTATCAGTATCACCAGTGGGAACGACCATAGGCGGAGGACTCGGATCTTCCGCCCCTGCTCAGGAGGTGCCTTATAAACTGGACGTGTGCATCGCTCCTGTCAGCAGCACTGTTCGCGGTCTTCCCGATCGCTCCTCTGTTTGCGGAGACATCGGAGGACCTGGAGAGGACGTGGGAATGTCCGGTAGCAGACGGCAGTACAGTCTATACGAATAAGGAACGAGCCGGGTGCCAAGCGATGACGCTCAAGCCGCTGTCGGTTGTGCCCGTTGTGGGCACCATACCGACGATCCCTCGCGCGACGACAGACGCAGTTCCTCATCGAGACAGCGTGCACAAAGACCGGACGACCCGCAGAACAGACCGCCCTGTCCCAGACTGGGCCCGAGATTGGTATTCCAGCATCGCGCCGTCGGGGTCGGTTCAGGACGAAGTCTGCTCACTCTACTCAGAATGGATGCATCTGGTACAGAAGACCCGTGGAGGATTCTTCTTCGGGTCCGATCCCTCGTATGGTGGTGATCTGTCGGGACGCAATCAGCGAGAGCCTAGCTACTCCTACTTCGATAACGCTCGGCATCTCACACTGTCGAGGCTCTTCGGTCGCGGATTCGTGCCGATCGGTTGCTACTAGACACAGCTGTCTTCTGTCTGAAGTCGTGCTGACTCCAGTAGTCCGCTGCGGTAAAATCCTCCGCCATGGCTTTCCCCTCTGATTCGATTCGGCACCTCAACCTGGACCTATGAAGGCTGGCAAGGCCAGGTGTATCTCAAGAAGTACCCGAAGACGGCGTTTGCCCGTGAGTGTCTCGGCGAGTATTGTCAGTATCTTCATGACGGCGAGACCTGCTTTCGCACCGTCGGCAATGACTCCACGTTCTACCGCCCGCCGACCGCGAATCAACTTCGGCACTGTCTGAACCAGATCCCAGAAGACTTTGAGATGTGCTTTAAGGTCTGGGAAGAACTCATAATCACGACCTATGCGAAGCAGGCTCGTTATGCCGCCAAGGCGTCGACGCGAAGCTCTTTAATGACCTCGTCCTCACGCCCTATTGAGACGCGAAGTTTGAACCCCACACCGGCCCCTTTCTCTTCGAGTTCCAACGGCACGGGATGTCGAGAGAGGAGTTCTGCGAGCGACTGGATACCTTCTTCACTCAACTCCCAACGGACTTTCGCTATGCGGTGGAAATTCGCAACGCGGGTTTGCTGGGTCCTGACTATCGCAAGGTCTTAGAGAATCACAGCGTCGCTCATGTCTACAACCATTGGTCCTACATGCCCCCGTTACAAGCTCAGCGTCATCGGATGGAAGAACGCTTTACCGCACCCCTTACTGTCGTGCGCCTGTTGACTGTTCTTAAGATGACCTATGAAACGGCGAAGAAACGAGCCAAGCCGTACGCCAAGATTGTGGAAGAGCTTCCGGAGATGGGACGAGAAAGCGTGGAACTGGTGCAGAAAGCAATAAAAGAGAAGCGAAAGACGTACGTCCTTGTCAACAACCGGAGTGAAGGCAATGCTCCCTTGACGATTCAACCTCTACGGGATGCGCTCCAAGCGGCGGAGACGTGAGGGTTGCCTGTTTCAACTTGTGTTTGTGGGAAACCAAAAATGGGATAGCTGCCTGATAATGCTTACCCAGGGAATGTCACGCCAATTTTTGCTTCCTCGTCGTCGTGTCGTCCAAACGTGTGCGCGTGACTGCCACTTCTTGGGTTTTTCACTTCAGCGTAAGACACGATGCTGGCAGCTCCAGATCTCCTTCCTGCTGTTAGGGCTCCGGCCCGACAACTAAACCACAGGCGGTACCTCGTCGAGGTCTTCCCTCACAAGAAGCCGGGCCTCACCCCTGTATAAGTTGTATCTATCCACAGATCGGCATTGGTGCGCAATTGGTTGTTATCTTCCTTGGAGAGGCTCCTTAGCACTGATGCGGGCACACCACATTCTCATTGTGTTCATGCACGAATAGAGGGGCAGCTCCGTTACGCCCTGACAGTTTGTCCATTGGGAGACAGCGTGTCCAAAGTCCATCACACGGACGAACTCAGCTCTATGGCTTTCACAGTAATTGCCGAAGGGCGAGCTTTATGACATGATGGGAAACGGCCAAGTATACCGATTTGATGCCGGACGGGAGAGCCTATCAATTCTCGTTGGTGATGGAGGCCAAGTCGGTCATCGCATCTCTCTCAGGCCAACAACAGATTCAACCCGGCTTTTATGAATTCGGGGACTCGCATGGAGTGGCCGAGGACAGATCACGAAGGTCGAAGTGAGCGTGGATGGCGGTCGCCTGTGGCAGGCCGGCAAGGCCAAGAAACTCGCGCTGACGGCCTGCATGCGGAAACTGCTGACCATCCTCAACGCGATGCTCAAGACGCGGAGGTCGTGTCGGATTGAGCTGGCGCAGCACGCTGACACGCAAGACAGTTGGTGATTCCATAACGGCTTGGAGCCTTGATGTCGACCAAGAGAGTGCGAGCCGGTGCAGCGCTATGAAGAAGGCGAAAGAGTATTCCACCGTTCAAGAAAGGAGTCGTGCCATGACACACAACAGACTGCTCCTGATCAATCGGGTCTTGCATCTCATCGCGCCGGCAGTGATGGCGCTGATGCTCGTAAGTCCATCCGTCAGCATGGGGCAGACCGCTTCTCCCGGCTCGGGGCCACGTGAGAAGACGCCTTCCCAAGAGCAGCAAGCCCTGCTCGATCAGATCGCGGAGTTGCGGGCGCAAGTGGCTGAGCTCCAGGCGGCCCAACAGCAGACCGGTGCTCTCCGCAGATCAAGCGCCGGTTCGCCCATGATGGGCAGGGGCATGATGGGTGGCATGGGGATGATGGGGGAAGGCGAGATGGGCGGCATGTCCTCCGGGGGTGGCGGTGGAATGGGCATGATGGAGCACCGGGGCGAGATGGGTGGCATGGGGATGATGGGGGAAGGCGAGATGGGCGGCATGTCCTCCGGG
>CAZOHW010000200.1:0-702 GCA_964579525.1 uncultured Nitrospira sp. | reverse complement strand
GGTGGCGGTGGAATGGGCATGGGGGAAATGGGCGGGAGGATGGGTCGCAGGATGCACCCCGCTGGTGGGATAGGAGGCATGAGAGGCATGCCTTCCGCTCTACCGGGGCAGCCGGGAGCCTCTCACCTGTACCACGTCGGGGCCACGGGGTTTTTCCTGGATCATGCGCAACAGCTCGCGCTCACTCCCGAGCAGCAAATGAAGCTGAATCGGCTGAAGGAGAAGGCCCTGCTGGACCGCGCGACGCAGCAACGCGGCATTGATCAAGCCGAGCAAGAACTGTATCTGCTGACGGGCGCCGACCAGCCTGATCTGGGCCAGATTCGGGCGAAAATCGCCGAGATCGAGAAGCTCCGGGCCGAGCAACGTCTGAATTTCATCCGAGCGGTGGGGGAAGCCACGAACGTGCTCACGCATGATCAACATCGGGTCTTGTTGGGGATGATGACTCAGAGTCAAAAGTAAGGCCCGACAGTGAAAGGAGCCGCGCCATGCTGACTCACGGACACATTTTCACAGTCGTTCTGCTCTCTGCCGTGCTGGGTGTTTCTTCGCTGAGCGTCGGAGAAGACAAGCCAGACCAGGGATCGCCGGAGTTGCGAAAGGACATGGCGGAGATGTACCAGAAGATGGCAGACTGTGTGAAAGCGGGGAAGTCTCCCGAAGAGTGTCAGCGAGAGGTTGCCAAAGACTGTCCGGTTC
>CAZOHW010000199.1:0-7802 GCA_964579525.1 uncultured Nitrospira sp. | reverse complement strand
CAGAAAATCGCTATGGACAGTCACTCATCATAATTACTCGGACAGACTCCTAGCAGGGTGCCGAAAAAGTCCGCCAGTAGCGTTCTCGCCTCGCATGCCTCACGGAGTCGGCGAGGCGGGCTCAGAGGCTCACCATACGGCATCAAGTCTGTGATTCGAACCATTGGCCGCCGCCGAGGAAACGCCAGTCACGGACCAGTCGGACTATAGACTATCGCTCTTGAGTTCATGTCGGCCAGATCCTGTGCGTGCACGTGCTGACGCAATCAGGTATAGTGTTTGCGAGAGCATCGGGGTGAAGACGCCCCGGGCTATTATGGTGAACAGAAGGTGATCTGTTCCCAGGAACACGGAGTTGCGATGCTTGAGTCTAGAGGCGGAGCTGTCAAGGATTTTATGCATCGCTACCTGGAGATGGTTCCACAAGAGATGACGGCCACGCTGGCTGCCGAGCGGATGGGTGCTCGGCGTATCGGCTGTGTGTTGGTGGAGTCCGGCGATCCCAAGCGAGGACCGATAGGGATTGTGACGGAGACGGATTTAGTCCGGAAAGTGCTTGCGAAGGGAGTGGATCCGGCGGTCACGGTGATGGATCGTGTGATGAGCTGCCCACCTTTGACGATCGCGGCAGAACGCTCCATGTTGGATGCCAGTCATGTGATGGAAGGCAACCATGTCCGTCACCTCTGCGTGATGGAGGGGGGGGAGATCGTCGGAGTTATTTCAGTACGGGATTTGGTGCGATCGTTTGTGGAGGCCGAGAGCGGCCCCGTCATCGAGCTCGACGGGGTGTACCGACCACTTGGCGTCCTGATGGCGACCTCGGCCGCTACGATCGGCAGCGAAGAGTCCATTTTGGCGGCCGCGGTGCAAATGAGCGAGAGACGCATCGGGTCATTGTTGACGCTTGAAGCCGGCGAGCTCGTCGGCGTTGTAACCGAAAGCGACCTGGTCCGAAAGGGGCTCGCCGCCAAGCAGGATCCAGGCAAGACCCGTGTCAGCACTGTGATGAGCTCTCCTCTGCTGAGCATTGATGTCAATCGTACGATTCGCGATGCCAGTCAAGTCATGGCCGAACAGGGTGTACGCCATTTAGCTGTCAGTGAGAACGGCAAGATTGTCGGCGTGCTCTCCATACGAGACTTAGTGAAAATGGTGTCGGTCCGGGACCGGCCTCGGTTTCTTGGCTATACGTAGAGCGAGAACCAGGGAAGGGAAAACCAGAGCCCTCATGGTCGTCCACCCAATGAACAGGCTTCGTGATCCCCAACTCGCCCCTGAGCTCACCCAACTACCGGACATTGAAGAAACCTTCAGTCCACCCGTCGATTGGTGACGGAACACGAAGGTGAACCAGGTGAAAGTACATGTTAAGGGTCATGTTATTGTTGTGCTTGGACCGGAAGCATTCACTTTTTCCTGAACCTCAACCGTAGCCTCAGTTCTTTGGAGCACTCATGGCACACTACGACTTACTCGTCATCGGCACGGGGCCGGCCGGTCAAAAGGCCGCAGTGCAGGCGGCCAAACTCGGCAAAAAGGTCGGCTTGATCGAAAAGAAGGAAGTCGTCGGTGGCGTCTGCATCAACACCGGCACGATTCCGAGCAAAGCCCTGCGCGAAGCCGTGCTCTATTTTTCAGGAATTCCACAGCGCAGCGTCTATGGCACCCCATACCGACTCAAGGAAACGGTTCACATCGAAGAACTCGTCCGCCATGCCAACTACGTCATCACGAACGAAATCAAGGTCGTGCACGATCAGATGGCTCGGAACCGGGTCGATATGATTTTCGGATTAGCCAGTTTTCTCGATCCACACCGTCTCCTCATCCAACACCGGAGCGGCTCGAGCGAACATACGGCAGATTTCATCGTCATCGCCGTCGGCACAGAACCGAGCCGCCCACCCGAGATCCCGTTCGACAACTCCTTCATCATCGATACGGACGAGCTCCTGACTCTCAAACGCCTTCCCTCCTCGATCGTGATCGTCGGAGGCGGGGTCATCGGCACAGAGTATGCCTCCATGCTCGCCGCCCTAGGTATTCCCACCACCCTCATCGATAAAGGTCCTCGTCTGTTAGCGTTTGCCGATGCCGAGATCATCGACAGGCTCCAGCGACAGATGAAAGACTTCGGCGTCACCCTATACCACAACGAAGAAGTTCTCGAGATTAAGAAGGCGCCCGACAATTCCATCCATGTCGGTTTACGACACGCCAGGCCCATCCAAGCATCAACGCTGATGTATGCGATCGGCCGGGTCGGCGCGACGAAAGGCCTTAACCTGGAAGCGGCGGGATTGAAACCGGACCATCGGGGTCGCCTGAACGTGAACGAACACTTCCAGACCGCGGTTCCGCATATCTATGGGGCCGGCGACGTCATCGGCTTTCCAGCCCTTGCCTCAACCTCCATGCAACAAGGCCGCCATGCCTCCTGCAACGCCTTCGGCCAACCGAATCACACCGATAACTCATTATTGCCCTACGGCATTTACTCCATTCCGCAAATCTCCATGGTAGGACGGAACGAGGAAGAACTCACTCAGGCCGGAATACCCTATGCGGTGGGCACCGCTTACTATAAAGAAATCGCCCGGGGGCTGCTGATGGGTGACGAAACCGGCATGCTCAAGCTCTTGTTTCACCGGCAGACCTACGAATTGCTCGGCGTCCATATCATCGGCGAAGGAGCGACGGAGCTGATCCACATCGGTCAGGCCATCATCGCTCATCGTAGTCCAATCCAGTACTTCATCGACACGGTCTTCAATTATCCGACTCTGGCAGAATGTTACAAAGTCGCCGCACTGGACGGTATCAACCGCTTACCACGTCCCTGGACTCCAAATCGGTAAGAAGCTGACATGTCATCGCATTGGGTGTGCCGGAGGCAGCTGAAATAGACAAGGCTGGAGTGCGAGTTTCATACTGAGAGCTCTAACAAACCCCACTGGTTTCACGAAGCGGAAGCCCAGAATCTAAATCGTGTTTTATGACCTTCGACACCAGGCCCTTCTCAGTATTTGCAACAGGATGGATTGGACATTCCATACCATGAAGACTGAGGAGACAGTCTGAGAAAAGTTTGGTGACCGAAATAGGGGATTATAGAGCCATGCAAGTCGCTGATCGGACGCGCAGCACGGCTTCCTGCTGAAATCGAGCCTTATAGGCCGCCGTGGTCTCCAGAACAGCTCTGTTCGCCGTCGGATCGTCAGGATGAATCAGACTCACCACATACGAGGGTTCGCGAATGATCTGTCCGGCGGCTGAACGCCATTGTCCTGACACTTGCCAGGACGACCACCCTTCCGGGAATCGTGGCGTGACCACCTCAGCGAGGAACTGCATCCACTCATCTGGCGTCACATGATCCGATGGCGTTTTAGTACCAAACTACAGTATCTCTTGGATCGCAGCCTGTCCATCACGACCACACTCCGTCACCTTGATGATCCCGCAGCCGACAGGTAAGAACAAGAGGAACATGGCACTACCGAGTAGACCGACTATACGTCTCATCAACCCCCCTAACAGAACGCCTTACTCCCTATTGATACGAGGATGAATCGCTCGAGATTCACATCAGCAGAGTCAGAAGCAAAATACCCATTCGCTACGACTTCTTCCTGCCTGAGACGGTGAGGCGATCATCGGTCGATAATACCCGCTTCGCTTGTGCAACGGCCTCGCATAACGCCTTATACTGTGCCCCTGCTTTCTTTCCTTTCGGCAATGCCGTCACATAGCGAGAGGCCGCCTCTGTGAGTGTCTGCAACGTTTCTTGGATATCACCGACTTCAGTCCGCTTGCCCAATGCCGCCGCGCGAGCCATCGCCAGCCGTCGACGCGGACCGATATAAGGTTGTGGTGCAATTGGATTGTCTTTCTCTAGTTCCGGCCGTCTGAACACCGCCATAGTCCCTCCAGTGAAAAATGCACCGTACCATAGCTCATAGACGGTTGGCAGTAGCCCATGTGTGGTCTCGATTCAGAACATTATGGAGATAGTCCGATATCCTTCGCAATGAAGATCTTGGAGTGACCGGCTACAGCAACCGATCACACCACCGTTTGAGGCGAGCGTAGAGACACGATCACTCCTGCAACACATCTGAAACAGAAATCCAGTCGGATGGTTGTGAGAGCTGTCAGATGGGATTTTCAAATGAGGATATCCGCTATGAAACCGTCATCGCCAGGTCTGAGGAACGGAATGTAGGCTAGCCTGTCGATCGAGCCTGCCCAGGAGTTTTTCTGCCTCGGCCACCTGGTTCTTGGCAAATGCGTGTCTCTGTTCATCCAAACCACCACGGGACGCATACTGCTCCCATGCTTCGCGTAGGGCGTGGAGTTCCTGGTATTGACTCCGCCACCATCGCTCACTGCGCCCCCCAGGAGCGACTGGATCCAGCTGTACCTCCTCGAGCACCACCACATTTCGCACTGAATCAATCTTGAACGAATACTTCGACATGAAGACCATACCAATGAGTCCTTCGAACCAGGGAGAAATCGAGTTAGTAATCGTCGCTGGAATGAACGTATCCTTAGCTCCTCCCATCTGAACCGTGTCAAGAAACGTTCGTACAGCAGGCACCTGCCCGCCGATTCCCCCAGCTGCAGTGACCACCATGCCCTCGTCATTTCCAAACAAACCCAGTCGATTCGCAACCTTTGGAGAGATCATCACACCGGGTGCACCGGTATCGATCAACATGGGGACGGTCACAGACCCGTTGAATGTCACGGAGACAATCACCCGTTGCGCGTTACCCTCATAAGCTTGGAAGGGAACTTCGTACGCATTGAGCTTGGTGGTTTTTCCACTAACCACTGCCGGCTCCGGCATCCGAAGAGATGGATTCGGCCGCTGCGCGGACGGCACGCCCGACTGGCGGTCGGTACGAATGCTCTCTGGCTTCACCTGGCTTCGGTATTTTGGGGGAACCGATTCCAGTGATCGGGCGAAATGCGTGATCCCCGCGTCATCGACCCACCGGAGCAATTCCCCGCCTAACGCAACCAAGCAGGTCAATAATACCGTCGTTACCACCACACCCAGGCAGCTTTGCGCCATCGCTCTTCTCCTGCTCAGATAGAAGAAGGTACTGTGACCGACAATACAGTATGCTTCACTTGGACTCTAGCAAAGCTCGGCTCTCCGACAAGCAATATCGGCAAAACGTCTCAGGCACTGAACAAGGAGGAGATGGTTGGAAGATAGGCGGGGAAAGGGGGAACAGGTATGGGGTCTGATTACTTCACTTAAACCAAGAACTAATCAGACCCCTTGAATCGCTCATCACCGCGGGTACGCCGCCATCCTTAGAGTCGACTTCGCAGCCGCTCGTAGCCCTTCTTCAATTCGTCGATCGCTAACCCCAGTGCAGCCCCGACTGATTCGGCCGTCTTCCCAGCTTCGTCCCGTGCCGCTTCCAGCTTAGGCTTGATGTCGTCCCACTGACTCTCTAGACGGGCCCACTCATCCTTGGCCTCCGCCTTTGCAAGATGAAGCTGGACCTGCAATTCATCCCGTTGCTGCTTGAAATGTTCTAACGCTTTGGTGATCTGGTCTGTGACGTCTGCCATGAGTGGTACTCCTTTGTTGAAGTGGATAAATATCGTTGTGACTGGTGTTCAGCGGTGACTTAGATCACCTCGCTGCGGATATCGTTTTTGATCCCATTAAGGCTGAGAGCTCGTGTACCTCGCAGGCTCGTCAGAACCATCTCAATGTCTGAGGTCGTGCATTGTGTCATCCATTAGTGGATACATCTAGGTTCACCATACCGCCCCAGAGGGAAGAGTTCAACCATCCCAACCGGACGTTGGATTTATAGCCGAGGTACCCAATATAAAAGGAATACGTAGTTCAACTGACCTGACCTCTTGATGGTTGGGCCTCTGAACAACACGACAGTTCAGCGTCAAGCTGTTTATTGGCATTGAGGGCGCCAGGTGGCTGGCTTGAAGTAGGTGCGGGATGGGCATTGGCTGATAGCATGACGGATCACCTGGAAATGGGAGTAACAGGGAAGTTGCTCGATCTCAGCCGGATGGAAGAACCTTGCGTCGGAGGTCTCCTCCTGGTCGGCTCGCGGCGTCCCGCTGATCATCCTCGCCGCAAACACGGTGGCCACTACAGATAGCTGGTCACCATTCGGATACACCCCGGAGAAATGCTCGCCCGCGAAAACGCCGAGCATCTGTGTAAGTTCGACGAATACCCCAGCCTCTTCCCAGACTTCCCGTACCGCCGCATCTGCCGGTAGCTCATGGGGATCGATAATCCCACTCGGCGCCCCCCATAACCCTGACGCCATATCCTTGACGAGCAACAGATGCCCCTGGTCGTCATACGCTAGGACCATCGCCGTCGGTACTTGCAACAAATCCGTGCCGATTTTTGCACGGAGGGACTTGATGAACTCGGGAATCGGCATGCGCTCGACAACTTACGCCATTCCGACCAAAGAAGCGAGCCACAATGCAAATACCCTCAACGATTCGCGCATGATGACGCATATGATTGGATCATGGGAACGAGAGGATCAGACGGGGCGCTGCTGATCAGAAAGTCCTCCTTTAACGACTGACTTTGGGGTCGGCGGCTTTCCGTTTTGAATGGTCTGAACCAATTCAGCGTGAGGCTTGTTTCTGATCTCCGAAGGGGTCAGATCAGCGAGTGGAGGTCTGACCACCTGAACCGCTAGCGCACCGCGTTTCCTTGAGTTCCGTGGCAGGCACTGCAAAGTCTTTCATACAGCGCCTGCCTCGCCCAGCCCAGGGGTCACCTATTGGCCAAGGACGGAAACGCAAGCGGCATGAATGAATTGTTCTTCGACAAATGTCACTCCGTTGATGGGAACAGCCAATAACGGTGATTCGGTTCTTCCGTTGCCTTTAAAAAGATTGATCTGGTAACCGGCCTGTAGCTCACCGCTGGGTGGGAACGTGGGGTGCCCGCCATTTTGAAATACGATCGTCTTCAGCGTCCCATCGGTTTGGGTCGGGCAGAGTTTCCTCGACAAAAACCCGCCCTGTTGTTCCGCTAACATCGTGTACCGGGTAAGTCCATTAGGCTTAAGGGTATCACGATCGCAGCCGCAAAACGTCCCGTCCTCGTCGAAAAAGGCATATTCCAGTGTCAGTGTTTGTTGGGTCGGGTTGAGGAAGACGAACTCAGTATCCTCGGTCACTATCGTAGTGCCAGTGGGCTTAAAATCCGAAAAATGATCATGCAGCTTCCAGTGCCCTATGAGATAGGGGCTGGAATCTTCCGCCGTCGCCGATCCCAGAGGTATCACAGCGGCGAGCAAACTACCGACAAGTAGAGCTAATGGGAATGAGGCTTTCCTATATTTACAGTTCTCGAACATGATATGTCCCTCCATCCATGTCTCAATGTATTGAAGTGTGTAGATAATCCCAGCTTGCCCCCTATTTGGGGGTCCGGGTCCGTAATACCCTGCCGCGATACCTGATCAATCCTCTTTTCTCGCGACTGCGGGTTTGATCGCGGATTGCGCCAACCCGGAAGGCCATGTTCGTAATTTCCGTTGGGGTGGTGGACGTATGTAAATTCGCATAGGTGTATTCTGTTATGCAGTGCGATAAGAGGTCTCAAGTGAAGTACCGGCCAAATAATCTCGTAGCCCGCAGCAGCGCAACAATTCGCTTAGAACCGCTCTAGAAGCTGTTGCTTTTTGGCCTGATACTCTTCGTCCGTGATCAGCCCCTCCTCGTATAACCGTTTCAACACCCGAAGCCGTTCTTCGATGGACAGAGCTGAA
>CAZOHW010000198.1:0-7847 GCA_964579525.1 uncultured Nitrospira sp. | reverse complement strand
GCGCAGCACGGTCGGATGGAGATGCAAATGATTGTGCGCATTCACGTGATCGAGTGCCAACCCCGTTCGCTTGAAGGCTTGAAATTGCGCCCGCGTTTCGGCTTCCAGCTGACTCGTGATGCCCGGATGAAAGAAAAACTTGAGTCCGGCTCGGAAAAACCGGGTTGAAAACATTCCCTGTTCGTCGACGAGGTCGGGAATCTCAGCGGGATCAAGAATCGGCCGACCTTCCACGATAACAAGATGTAACCCCACCTTGAGCGTGGGAAGCCGTTTGGTCCGTTCAATTGCGTCAGCCGCATGAGCCGCCCCGACCATCAAACTGGCGGTCGTGAGGATGCCGTTCCTATGCGCCTCTTCAATTGCCTCGTTTACCGGGACTGCGAGGCCGAAGTCATCGCCCGTGACAATGAGTCGTCGCACGCCGCACCTTTCTGAGGAACGAGCCGACCATCCGTGGTCAACAGAAACTTCGTATCGCGCCATACGGTGGTTCGTTTTGTGAACGCCAATACCCACGACCCCAACGCCGCCAGATCGCGAACCGGCACCAACCACAAAGCACGGACTCCTTCAGGATCGTTCAACCCCCAGCGCATCACGATTCCAGCGACTCCCAGACGGACAGCGATCGCCCCTGCCATCACCATGAAGCCGATCGATGATCCAATCGTTGCCAAGGCAAATAGGACTGCGAATGGAACAGAGCGAAGGATGATCGTGGAAAACAGGGCCCCAGGTCTGGCGGCGCGATTGTTCTGGTCCCAATACACCAGATGGTCCCACCAGGCCTTGGCGCTCTTGAGATCGACAATCGTATCGACAAAATACGGCACGCAGACCATGCGCTTCCCTTGCGACCAGATGCGTCTGCCCATTTCATAGTCCTCAACCAAATAGTCAGCCAGGCTGACCAAGCCGCCGATGTCATCGAGCGTCGATCTTCGAACGGCAGTCGACGCCCCTAAACAAAACTTGGCCGAACCAGTCACCCACGCAAATATGATATTGGGAGTCAACTCGGCATTGATCGTAAGTAACTCCAATTTTTCGAACCACGAATCAGCCATAACGGCTCTGTACAACGTACACACAAATCCGACGTTCTGATCTTCCAACGGAGCCACGATCACCTTCAGATAATCTGGTCGCAGCAACACGTCACTATCGCTAACAACGAGGATTTCATGCCGTGCGTAGGCCAAGCCACCGATGAGGTTGTTGATCTTGCCGTTGCCCCCGACTTGATGGTTTTCAACAGCGAGCGTGACGAGCTCTGGACCAAATTCAGCTTGGAGTTTTCTCAAGATAGAAATCGCAGGATCATGCTCATGCTGCACGGAAAAGACGACTTGGTAGCATGGGTAATCTTGCCGGCAAGCGCTTCTGAGATTCTGTTCCAGATTCTTTTCAAGCCCGTGCACTGGTTTCAGAATCGTAACGGCCGGCCAGCCCCCGATCGGTACCTTCCGGAGAACTGCAGCCTGTGTTCGAACAGTGAGCACACAGAACAGGCATACAAGACTGTAAACCAAGCCCACACAAACAGGGATCAGACAAACCCATTGGAGAAAAGACAGTTCGCTCACTCCTTATCTCCTTACACTATTCCACATACAGGACAAGTTGAAGTCCCAAGAGCAGGACCCCAAATGGCACCAACAATGATTTCGACTTCCATACTACATATTTCCACTGCTCAACCATCAAACCAACGGCAATCACCAAAATGGTGAGGCCAAAGATCCGGTGCTGAATATTGACAACGTCAAAACCCGGATGATCTGCATGCTGATGCACCAGGAGTAGAATCCACCCTACCAATGCTATACCGACTGGGACATATTTCCAGACAATGCTTGGCAGAACATTCCTGCACAAGAACGCATAGACGCCCATCACTATAGGAATCAACGAAAGCAACTTGTGCTGAATCCATTCACTCGTCGTTGGCATATCAAAACTCCCAATGAATCCGGCTGGACCAACCGGCCATCCTTCTGGATCCCCATTGATAAACACAAACGTGCCAAGCAATATCCATGTGCAGCTGATGGCTACCGTCAAGAAATCGTTGCGGAAAAGCGATAACCGATTGAACAATAGGAATACACCCAGCATTAATACAATGCCTCCTGAGCTATGATGCATGAAGAGCGAATAGGCGACCTCGGGATCTTCTGAGGCGTATTCGAAAGGAGTTTCGCGCTGGGCAGATTGATGAGAGGGCGAATGGTCCGAAGCCAGAAGCGTTTGTTCGTGATCCGCTCCCTCTTTCACCGAGGCTGCAACATCGGAGAGAAATGAAAGCCACAAGAGCCCCGGGACACAAAAAAATGCCAGCACCATCCGCGTGATCTTCAGGACTCCCCCCTTCAAACTGGTTCATCCAGCGATGAACAGATTTTTTTATTGGGTACGCAAAAACCACGCCTCCTGATGCACAGAAGATAAAACATTACAATTCAACAGATTGCGTGGCAAAGTCACGAACCGATGAAAAACATATGGTGGAGTTTGTTAAAGAATTTGAACCGCGATCAAAATATTTGGACGAGCGTTACTACTTACTTGAGGGGTCCACCTGAAAATCGGTGAGCGTCTTCAGCTTATACTGAAGCAGACTGCGGCTGATCTTTAATACATCGGCAGCTCTCGCTTGAACGCCACCAGCATGAGTCAGGGCACGAATGATCATGAACCGCTCGACCGCCTTGAGAGTCGAGTTGAGCGGCGCATCGGCAGGCAAGAAGCGATCGAATGCCTGTTCCCATTTTCCCGTCGCCGAAAGTTCCAACGGGAAATCGTCCGGTTGAATGTCATGGTCCTGTGCCATCAGCGCCACGTGTTCAATCGCATTTCGCAACTCACGCACGTTACCCGGCCACCTGTATTGTTTCAGCAACTCAATGGTCGCCGGTGAGAATTGTTTCCCGCGCGCCTTTCCTTCTCGCGCAAATTCTTGAAGAAAGGTTTCCGCCAGGAGCGGAATATCGTCTGACCGTTCGCGAAGGGGGGGAATATCGATCTGTACCACGTTGAGTCGAAAGAAAAGATCCTCACGGAACCGTCCCTGTTTGACCTCCGATCGTAAATCGCGATGGGTCGCGGCCAAAATGCGAACATCCACATGGAACGTCCGTTCACTCCCTACCCGTCTGACCTCTTGACTATCCAGCACCCTCAACAGCTTGGCTTGAAGCGGCATAGGAAGATCGGCGATCTCATCCAGAAACAGTGTTCCACCGTCAGCCTGTTCAAAAATCCCAAGATGACGCGACAACGCCCCGGTAAAGGCTCCCTTTTCATGTCCGAACAGCTCGCTTTCGGCCAGTGAGTCGGTCAAGGCGCTGCAATTCACAGCCAAAAACGGACGACCGCGGCGGGGACCGTTGAAATGAATCGCCCGGGCGACCAACTCCTTCCCCACGCCGCTCTCACCGCAAATTAAGACGGCGCTCTTTGAGTCCACAACACGATGAATTTTGGTCCAGACTCCCGTTATCCCTGTGCTCGTTCCGATGAGACGGTCCGGGCGGAACTCTTGAGCCAGCGAGCGGGAAAGGCGAAGGTTTTCTCGGACAAGCGCGCTGCGCTCGATCGCCCTGCGGATGGTATGAATGAGATCGGCACTCTCGAACGGTTTCACAATAAAATCGTAGGCGCCTCGTCTCATGGCCTCGACCGCCCGCTCGATGGTCCCATAGGCAGTCATTAATAATGGAGTCGTCGCGGGAGACATCTCACGCGCCTTATCGAGAATAGCCAGTCCGTCCATTTCGGCCATACGAAGGTCCGTGAGCAGAACGTCGATCGTCGCGTCACGCAACATGACGAGCGCGTCCGACCCCTTTTCACACGTCACGACATCAAACCCTTCTCCCCGAAGCAGTTCGTCGAGCATCCAAAGATAGTTCTTTTCGTCATCGACGACCAAAATGGTAGCCATCAGTCCATCCCTCGCCCGATGACACCGGCCAATTGCTGTTCGGACACGATCCTGGAGATCGGAAGGAAGACTCCAACCTTCGTCCCTCTGTCTTGTTGACTGGTTACCTGTACCTCTCCCCCATGCTCACTGATCACCCTACGAGCCAACGAGAATCCGAGACCGATACCTCCCCTGCGCTTCGTAAAGAACGGCTCGCCCAACCGCTTCAACTCCTCCTCCGTCATCCCCACTCCGGTATCAACGACTGAAATGCCCAACCATTGACCATCGGCCTCGATCGTGGCAGAGATTCTCACGATCCCTCCGGATGACATGGACTGACAGGCGTTCCGGACAAGATTCGCAAACGCCTGATGCAGAAGATCATAGTCTCCTGTCACCATCACTTTCGGCGGCACGGTTGCCGCTTCAACGCGCACATTCGGCGGGAGAGACCATGCAGAAGAGAGCTGTATGACGCTGTCGAGGAGTGTGGAGACATCAACAGAGGCTTTTCTCATCGTCAAAGGTGCGCTTAAACGAAGAACCCCCTCCACGGCGTTGTTGAGTCGAGCGGTTTCTTCCAGCAGCACGGCAATGTGCCGTTTTGTGGAAATGTCCGTTATTCTCTCAGCCAGCATTTCGGCTGAACACTTAATGATGCCGAGGGGGTTACGAACTTCGTGAGCAATTTGGCCGACCACTTCGCCGAGCACGGCCATCCGGCTGGTCTCCTGTAGGCGCTCTTCCATTTTGGTGACTTGGTTCAAACGTTCGCGCAATTGGGCTTGGGCGATAGTCAACTCACGGTTGCTGTCGGCTAGCGCCTCTGCAAGATCCTGATATTGCTTGCGTTGTTTTCGTTCTCCTTCGGCAAGAAAATAGACCAGCAACCCTGCCATAGTGAAATAGGCCACCGCAGCGACAGCATCTTGAAACGCCTTGACGTGGACGACAGAAGGCTCTAACGTTTCACCTGCCACGATAAAACCGATCATGGCGATCACGGCAGCACCGACCACGAGAGCCACGTCTCGCCCCGGCAGTTTGGTGGCTGCCGAAACAATCGGTAAGAGATACACCAGCTCATAGATACTTCCGCTTCCGTCCGTGACAGCCACAAGAGCCGACGCCAAGAGCAGCTGAGCCAGAGTACTGAGACGCAAGAGAAGCGTTCGGTACTTGATGTCATGAGTATCCGACGAGAATGAGGGAGCGAGAATCTCGATTCCCTGAAGCACCATGCTGGCAAAGGACAAGAGATAGGCACTGATTGTGGTGGGGTGGGTAGCACTGCCGACCGAAAGCAACAGCACCGCCAGTATGCCCAGAGTCGTAGCCTTAAAGATTTCGAAGAGGTTCAGGCGATTGGGCCACATGTGTATATTTTCCTCAGACAATCGCCCTAAGAATTATTAAGAGAGTCTCGGAGTTGTCCCGCCTCTTCCCTGTGGCGCCTTTCGCTTAGGGATGCACCCGGTGCCAGCGGTTGTTGCAAAATCGTCTCAAGCTCTCGCCGGGCGGAGTTCCGATCCTTGCGCCTCATGTAGGCCTTCGCCAGATCGAGGCGCGCATGACAATCTGTCGGGTCGGAGGCCACGGCTTGCCGCAAGTATGTGATCGCGCCCTCAGCATCCCCGCCTAAGAACCACGGCAGTTCTTCCAGTATCATTCCCATCATATGAGAGGCCTGCGCATGATGTGGATTCAACTCCAATGCCCGTGTCACGTGGCGCTTCAAATCCTGGACGACCAGCGCGGACGCCATTGTGCCCTTGAGCTGTGTCGCACTCCCTAAATTTGCCGCATACAGGTAATGGGCATGGGCATTCTGCTCGCGGAGTTCCATAGCCTGTCGTGCAACTTTCGCCCCTTCTTCATAAGCGTCTCTTCGCTTGGACATTGAGAGGGAGTCATCATCACCCAGATCAAGATAGAGGTCGGCCAAGCGAATAAGGTATTCAGGATCGGATACGTGTTCATTTTTCTGGCTTAGTACCACCTGCAGCTGTCGTTGCAGATCATCTCCCACTGTTGATTCAGCAACTGCCGGTTCAACGACAAGCGCCTCCATTCCATATAAGAGGAACATGAGCATCATACGAGTCACAAGGCGGTATTGCATCGTTGCACTCCGATATCATATTCAAAATCCTTTTTATGATGGGCAATTATGCGGCCGCTCTTGATGCGGATCAAGATAGAATCGATCATTGCTGTTAATATCGGCGGATGCCAATCCTTTTGCTCGACGTTTCTCCCATTTCGTCTAACCCTCCGAGAATATGACTCAAGTGCGAAGCTTCCGACTGAACGAGCTCTGGTCTCACCCTTGCTGAACATTAGCCCCAAATGGTCTACAGGCAATATGGAGGATTAATCAGGGTCAGCCCCCAAGGATCTACAGGTAATATCGAGGGTTGACCAGGTAGCTTCCGTAGTTGGATTTTGAATAGAGTCCTGTATTCTTCTTCACAGGGCGCTTGATCTGCACCAGGCGTGCTTTTTGGGTGAAGATCCTACGTGCGCATGATCTGTGTAATTGAGTGGGTGTTCCCAGACGGCTAATCTCTAGGAAATGGTGCAAACGTGCTGAATCCGGCATATGCGGCAGCATGAAGACGTTAACCCTGTCACCAAACGAGTTCAGAAGATAAGGGGGCCACATGAGTAGATTACATTCTGCCATTGGATTCTACTGGCTTGCCGTTGCAATATTTGTCTTGCTACTCTTCAATCGCCCAGCCCAGGCTGAGTGGTATATCGCAGGGCAGGGAGGAGGCACCTTTGGAGGTGGCTTCCATCACCTTAGCGAGACGTCAGGTCCTGGCGCAGGCCTTGGTTTCGAAAATCTCACTCTTCATACTTCGCCCCTGTATGGAGGGAAGGTTGGATATTATCTCGACGATCCCGCATGGCAATGGTTAGGATTCGAGATGGAGGCGTACTCATCGACCCAGCATGTGAACCAGCAGAGTGTCGGGATTGGTCAGGGTGGAGGAAATCCCACCTCCATCGAGGTGACCTCCGGCAAAAATGTCCGAGTCACGACCTGGGCCCCCATCACGATTATGTTCCGTTATCAGATTGGTTCCCTGGAGCCATATGGGGGGGCTGGATTGGGGGTGTACTTCCTCCACCTCCATGACGCTGCGAGTAATATGACGGCGAACAGCAATGCGAACATGGGGCTCATTGCGAAGGCAGGCATACGATGGAGGATGACGGAGCACCTTGCGCTGTTCGCGGAATGGAAGTACAACCAAGTCGATTTCGATATTGGCAATTTCCCCATTGGGTCAGTTTCCGGGGGGGTAATGGGACGTTATCAGTCACAATTCGCAGTCGGCGGCCTCGGCTGGCATTTCTAGGCGCTTTAAGACAGGAAAGAATGGATAGATCAGTTGAATACCTGTCGGTGGCTAGTAGACTGGTGTGCAGAACAAACTGCGGCCAAGGGTGATGTCAAGCTGCTTGCGGAAATTGCCGAAAGGTGCGCTGGCTCCTTTCATAAGTTAAACCGATTAAAGATCGAAAAGATAACCCGCACCACGTCCTGCACGTTCACAAAACAGACCATACTTCAGTAATGTCGCCATATCAGAAAAATGCTAGGCTGGCGTAAGTTGCAGTGGAGTTGTATTGGTCGGTAATGCCGCGATCATAGCGGAGTACTTGCCCCTTTTCCGCCTGGATCAATCGCAGCAGACTATAGATGGGCGAGAAGCCGGAGATGCGCCGCTGGTCCTGTTCTTTCTGGATGTATTGCGCGAACTCCTCCGGTTTGAGCTCCTCTACATGCTTCAGCATCTCCAGATCCCGCTGCATGGAGCGATGAAACGAAAAATCCGTTGGGGGAGCGGTATCGCCATAGCGGAGTCCAAGATGAGCCAACTCGCCAGCCGCGATAACACAC
>CAZOHW010000197.1:0-7881 GCA_964579525.1 uncultured Nitrospira sp. | reverse complement strand
ATCTGCTCTTCCGAGAATCGTGACCGCTTCATCGATCCACTCCTTTCGTCGAGGATCGCCGAAGCCAGCATCCTACTCTACTTTTTAGCTGCCGTCGTTTTCGGGGGAGACGTCAGTCAAGCGATATAGATATCCAGAAAAAGATGGAGAGGAGGGCACTACTTCTGCGTACCGATCAAGAACCGTTGAAAATTGTCGATCGCACCACTGAGCCACGATTCCCCTGCAGCAGACTTGTCTCGGCGTTTGGCTATTGGCTTAGAATTGGGGTCTAATTGGACCATACGAGTGGAAACATCTTTGAAGTCTGGACTCATCTGGCTGAGACGCTGGTAGATGTCCATCGCTTCCCCGACCTGGCCATCAGATTCAAGGCTCCGCCCAAGAAAATACAGAACCTCGACAACGTCCTTTGGTGAAGCCGCTTCATCATTCAGCGCGGTGCGAAATGCCTCGATCGCGGCATGGAGTTCCTTCATACGACTGTAGCACAGTCCAACCTGTGCATGAGCCTTGAGCCACAGAGACTTATCCCTAGCCGCTACGTGAAACATCTCCACAGCATCTCGCAATCGTCCCTGATGCTTAAGGGCCATCCCTTGCTCATAGCATTGTTCAGGCAATTCAATCGGGCTTTCGAGAGCCTGATCGACCTTCGAATGCCCAAGACCCAAATTCACAACGGGAACAGGATCTGAGAGTTCGGTGGGATCCTGTGGAGCAACAGCTAGATCGATCAACTCTTCTCGGGAAGCAATCGGTAGAATCCCTCCCTTGCTGCGATCAAGAGCCGCCTGGGCCACGAGCTTACGAGTAATGACCTTCGCTTGTTCCGCATAACCGTACGTCAGGGCAATATCGGAAATCTGGTTGATGAGTCGCGGGTTCCCCCGACTCAATCGATGCACAAGCGCACAGGCTTTATTCGTAAACAGAGAGGGATAGCCACCGGCGATTTGTATGCGATGACGAATGCAATTGGCGGTATCGGTTTCAGACAATGGCTTTAGGTGATAGTCCACGACAATTCGCTGTGCGAACTGTGTCATGTCGATTCGCTGCAGGATGGTATGGAGGTCAGGCTGGCCGGACAAAATAATTTGGAGCTTCAATGTTTTGCCGTCATTCATGTTTGAGAGAAGCCGCAATTCTTCGAGCAATTCGACCCCAAGACTCTGGGCTTCGTCTACGATGAGAATCACACGCCGCCGATGCTTCGACTCCTGAAGTAAAAACTCCGAAAACAGATGATACGCTTCAACGGGATCGAGACGCTTCGTGCTTAGTCCGAGGGACAGGAGAATCCAGGGTAAGAGATGCTCAATGTCATAACGCGCGTTCGTGACCAACCCAATTCTATGCTGTTTCCCATGTTCGGCGATCAGTTTCTGAAGGAGCGACGTCTTCCCCATTCCAGGATCTCCTGTGAGGACCATAAACGGAGCCTGGCTTAGGATGCCGTATTCCAGCAGACTATAGGCAGTTTGATGCTCCGACCCCTGATAGAGAAAACTGGTATCAGGCAAGAGCGCAAACGGCTTAGTCGTAAGATGATAGAATGACTCGTACATATCAGAATAAACCGTTATCGAAACAGTAGGCTATTCATCAAGCTTTTCATCCCCGCCGGAGTCAGCTCCGACCGTCCTGCTTTATTCAATACCGTCCCGAGAACCGGTCGTGAGTTCTTCACCAGTGCGAGTGCCCGTTGCAGCTCTTCTCCGGTCGTCTTTCCCTCTTCAACAACCATCAATAGCGCATCCGTATAGGGCGAAAACGCCAAGACATCAGCCGTGTGCAGCAATGGTGGAAGATCGAAAATCACGATACGCGAGGAATAGCGGTGCTTCAATTCTTCTACCAATGCGACCATTTTAGGCGACGTCAAAATCTCTGTTGAATTCGAAATGGCACGCCCGCCAGGTAAGAGCACAAATCGTCCGATTCCAGGGTGGACCAATAAATCTTCAACCGGCTGCTCATCCAACAGATAGTCTACAAGGCCAGGACAATTCCCCAACCCAAAGGCCTGGTGAACCATCGGACTCTGGAGATTAGAATCCACGAGAAGCACGGTTTGGGTCGTTTCCATCGCGAGGCTCACGGCCAAATTGACAGCCGTCAATGTTTTCCCCTCACCGTATCCGGGACTCGTCACCCCCAGTACATTCCATCCGTTCTCTCGAAGCCGATGCATGACCTGGGTCCGAAGGATTTTATAGGCATCCACGAAAGGGCCTTTGTCATATGCAGCCATGACCCGACGCTGACGCAAGACCGAAGGAGAAATATCCAGCGACTTCGTTTGCGTATAGACGATGGCCTGAGGAACCTGTGGGTCCTGCGCCGTGACCGGTCCCCTCCCATAGGAAGGCTTCCCTTTCAAATCCTTGTATAAATCAATCGCTGCCCGTATCCGATCCATAATAATACTCTCGTCTAGCAATTAGCCGATTCCAAACCGTCTCAATGTACTAAACCATAGCACATCCAGCGGGACCACGAATATGTGGACGAACAACAGAACCGTAACAAAGGCACCGACACCCGCCCCCTTCACAAGGCGTCGATGTGCGACGGCCTGTGTAAAATCATCCTCATTCGGCATAAAGGGAATGACTGCCAAGGGAACTTGCTGTACGACTGAGGCCAGTTGGTCAGGGGTACGAATCGAATGATCCAGTTCCTCCACGGCAATTCCAGACCCAATACCACCACCCACAGCAATGAAAAAACCCAGCAACACGATCACCAGTCGATTGGGTTTCTGCGGTTTCTCTGGCAAACTTGGCGGATCGATGAGCGAGAATCGTTCACCTTTTCGCTGCACTTCCAAACCTTCGGATACTTTGGCTTCCAGTAATCGTGAGCGAATCTCTTGATACTTCTGAGACGAAGTATCACGGTCTCTTGTCAGTACCAGATATTCCGGCTCGATCCCCGGTCCTCGTTCTAAACGCGCAGCATAACTTTGCAGCCTGCGCTTAATATCCGTTCTGGATTTTCGTAGGGCGTCTAAAGAGGACGTTGCGGAATTCAACTGAGCCTGCAGATTGATGTAGGCAGGATTTTCCGGCTTCAGCTGGAAAGTCTTCCGTGGTACATCTTTCAATCGCCGGACTTCCTGTTCCAACGCGGCAATTTTTCTCCGAGCTTGCAAGACGTCCGGCTGCTCATGTCCCAATCGATCTAGATCCGCAACCAATGCAGCACGCGCGTCAATCAACCGCTTCGAAGCCTCTTCGGCATCAGCCCCCCCACCACTCTCTTTCTCCAAAGCCTCGATTTCTTGCCTCATCTTGATAATGTCAGGATGGTCGACTGAGAAATTGGCTACCGCGCCGGCATGTTCGGCCCGCAACGCCCGCAAGCGTTCCGGAGCATCCAAAATGCGCTCCCCCGTAACCGACATAATCGGTGTATTCGGCTTGATCGTCGCTAATTCCCCTTCAAGATAGGCCTTCCGCTCCTCAAGACCTCTAATCTGTTGATCGATATCCACCAACTCGCGGTCAGCTTGGTTCAACAATTGTTGATTCAGCGCCACCAACTCCGGCAATGCACCATCGGCCTTCTGTTTAAACACAGCAATTTTTCCCTCGACCTCGCTAATGTGCTTTTCCAGGTTATTCGCCTCTTGCTGGAGAAACAATGCCGCTTCCTGAGCCTGCCGCTCACGAGTCTTGAGATTTTCTCCGAGGAACAAGCTCGTCAACTCATTGGCCACCTTTTGAGCCAATTCGGGAGACTGATTCTGATACGCTACGGTAAAAGCAATGGTTGCCTTGGTCGCATGCTGGGTGCGCTTGTCCACGACATCTGCACTAATGACTTCGACCTCGATATTCTTGATAAAACTCTTGACGATTTCTTCAGTCGGATATTCCTTCCTCTGATCCTTATAGAGGTCGAACTGTTCTACGATCTTCCAGAGCGTTGTACGGCTCATGACCTGTTGCTTGATGGTTTCGATCCGTTGGTCGGCATAACTCGTGATCGTCGACCGGACTAAGTCCGAAGGGATTTCCTGTTCTTCGATCAAGATCGTAGCCGTTGACTTATACGACGGAGGCCAGAGAACGGCGATAGCCAGAGTCATGCTCAAAATCCCTACAAACGTGACGAGCATGAGCTTTCGGCGTCGCCGAAAAATCTCCACATACTCTCGTATACTTTTCCTCTGCCCAGAAGGCCTTACTGAAACCTGTGTCGTTGCCATAATCTACTCAGCGGGAAAATGACAATTTGGGAGGGAGATACGTCAACATCACCATGACTGCATGCGATTGAGCAAGATGTGGGCTGTTTTGTCCAGGAATCTGATCAAAACTTGCTCGCCGATACATATACGACAGTTCCGCTTCCATCCACTCCTCAATCTTCCACGAGATGGCTGGTCGGAGACTCACATACTGCCGATCTGGAAAGATCGCACCATTCGCCGTTGCCGTTTTCCCTGACGTGAGCGCACCTATGATGTTCAGCGATGTACTCACGGTCTCCGATACCGCATATGATCCCAATATCTCTGCACGATTGGTTGCAATGAGCAAACCGAATCCGCTCGGAAGTAGATCGCGGGCGATAGACGCCTCTACCATTGCACGCTCAAAATGTTTTGAGAGCGTGCCCCCTGCCACCCAGACCGTGTCACGGGTGACAACTTCACCGCGGGTTCTTGTTTCCGTAGTCGATGACAAAAACTTTGGCCCCCCAGAGACGGTGGCGGTCATCGATTCGTCAAATGCATGCGTCCAACTCATACTCACACCTGGATAACTGGATTGAAACGGAAGCAACGCAGCAAAGGTTTGAAAATTCGAATACGACCCACTGAATAGAAGTTGATCCCGCTCAGTCACCTGATAGGACAACCCACCGGATCCTCCCACAACTCGATAATCGACCAAGCGCCCCGACAATCTAGGATTAGCAGATTCATATCGAGTATATGAAAACTGAGTGCCCATTTGAAAGGATAATTTTTCCGTCAATTGCCTTGTCCAGGATGGATTAGCCGTCAACTGATTCCTCTGGGTAAAGTCCAGGACCACGCCAGTCGCCTGTAATTCGCTTAACAAAGTATTGTCGCGAGTGAAACCACCGGTAAATCCTAGAATGTCCTTTTCAGTCTTATACCGGACGGATAACGGAACAAAGACGTTTGTAAACTGTGTATCCTTTCCACCAAAATATCCAATAAAATCCGCCGCGATTCGACTACTCACCTCAAGACGTTCAGTCGTTCCAGAAAACTCCGCCGCAGGGGTAATCCAATACCCATGTGATGAGTCATGCGGACTCGGTGTCAAGATCAAATTGCTGTTGTAGACGCCCTTGGTTCCAAGCGATGGTTGCACTGACCATTCGGCGGCTTCACTGGAACTGACTCTAAACAAGATCAAAATAAAAAAGAGCCCGAGAATCAGCCCACAAATCCCGACAAGGACCTGTCCGGGGTTAGACGCAGACCGATTACTCTCCACCTGATCCAATCGTACACGTGTCACGGCCATAATTAGGGCACCATGACGACATCGCCACGTTGAAGAATGATATTTTGCTCCAAGCTCTTGCCTTTTCGAACATCACCATAGCGAAAAGGAATGGCCTGTTGCTCACCATCGATGCGCCGCATTACTTTAATGTCGTTCTCCGCCGCAAATGGCGTCAACCCGCCAGCGAGGCTCAAGGCTTGAAGCACGTCAGTGTAATGACCAATCAAATACTCCCCGGGCTTATTGACACGCCCAACCACATAAATCTTATAGCTCATCACTTTGGTCACCGCGACGGAGACATTGGCATTGGGGATATATTTTGCGAGTCGCGTTACAAGGTCCGCTCGAACTTCCTCTACCGTCCGATCAAGCGCTCGAATGTCTCCCACCAACGGAAAAGAGAACAACCCATCCGGACGTACAACGACTTCTCTGGTTAATTGTTCGTCTTTCCACACAGAAACCATCAACACATCTTCTGCCCCCAACCGGTATCCAGGTTCAACCTGAATTCCCGTGGCTAATGCTCCCTGACTCTCGAAAAGCACAGCCATTGTACTAACTATCATGCATAGGCCGACGAGCCCCCCCCAGGAGAGCCGATACTTAATCGCTTGCATAGCGTTCAACATAAATCGTGTTCATCCTCTCTTCATTTGAGCAAGAACCTGCTCGGCTTCGTGACGGCCTTGAAACTGCTCAGAACTTTTTAATGCCTTTGAAAGATAATGTCGTGCCTCCGCCGATTGTCCGGTCTGAAAAAATGCAATCCCAAGATGGTAATTCAGAATAGGAGTGTCCGGAGACTTCTCCACAGCATACTTCATTAGACGAAGCGCCTCCTCCTGCTGTCCCATTTTGAATCGGACCCAGGCCAGAGTATCAATGAACAGCGGATGTGGAGCCTCCTTCTCAAAATCTCTACTGAGGGCAAAGGCCTTTTCGAGACTCGGTTGATCGCGTCTGTAGTCAACCAATATCGCCGCCAGATTATTGGCGGCCACCACATTCTTGTGATTTAGCCGTAATACGGCCTCATACGAAGCGATGGCCGCATCAATGTGGTTTCCCTCTGAATACACCGCAGCTATCAGCATCTGGAGCTCTTCACTCTCAGGGTTGGCCTGAAGGCCGTCCTTCAGAATCTGCACCGCACTATCCGGTTTTTTCTGTGAGCGCCACAATCCGGCCCACTCCAGCCATGGGGTGGTCCAGCGTGGGTTCAATCGCACGGCTTCGCGAAACTGCGATTCCGCAGCGCTGGACCGCCCCATAATGGCAAAAACCTCTCCCAAGAGACCATGTGCGATCGGATGCTCCGGACTGACAGTAAGCAGTGATTCCAATCGCGCCATTGCGTGAGCCGCGTGCCCTTGTGCAACGGCAAGTCTCACGAAGGACACCAATGGCTCCGATTCACCTGGGGCCGCCGACATCGCGCGCTCATAGGCTCGACTCGCGTCTTCAAAACGGCGCTGTGCTTCATGGAGACGCCCTTCAGCCAGAAGAGCCATGTAACTGTTGTTGGATACGCTACGAAGACGAGATAACGTTCGTTCCGCTTCTTTCCACTGTTTCGTCACCAGATCCAGCGTCATCAGCATATCGAGCGCCGCCAGATCATCGGGGCGCTGCGTCAGCAAGTCATCAAGTCTGGCACGGGCTTGCTGATAGTGGCCGCTTTGACTTTCTAACACAGCAAGCGATCGCTTGGCGTCAACTTGGTCAGGATACAACGCAACCGCGCGCTCAAAACTTTCCCTAGCAAGGTTGGTTTCACCTGTCAATTGATAGGCTTGCCCGAGCAAATATTGCACAATCCCCTTGTCGGGCTGATCATGGAGGACGGTTCGAAACGCTTGTACGGCGTCTTTCCCATTCCGTTTGGCGAGCGCCATTCGTCCTGAAAGAACGAGGGCATCGAAGGAACGAGGATTCTGCTTTAAGACTTCCTCAACTCGACGCTCAGCTTCGGCTCGTTTTCCGGCAATCAAGTCTAACTCGGCCAAGCGAACGTTCGCGTCGAGACCAGCCGGCTTCTCCTTGTACTTCTCGACTATCGCCATATACCGCTCGCGAGCCTTGGCAGCATGCCCGTGTTTCCCATAAAACCCTGCTAGTCCCAATTGCATGTCGGTCGAATTCGGCATATACGCAACAGCATCAAGCAAGACCTGCTCTGCCGCACTGACATCTCGCTTGGTCACCAGGAAATCAGCAAGCGTCAGGCGACGCGAGACACTGTCTGGCTCTAACGCCACCGCTTCGCGCAAGACCGTTTCTGCCTTTTCGTTCATACCCTGTTCACCATACAGACGGGCAAGCCTCAATCGGTGATCAAAGGATTTGGGGTGAATTTCAATCATGAACCGAATAAGGG
>CAZOHW010000196.1:0-7967 GCA_964579525.1 uncultured Nitrospira sp. | reverse complement strand
CCGGGTGGCCAGCTGGTGCCGGTATCCACATTCACTCACATCGAGACGAGCACTGCCCCGCGCACTTTGAATCGGTTCCAGCAGCGTAACTCCGTCCGGATCTTTGGGGGCGTCAAACCCGGAGTGACGAAGGAAGAGGGCTTGCACGTCCTCGAAACAGCAGCGGCGGCAGGTGGATCGCGCATCGTCCTCGACTATGCCGGCGAATCGCGGCAATTGCGCCAGGAAGGAGCCGCTCTCACCGTCACGCTGGGCTTTGCGGTGGTCCTGATCTATCTGGTGCTGGCCGCCCAATTCAAAAGTTTTCGAGATCCGTTGATCGTCCTACTGGGGTCCGTACCGCTGGCCATCTCCGGCGCTCTGGTATTCAGCTTCCTGGACCTGACCACGATCAATATCTATTCACAGGTGGGATTGATCACCCTGGTCGGATTGATCGCAAAGAACGGCATTCTCATCGTAGAGTTCGCCAATCAATTACAGACTCGTGGGCTCACGAAGACACTGGCGATACGCGAAGCCACGTTGACTCGCCTGCGGCCGGTGCTCATGACTTCTGCTGCCACAATCTTCGGTCATCTCCCTCTGGTGCTGGCGACGGGACCCGGTGCTGCCGCCCGCAACAGCATCGGCATGGTTTTGGTCACGGGAATGACGGTCGGCACGCTCTTCACGCTGTTTGTTGTCCCTGTGTTCTACTCGTTGATCGCTGCGCAACATCAGCCTGATCTGGAGCCTGAAGGGATCGAGCTCGATACCGAGGAGGAAGAGCTGCTCGCGGTGGGAGCACATAACTGAAGGAAGGTTCGACGGATTCTTACCATGCTGAAGATTACCTCGGAGAAGAATCACAATTCGGTGCGACTCAGAGTGGAGGGCAGCCTGACCGGGCCATGGGTCGGTGAACTCGAACATGAGTGGCAAACCATCCGATCGGCCGGAGCCGTTCCTCTCGTTGTAGATCTCACGGGCGTGACCTTTGTCGGAGAAGACGGCAAGGCTCTATTGAAGCAGTTGTGGCGAAAGGGTACTCAATTGATCGCAACAGGCTGCTGCATCGGTCACCTCGTGGAAGAGATTGCCGCATCAGAACCAGACATGTCCGTCATTCGATACGGGATGAAATGAAAGGGAACATCATGCGCACCGTCAGCCTTTTCATCGCGTCTTTCCTCCTGGCCGCCTGTGCCGTTGGACCGGACTATTCCCGACCCGATCTTTCGCCACCGGCGTCATTCCGATCGGCCATTGCCCAGGTAGAAGCTGAATCGTTCGCCAACTTGCCATGGTGGGATCTGCTCCACGACCAAGCATTGCAAGCGCTGATTCAGACGGCACTCAAGGAGAATAAGGATCTCAAACGCGCGGTCGCCTCTGTCGAAGAATTCCAAGCTCGTCTGTTGGTCGCCAAGATGGACTTTGCGCCGAAGGCCGACATCACCGGCAACGCGCCGATCATGGGACGGAAAGCGCGATTTTTGTTTCCCGGCTTTCCGAACGCGTTCAATTACTATCTCCAAGGCAATCTCGCTTGGGAACTCGACATCTGGGGCCGCATCCGGCGGTCTAATGAGGCGGCGCGCGGCGATCTCCTGGCACGCGAGGAAGCCAGGCGCGCCGTGGTCTTGCAGCTGGTGAGCGGCGTCGCGGAGTCCTACTTCGATCTCCTGCAGTTCGATCGGCAACTGGAGATCGCCAGGCGCACCCTTCAATCATGGCAAGAGTCGGTGAGAATCGCGCAGGCGCGTTTACGGGAAGGAGTCATCGCCAAGCTCGACCTGGATCAGTTCACGTCGGAGCGGGCCAACGCGCAGGCGCGGGTCGCCGAGTTGGAACGGCAGATGGTGCAAAAAGAGAATCAGCTGGCCGTGCTGCTGGGACAAAACCCGGGGCCCATCGCGCGCGGACATTCGTTGACGGATCAAGTCCTGCCGCCCGCTGTGCCCGCCGGCCTCCCGTCGGAGTTACTCCAACGGAGGCCGGACCTCGTTCAAGCCGAACAGGAGCTGGCGGCGGTGACCGCGAGAATCGGCGCCGCCAAGGCGGACCGATTTCCGAAGCTTACCATCACCGGCATTCTGGGGGTCGCCAGTCCCCAGTTTTCTCGTCTTATCGCAAATGAAACTGCCTTCGGTGTCGTCGGTCCTAGTATTGCCGGCCCATTGCTCAACGCACAAGCGCTCGGGTTCCAACAGCACGCCGTCGAAGCGCAGGCGAGGCAAGCCCTGGCTCAGTATGAACAGTCGATCCTCGTCGCGTTCAGAGAGGTAGAGAACGCCCTGATCGCCGTACGCACCGCTCGAGAACAGCGGGAAGCACAGGCTGAGCAAGTCGAGTCACTACGCTCGGCCCACCGGCAAGCAACCCTTCGATACAGGAGCGGCTTGGCGAATTATCTGGACGTGCTGATCGCTCAACGCAATCTGTTCGATGCCGAATTATCGCTGACCAGCACGCACCGCCTCCACCTCGTGTCTGTCGTGCAACTGTATAAAGCCTTGGGGGGAGGCTGGTCACCATCAGATGCAGCGCAGCAAATGCCGGCAACCGCTGTCATGGAAACAGAGAGGGGTTGAGAGACCACGCACATAATGGTCTTCGGCGGCAGTAACGAGAACGGCTGGAATACCTCGGCGTACCGTTCTGACGGAGTAGAGCGAGTTCTTTTAATAACGTGAAATGGAGGTGTCGCGTGACAGCTGAGACGAAACCCATTCTGGTGACTGGCGCAACGGGACAACAAGGACGTGCGGTGGCCAACGCGCTGATGCAAAAAGGGAAGAAGGTTCGTGTCATGACGAGGAATCCAGAGAAGGCGGTCGCCCTCGCACATGCAGGAGCCGAGGTGGTCAAAGGGAACCTGACCAATCAAGCTGATTTACAGGCAGCACTGCGCGGAGTTCAAGGAGTCTTCGCTATGTCCACCCCGTTCGAGGCGGGAATGGACGAAGAAGTACGCCAGGGTGTGATGCTAGCGGATGCTGCGCAACAAGCAGGGGTCTCGCACTATGTGTATACCTCTGTCGGTAGCGCCCATCGTCATACAGGAATTCCCCACTTTGAGAGCAAATGGAAAGTCGAACAACATATTAAAAAGATCGGGCTGCCCGCGACGATTCTGCGCCCGGTCTTTTTTATGGAAAACTTTACCACCTTTTCGAAACCTTCCCCCGAAGGCGTTCTCACCATGCCGATGCGACCGGATAAAACGCTTGCGATGGTGGCGTTACGGGATATCGGCGAATTCGGTGCGGCGGCGTTCGTCCGCCCTCATGACTTTATCGGACAGGCGATCGACTTGGCCGGTGATGAGTTGACGATCCCTGAAGCGGCAACGTTTCTAGCAACCGCGACGGGGCGGCCGATCCGCTTCCAGGAATTGCCGCAGGACCGGGCCGAAGCCGCCTTAGGACATGATTTTGCCGCGATGTTTCGTTGGTTCAACGAGGTGGGGTATAGCATCAACATCCCCGCGTTGAAGCAGAAATTCGGGATTCCGCTGATGACATTTCAGGAATGGATCAGAACAGTCGATTGGGCGAAAGCATAGGTCCATGCGAGAAGACTGTCCAACCCCATCTTGCTAGTGCACCCGCACGGAACAAGGTCGAGTCGGCGTAGCTTGGCGAGAGGATATTCGGTGTGACCGATGAGGAGGGCACTATCATGAGACTCGAACACAAAATTGCGATTGTGACCGGTGGAGGAACCGGGATCGGCGAAGCGATTGCGAAGACATTGGCTCGGGAAGGCGCGAAGGTCGCGATCACCGGCCGGCGGAAGGATGAGCTGGAACGTGTCGTGCGAGAGATAGAACGGAAAGGCGGACAAGCATTAGCACTTTCCGGCAGCGTGACCAACGAACAGGACGTACAGGAGGCGGTGGCAGCTACCGTCCGGAGGTTCGGCCGTCTCGACATCCTGGTCAATAACGCGGGCAACTTGTTCCATATGGCACCGCTCCACGAGACTACCGATCAGATTTGGGATGAGACCTTTGATGTATTCATGAAAGGGACGTTTCGATTCATTCGCGCGGCAATTCCTCAGATGCTGCAACAGGGCGGCGGCTCGATTCTGAATATCTCTACAATCGCCGGGCTCCAGGCTATCCCTGGCTTTGAGGCTCATGCCTATCCCGCGGCCAAGGCGGGGGTCATCATGCTTACCAAGACGGTGGCGGTGCACTACGCGAAGCAGAACATCCGGTGCAATTGCATCTGCCCGGCCGGAGTTATTACCCCACCGGTCGAAGCCATGTTGAAGGATCCCCAGGCCAAAGCCTGGATGGAAGGCATACATCCAATTGGTCGGCTCGGGCAGCCGGAGGAAGTGGCTGAAGCTTCGGTCTATTTTGTATCCGATGAGTCACGCTGGACGACTGGAAGTATCCTGTCCGTGGATGGCGGCGTGACGGCCGCATGAAGTAAGTCACTCATTTTTCTGAGCGCACGATCATGGAGGTCTATGGCATGAAAACTGATTTCCACTTGTTTTCGCCTGTGCGCGTTGGCCCATATGAATTACCCAATCGCCTCGTAATGGCGCCGATGACGCGCAATCGCGCCGGTTATGGCAACACGCCGCAACCCATGAACGCTCTTTACTATGCACAACGTGCCTCGGCCGGCCTGATTATTACCGAGGGGACGCAGGTTTCTCCTCAAGGCGTGGGTTACCCCAACACACCAGGTATTCATACACCTCAACAAGTACAAGGTTGGCGGCCGATCACAGAGGCGGTCCATCGGAACGGCGGCCGCATTTTTCTTCAACTGTGGCATGTCGGCCGGATTTCCCATCCGTCGCTGCAACCGGAAAACGCATTACCGGTCGCGCCATCGGCAATCAGACCCGAAGGTGACGCATATACCTATGAAGGCCGAAAACCTTTCGTCACGCCACGGGCTCTTGACCTGAACGAGATTCCAGAAGTCATTGCACAATTTCGGGATGGAGCCATCCATGCGCTCGAAGCCGACTTTGACGGAGTGGAGATCCACGCGGCCAACGGCTATTTGATCGATCAATTCCTCCGCGACGGTACGAATCGGCGCACTGATGCCTACGGCGGATCGGTAGCCAACCGTGCTCGTTTTCTCGAGGAAGTGGTCAAAGCGGTTGCACAAGTCTGGGGAGCCAACCGGGTTGGTGTACGACTATCGCCAACCAATCCCTTCAACAGCATCTACGATTCGGATCCTCAAGCGACATTCGAGTTTGTGGCTGAGCGGCTGGGCCGGCTCGGACTCGCATACCTGCATGTTGTCGAGGCTGACGAACACGGAGAGACAACACATCCAGCGGTTAATTTTCACCGGTTCCGTGATGCCTTTGAAGGAACCTATCTCGCCAATGGAGGCTTTGACTACGAGCGGGCCAATGCGTATCTCTCGCAAGGTCACGCTGATCTGATTTCTTTCGGACGGCTCTTCTTAGCCAACCCAGACTTGCCGGAACGTTTTGCCAAGAACGCCCCTTTGAACATCCCCAATCACGCGAAGTTCTATGAAGGTGATGAGAGGGGTTATACCGACTATCCGTTTCTCGAATTACAGACGGCCTGTTGGGCCTCTTCTGTGAACATCGAACCGGAATCGAGGTAATCTGATGTATCAGCCCAAAATACCAGTGCAAACCGCTGCCGAGGTGAAAGCGATCCTCGGACCCGACATTCCAACCCAGATTGAAAAGATCCTTGATCACGTTGATGCACATTGCCGAGCGTGGATCGAGAGGTGTCCCTTTATCGTTGTCTCAAGCATCAACGCGTCCGGAGCCATGGACACTTCGCCCAAGGGCGATCCGCCTGGTTTCGTCAAAGTACTCGATCAACACACGCTCGCAATTCCTGATCGGCTTGGAAATCATCGGGGCGATACCTTTCTGAATGTCCTGGAAAACCCGAACGTTGGAATCATCTTTATCGTGCCCAAGCGACGCGAAGTCGTGCGGGTCAGTGGCACGGCGCAAATCGCAAGAGACCCTGACCTACTTGAAACAATGGCCGTTGGCGGTAAGGTCCCAGACTTGGCATTGGTCGTGCATGTTCGGGAAGCCTTCTTCCATTGCGGTAAATCAATGATTCGCTCGGGAATGTGGAACCCAGAACAATGGGGGTCCATTGAAGGGTTGCCATCGTATGCGCAGGCACTGAAGGATCAGGGAAGCATGTCCAAGCCGCTGGGAGAGCTAGAGAACTTGGTGGCGTTCAACGAGCGTGATCGGCTCTACTAAATGCTGCTTATTTCTTCAGACAGTCGAGTAAGACGCCAAACAAGGCCATGCACCGAACCTACCGCAAGCGGGTTTCACCCGCTCGCTCAGCCTGTCAATGGTCGGTGTTGTCATTCAGAACCAGCGACCAAGGGAGTGAATATTGGAAGTGATCCCCTATTCGAGTTCAGCCTCGTTAGGAGTGTTCACTCACGGTTCTGACCACAGCGAATAGAGACACGTACACATTATGATCGACCTATACACATCCGGTTAGCATTGAAAACTCAATGTGTTGAGGCGTTGAAGATCGTTGTCGATTTGAGGCCTACGGTTCGACTAATGGATAAAGAGGCCGCTTCGGGATATGGCCAACCTTATTATCAAGGGAGACATGCCTATGCGATTCATGATCATTATAAAAGCCACCAAGGAGTCGGAAGCCGGGGTGATGCCGAGCACGCAACTCTTGACTGAAATGGGAAAGTTTAACGAAGCCCTCGTAAACGCCGGCGTGCTCCTCGCCGGGGATGGACTGCATCCCAGTTCAAAAGGGGCCCGCGTGAGGTTTTCGGGCACCAAACGTAAGGTGATCGACGGCCCTTTTGCCGAAACCAAGGAACTCATTGCCGGCTACTGGCTCTGGCAGTGCAAATCGAAGGAAGAAGCGATCGAATGGGTCAAGCGCTGTCCGAATCCCCATAATGAGGACAGCGAGATTGAAATTCGTCAGGTCTTCGACGCCGAGGACTTCGGGGCTGAGTTCACGCCCGAATTGAGAGCACAGGAGCAGCGCGTGTTCGAACAAGCGAAGGCGAATGTACGATAGCCAAGAGTCAACGATCGACATAGCAGGCAATCGATACTGACGCAAACGGTTCCTTTTTGAACATGTGTGATGAGGGCACTTGCATGATTCACAGTTGAACTGAGAGACAGGGAAAGGGGAACGCCCATGAAAAATAAAGTCGTGATGTTTGAGATTCCATCTTCAGATATCAGGAAAGCCAAACAGTTTTATGAGGCGGTATTCGACTGGAAAGTTGAATTATGGGGTGACGATGGAGCAATGGCGCTCACCACCACCGCGGACAAGGACTACAATCCGACCGAAGTCGGCGGTATTAACGGAGGATTTTACAAACGAAAATCAAAAGATGACCATCCGTCATTCGGGGTTGAAACGGAGTCCATCGATCAGACGATCAGAGTGATCGAAAAGGCGGGCGGAAAAGTGGTGACCCCCAAGCATGCAATCGGAGAATGGGGATTTATGGCCGATGTGGCCGATCCGGAGGGTAACGTCATGGCCCTCTGGGAAAAGTTTCGGAGTTGAGTGTGGAGACACGGTGGCCGTAGACGAATGTCGATTTCTAAACCGCCCAACGACTATCGTGTGACAGCCAGCAGACAAACCAGAAATCAAGGCTTGATAAGTTATGAGGAGGCCACTATGCGTTTCATCTCTCTTACCGTTACTGCGTTGTGCGTCACATTGATGAGTTTGCCGGTTCTGGCTAAAGAGAAAAAACACGATGCTCCGATGGATGAAAAAGCCATGATGGAGATGTGGCAAAAACTGGGCACACCCGGAGAACCGCACAAGCAACTGGAAATTCTGGCAGGAAGCTGGACGACACAGACCAAGGAATGGCTGGAGCCCGGCAAACCGCGGATGGAATCAACTGGGCCGGTCGAGATGAAGACCATCTTAGGCGGACGGTTTCCACAGCCGCGATACACCGCCCGCA
>CAZOHW010000195.1:0-8046 GCA_964579525.1 uncultured Nitrospira sp. | reverse complement strand
ATGCTATACCGACCGTTGCTGAAACCGGGATCGACATAGCTCAACAGAAACTTTCGTTCGATCCGCTCCGACCAGGATGCAATGCCTCGGAGTTCTTTCCCCCCCGGTTCATACCGGAACAAGTTGACTGTTCCTCGCGTTCCCACGAATGAGTTATGAATCACCATCGGCGCGACTAAATACTTTAAGTCTCCATCAGGTCCGGTGATCAAAGCCGGCACGATGAGCCCAAAATCATTGCCGTCGTTTTTGCTGGTACTGATCGCGGGAATCGGGAAATACTGCACATCGGCCTGAGCCCAATCGGCAAAAACAAGGAAGACCGTCCCAATCAATACAAGAATACGGCCGACCGCAAGACTACGCACATGCATCTTCATGGTCTTGTGATCGTTATGGAGTCGCAAGCTTGTTGGATTTCTTTCGAAGCTGCTCAACCAGATCGGAATAGGAAGAAGCCCGAAGAATCTTCGTAAATTGCCCACGATAATTGTTCACCAAACTGACCCCGTCCACCACCACATCATAGACACGCCAATCTTCGCCTTTGTTGACCAAGCGGTAATCGAGGGGGATCTCTGTCTTGCCGGACAGCACTTTAGTTCGGACTTCCGCATACTCCTTTTCAGTCCGCTCATTCAAATACTGCACGCCTTCTCCGGAGTAGGTTTCGATCTTGTCCGCATATGAATTCGTCAATAACGTCCGAAACAGATCGACGAATTCTTGTTTTTGCTGATCGGTCAATTGATTCCATGGAGCCCCCAGCGAGCGCCGAGACATTTCCGTGTAGTCAAATCGCGCCGCTACCACCGTTTCAAGGAGCTTTCGCCGTTCCTCGGTCTTCGTTGGCTGTTTCAACTCTTTGTCCCGCACGATTCGGAGCACCTCATCGATGGTGGACTTCATCGCATCCGTGGGCATTCCAGCATGCCCAGGAACCGCCGTCAGCCCGACTGTGATCACGGTAAAGAGCATGAGACTCCATGATCGGATGTTGCACCCTGTATTCCACATTGTCTTGATGGTCATCATTATGCTGCTCCCATTCTCCTCTCTCCTCGGAACCGTACGCCTACGCCGTTGTCGGCCCGCGTATTAGTTAACCTTTCCATGCACGTATTGGCTGACGAGTTCCTCGAGATCCAAACCTGATTCCGTATCACGAATCGTCTCACCGGCTTTCAGGGGGTCTCCTCCTCCGCCCGGCGAGAGTGCCAGATATTTTTCTCCGATAATCCCTCTGGTCTTGATAGAGGCGATGGTATCGGAGTAAAGCTTCGTTCCATTCTGCACAGCCAGCCTCACCAATGCCCGATCCTCTTTCAGACCGATCGTCTTGACTCGGCCCACCTCGACCCCAGCGACTTCCACGGACGCTCCGGCTTTCAACCCTGTGGCTGAATTGAACAGAGCATCCACTTCATAGACATCTCCACCGATGAGTTCCAACTTGCCGAGCTTGATCGAAAGATACCCTAAACAGAGGATGCCCACGAGCACAAATGCGCCGACGATGATTTCGAGCTTGCCTTTATCCATGATGCCCCCTAACCTGCCGAGACGGTTCTGATTGGCGGCACTGTCCCGCCCACCGAAATAAATTCGCGGATCTCAGGATCTACCGTTCGTTGAAATTCCGACGGTTCGGCCATCGCTGCGATCTTTCCCCGTTTTAATATCGCCACATAATCCGAGATTCCAAATATTTCTGGAATCTCATGGCTCACCATGACGGCGGTAAATCCAAACTTTCGTTGCATGCTCGTAATAAGATCATGAATCGACTTGGCCATGAGTGGGTCGAGACCCGTCGTCGGCTCATCGAAAAGAATGATCTCCGGCTGCATCACCAACGCACGAGCCAATCCGGCTCGTTTGCGCATGCCCCCGCTGAGTTCAGCAGGAAACTTGTGCCCCATTCCTGACAACCCTACTTGATTCAATTTTTCTTCGACTCGGTTGGTCACCTCCGAACCTTTCATACGGAGTCGTTCTCTGAGTGGAAACGCCACGTTTTCGAAGACCGTGAGTGAATCAAACAGCGCCGCCCCCTGAAACAACATCGCAAACCGCTTGCGCACTTCGTTGAGGGCATGGCCGCGAAGCCGAGAAATCTCGACTCCATCAACCCACACTTCTCCGGAATCCGGCTGGAGCAGCCCGATCATGTGCTTCAAGAGTACGCTCTTCCCCTCACCGCTCCGCCCGATGATCGTCGTGAGTTTTCCTTGGGGGATCACAAGGTCGACCCCTTGTAACACAGGCTGACCTCCCAACGTCTTCGTCACACCGACGAGCTTCAACATGGCTACATTAAGATCGACGTCAAGAAATAGTCCCAGACCAGGATCAAAACCGACGACAGTACGACGGCTTCAGTTGTGGCAGCGCCGAGACCTTCGGCATTCATCCTGGTATAGAACCCCTTATAGCAACAGACCCAGCTCACGATCAGTCCAAAGCAAATGGATTTGAGAATGCCGCCATAGACGTCCTTCCACTCAACCGCGGATTCAATAGAGTTCCAATACGTGCCGGCGTTCACCCCCAGGAGCTCGACCCCCACAATATGGCCACCGTAAATTCCAACGATGTCGAAGATCGCCACTAACAAAGGAACACCTATCAAACCAGCGACAAGTTTCGGAGCAATCAGATACTGAAGCGGATTGACGGCCATGGTATCGAGCGCGTCGATCTGTTCCGTGATCCGCATGATCCCGATCTCAGCCGTGATCGCGGAACCGGCGCGCGCCGTCACCATGAGCGCTGCCAAGACCGGGCCCAGCTCACGAATCATGCTTACCGCCACAGCTGCTCCCAGCAACCCCTCTGATCCGAACTTCCGCAATGTATGGTACCCCTGCAAAGCCAGCACCATCCCCGTGAACGCTGCCGTCAGAACCACGACAAACGTCGACTTGTAGCCGATGAAGTGGAGTTGTTTGACGATCTGAATGATTCGCAGCGGCGGACGCGCCAACCAGGAGAAAGACGCGACCACGAAGATCAGCATCCGTCCCATTTCGGCAACAGAGGTGAGCGCCCATCGACCCAGTAGCTCGAGTAGCATCATGATCATGTCGGCGAGAGTTCGTTCTTCTGCCCGCTCTCCATCGCCGCCGCATAGCTCCGGAAAATGGCCGTTAGGGCCTCCGCTGCAACCAAACTTTGCCGACGAAGCCGGCCAAGACCCAAGAGACAGGTAGGGGCGGCTAACACCGTACCAATACCCTTGAGCCACCCAGTGGGCCTGAGAAACAGATTGAAATCAAGCGGAAGATCTTCGTCCACAAGATCGGAAACCGACCGGATGATGACAAACGGAACTCGTGCTCGATGGGCTTCCTCTGCAAGGGCCCAGCTTTCCATATCCAATCCAATCGCGTGCGTATCGGTCGCAAAGCGAGCCTTCTCTGAGGCACGACCAACAACCTGATCAGTCGAGACGAACCGCCCGACCTGCGCTGAGGGCTCCATGGCGGTGATAGACGCCATCATGGCATCACGCGCATCTCCTGGCACATCGATCGCTTTTGAACAGGTTGCTCCATGTCCGCCCATATACACGGCCTCTTGGCCGACCAAGAGCCCGCCGATTCTCGACTCCCTGAGCGCACAGGCAAATCCCGTTGACACCATCAGACTAAACGATCGACCATGGAGTATTTGCAAGGCACTCCGATGTGCATTCTGAAGACCCATACCGGTTTGAATCAGCCAATATTCCTTGTTCCCAACGGCATGCATCGATACGAGCTGCCCGTCGATGCGCTGCTTTGTACCCGGCTGAAACGCTGATCGAACCGCGTCCAGCTCCCACGACGTCGCGACAAAAATGGCAATGCGTGTTGAAGGGACGGGGGAAGAACCAGCGAAGGTCAATGCTGTGACCAGGAAGATGCATGTCCGGGCAACGGCTGACGAAGTTCATCGGCGCGCATTTTCCCTCGCGTGCGGAGATTCCGATACATCGACAGCGCCCAGAGCGGAAAATATTGGCAATACCAGTGGTAGCGAAGATAGAACACGCGTGGAAACCCTGTTCCCGTATGAAACACTTCCTCCCACGATCCATCCTTCATTTGGTAGCGAAGGAGGAATTGCACTCCACGTGCGACGCTGAACGAATCAATGGCTCCAGCCGACATCAGCCCCATCAACGCCCAGGCGGTTTGCGAAGGCACGCTTTCCCCCTTGCCTCGATACTCATCATCCTTATATGACAGGCAGGACTCGCCCCAGCCTCCGTCGGGATTTTGCTTCGACTCCAGCCAAGAAACAGCTCGGCGGACGTAGGGAGCCGAGAGGTCTTCCCCGATTGCCCTGAGTCCCGCCAGCACAGACCAGGTCCCATAGATGTAGTTGATCCCCCACCGCCCATACCAACTGCCGTCTTGTTCTTGTTCTTTCTTCAGAAACGCCAGAGCCCGAACAGCAGCGGGATGTGTCTGGTCATAGCCCAAGATCCCGAGCATCTCCAAACATCGTCCGGCCAAATCCGACGTACTGGGATCCAAGAGCGCCTTATGGTCGGCAAAAGGAATATAATTGAACACGACCCTGTTGTTATCTTTGTCGTAAGCTCCCCACCCGCCGTCCGACCCTTGCATAGCGAGCACCCACTGCATTCCACGACGGATGGATTCAACCCGTTCGACTTCTTGCGCCGGGATCCTCAATTTTGCCAGCGCCATGATCACCACGGCGGAGTCATCAACGTCTGGATACAGCTCGTTTTCAAATTGGAAATACCACCCACCTGGCTTGGCCTTCGGCGATGAAATGATCCAATCACCCACCGTCTTGGTTTGTCTCGATATGAGATAGCGCCCGGCCTTTTGAAGCGCCGGATGCTCTTGCGGCACCCCCGATTCAATCAAGGCATTGGCAAGTAAGGCGGTATCCCATATGGGGGAAAAACAGGGTTGCAGATGCATCGTTGCCACTGACTCACCCTCTGCCATAACAGAATCGTAGACTTCTAATTCCTCAATTTCGCGCAATGTCTTGAGGACAAGAGGATCATCTGGCTTATAGCCCAAGCAGCGGAGCGCCATCACGGAATTCGCCATCGCCGGATAGATTGCCCCAAGTCCACCGGAACCTTTAAGATGGTCCAACATCCACTCAGTGGCTTTGCTGAGGGCTTTCTCCCGCAGCATTCGCATCGGCATTCGGTCGTACAACTTCAGCATCGCGTCCAATGCAACGAAGAAATTATGCGCAGTAAACCACGCTTGATCCTTGTTGAAGGGAGGATACTTCCAGTAGCGGACTTCCGATCGAGGAATGGGATACAACTCTTCAATTCCCTGCTCTCGCGGGATCCGGCAGACGGGCCGATGGGCAAAGATAATCAGCAACGGGATCAACACAGCCCGCGACCAGTAGGAGATCGCATAGATGCTGAAATAGAATTTCTTCGGCAGCAACATCAGCTCGACCGGCATGTGGGGCACTCCTTCCCAATCATACTGATCGAACAAGGCCAATGTGATTTTCGTAAAGACATTGGCCTGCAGGACACCACCCATCGCTAAGATTCGGTCCTTCGCTAGGACCATGAACGGTTCCTCTGCCGACAGGCCGCTCAACTTCAGGGCGAAATACGCTTTGACCGATGCGCTAATCTCAGCCGGCCCTCCATAATAGATGGGCCACCCACCGTCGGGTAGTTGCATCGCCTTGAGATATTGCACGGCCTTGTCCTCACGACTCGGATCGACACAATCCAAGAAACGCTGCAACATCAAGTATTCAGAGGTCAGCGTCGTGTCGGTTTCTAGTTCTGCAACCCAATAGCCTTCATCATGTTGCCGATTGAAGAACCAAGCCTGACTCCTCCGGATTGCTTCATCCACTGCATCGGGCTGACTGACGGCATGCATGACGGGGCGACGAACTGAGGAATCCAATGACGGAAGAATCGTTGGTTTGTCGGAAACCAATCGCAATGGCGCCGCCGCGGTAAACTCAGGGGCAGGATCAAGTCCTCCTTGAACGTTTGACAGCAGACTGTCGGAAAGGCGATTGAAGAGCGCCCTAATGATATTCATGAATGTTCGGAAATCAAATGAATTAAGTACGGTAGGCGAAAGACCGACATCCGGTGAAGGCCTCCCTGGTGAATAACCCCTCGCGACACAGCACGAAGTTCTGTTGGCTTATAACAGACACCCGCTACTGAGTCAAGCAATGGCTGAGAGACGTTCCTTGAAGTGCTTGCTTTTTAGGGATTTTATACCGAACAGGTTTCCTCGTTTCGCGGACACACATTTCAAACCAATCAAGACCTCCACGCACAATGCCGAAATGAAGCTGGATGATTCTCATCACTCTCCTGACGCTCTGAGCCTCCACCGTAGACGTCGAGTGAGCAATGCTATAAAAATGGACCCGTTGGAAAAACCCTCAAAGAGGCCAGGTCCATGAACCTCCACTCTTCACATCGGCGAGTACCTCGTGATGACCGACGGATATCTCCACTCGTCATGCTCGTCCTTCTCTTTTTCACGGCTATGACGCAGACATCTTGCGCAGTGATTGAAACAGGATTCTCGACCATTAAGATGGGTTACAGGGCGATTAAGGGAGTCGTGAAAGGGACAGTCTGGGCCGTTCGTGGAACTTATCATTTGACCAAGGGAACCACCAGGCTCGTATACCAAATTGGAACGTTTACCTTTGAGGTGGTCCGTGCACCGTTGGAATACCCACTAATACGGGATGACGTTCAGACTATCGACGGACTGCCGGTGAAGGAAGCCATTCGCCAAGACCGCGTCAAGGCTTCGCCCTATACCGTCAGAGGCCGATACTACGTGCCGATGACCGTGGCCAAGGCACAGACCTACGAGGAGACAGGCTTCGCCTCGTGGTATGGAGAGGAAACCCTGCGCCTGCACGGAGGCGCCATGACGGCCAACGGCGAGGTCTTCAACCCCAGGTCATTGACCGCAGCCCATAAATACCTGCCGCTCCCCACGCACGTCCAGGTCACCAACCTAGAAAACGGTCGGTCGATCATTGTTAGGGTGAATGACCGTGGTCCATTCCCGAGCGACAACAATCCCGATTCGGGAAAGAGGATTATCGATCTCAGCCGAGGAGCGGCCGAACGACTGGGGTTTGCCGAACAAGGTATCGCCAGGGTCCGGGTAGAAGCCATCCAGCTGGAATCCACATAAACGAATGTGGACGTCCAGCAAGTTTCGGAAAACTATGGGGACCAGGCAAAAATACCCGACGATTCCCTTACGCTGGTTGCAGATCTCCTAATCGCACGGAGACGAGCTTCGAGACTCCTGGTTCTTCCATGGTGACGCCAAAGAGCGAATCGGCAATGCTCATGGTTCGTTTGTTATGCGTAATGACAAGGAATTGTGCGTTCTGCGCTAGTTCCTTCAACACACTCGTAAATCGCCCAATGTTTTCCTCATCCAACGGCGCATCGATTTCATCCAAGAGACAAAATGGAGTTGGGCGGATCAGAAAACTCGCAAACAACAACGCCATGGCCGTGAGGGTCTTCTCTCCACCGGACAACATGGTGATACTCTTCAGCCGTTTCCCAGGAGGTTGCGCCACGATTTCAATCCCCGGTTCTTGACTGCCACCCGGCTCGCCATTTTCCAAGGATGCTTCATCGACCAATTGCAGCTCAGCCCGTCCGCCAGGGAAGAACTGACCGAACACCTCCGTAAACTTGTGCTGGAGTTCATCGAATGTAGCGCTGAACATTTCTTTCGTGGTCCTGTGAATCCGTTGAATGATCTCCTTGAGCGACGCAATTGACGTCGAGAGGTCTTGCTCTTGGGCTGAGAGGAACTTGTGGCGCTCTTCGAGTTCCTGGTGCTCACTGATGGCGGCCAGATTGATGGGCCCCATGCGATCCAACCGGTCCCGCAATTTTTGTAGTTGCTCTTTCAGTTCCGTATCAGTCCCTTGTACCACTTCTTCAGTCGGACTCGTTTCCCCTTCCATCTCCTGTTCGGACGACGGCGCAGCACTCTGAATCAACGTGAGTGGATCGATCTGGTA
>CAZOHW010000194.1:0-8081 GCA_964579525.1 uncultured Nitrospira sp. | reverse complement strand
CCTGAGAATCACGCCGATGAATGAGGTCATAGAGTACCGGCAGTACGATCAGAATCAGCACCGCAGAGGTCAACATTCCTCCAACCACCACACGGGCTAACGGTTGTTGTGATTGGGCGCCGATACCTGTCGCCACGGCTGCAGGCAACAGCCCGATGGCAGCCGCCAAACTGGTCATCAGCACCGGACGCATCCGCGCTTCAGCACTTTTCATGATGGCCTCTCGAAGATGATGTCCCTGACGTTCCAGATCGCGAATTCGCACAATCAAGATCAGCGCTCCCTGAATCGCTACACCAAAAAGCGAAATAAATCCGACCGCGGCAGAAATACTAAAATCCGTACCTGTGACGAATAACGATATCACTCCTCCAATCAAGGCAAACGGGACGGCCGACAGCACGAGCACTGCATCTTTAAAAGACTGTACAGCTAGGTATACCATGAACAACACGATCATGAGACTCAATGGAACAATAACGGTCAGACGTTTTTTCTCATCCTGCAACTGGTCATACTCGCCATGCCATTCAATCCTATATCGTTCCGGCAACTCAACATTTTTTGCAATCTGACTCTGCGCCTCGTTAACAGTGCTTTCCAGATCCCGTCCGCGGACGCTAAATTTAATCGGGATATATCGTTCATTGTTTTCTCGATAAATGACGAAGGCACCGGTTTGAAGTGTGATGGACGCAAGCTGTTTGAGGGGAATCCTTGCGTCGCTTGGGGTATTCACCAAAATATTGCCGATTGACTCGATATCCTGTCTGTATTCTGGAAGAAACCTGACAACGAGATCGAAGAGCTTCTCCTCTTCATACACCTGTGTCACCGCTTGACCTCCAATAGCAGCTTGAACAACCGCATTGACATCCGAAACCCGTAATCCATAGCGTGCACTTGCCTGACGATCAACCTGAATCAAGAGATTAGGCTGTCCCACGAGACGAAAGATTCCGAGATCTTTTACGCCATAAACCTGACGCAACACTCGCTCGATCTCTACGGCCTTTTCTTCTAGGGCTTTCAGGTCGCGTCCGAACAATTTCACTGAATTTTCGCCCTTCACACCCGACATGGCCTCCTGCACATTATCCTGAATCACCTGAGAAAAGTTGAACGAAACGCCTGGAATCGTATGTAGGATACGTTCGATGTCTTCGATCAGGGCTTCTTTGCCGTGCAATTCCCTACGCCATGTTGAACGGGGTTTCAGATTCACAAGAAACTCCGCATTAAAAAAACTGGTCGGGTCGGTTCCGTCATCAGGGCGTCCTAATTGAGACACCACACTTTCAACTTCCGGAAATTGCCGAAACACTTGTCTGACATCCTCAGTAATCTGATTCGCCTGATCAAATGAGATATCAACTGGCATGGTCGCGCGCACCCAGAGGTTGCCTTCCTCCAATGCTGGCATAAATTCCCCACCCAATAAGGCTGTCACCACCAGAGCAAGTATCAGCAAACTTCCTGCAAGCCCTATCACGACTCGCTGCTGACCTAACGCTAATTGCAGCGATGCCAGATACAACCGATGCAGCCATCGAACAATGGGTGTATCGACTTCTTTCACCGATTGACTAAACAATAGTGAACACAACACAGGCGCGAGGGTAAAGGCCATGAGCAATGCACCCGACAGAGCAAATCCATAGGTGATCGACATCGGAGCAAATATTTTCCCTGGGACGCCGGTCATCGTGAACAACGGGAGAAAGGCGATGACGATGATGGTCGTCGCGAAGAAAATCGGTCGGCCGACTTCCTTGGCCGCGCGCATGATGTGCATGGGCACCGTCAAGCCGGGATTGCGACGATAGGACAAATGGGAATAAATACTCTCGACCATGATGAGCGTCGAATCGACGATAATGCCAAAGTCAACTGCCCCCAGCGAAATCAAATTGGCTGATTCTCCGATGAGCACCATGGAGACGAACGTGAACAAGAGAGCCATCGGCACAGTCAGCGCCACTATCAATGCCGAGCGAAAATGGCCGAGAAAGACAAAAAGAACCATGAACACCAGGACGATCCCGCTGATCACAATATCTAAGACCGTTTCGATGGTCGTGTGGATCAAGGCTGTACGATCGTAGAACGTCTTGATCTTGACCCCGTCTGGCAATTTCCCCCCATTGAGATCCTCGACTTTGGCTCTGACCTTATCGAGCACCGGCAACGCCTGAGCACCGCGCTGGAGTAATACAACTCCTTCCACTACGTCATCACGATCGTCGATGCCGACTTTGCCCAAACGTACACGATGCCCAACCGTCACCTTCCCCAGCGTCTTGATAAATATGGGCGTGCCTTCCTTTTCCGCCACCATCACATTCTCAATGTCATCTAGATCATTGATGAGTCCTAATCCCCGAATGTTGTAACTCTGCGCACCAATCGACAAATAGTTACCGCCGACATTGGCGTTGCTGTTCGATAGTGCGGACATGACTTGTGACAAATTGACACCGTAACTAATCAGTTTTCCCGGATCGATATCGACATGGTACTCCTTGGTAGTACCACCGAAGGTTGTCACATCGATGACACCTGGCACACGTTTGAATGCGCGCCGTACCTGCCAATCCTGTATCGTCTTCAAATCGGTCAGGCTGGTATTGGGGCCGGTCAACTCATACCGATAGATCTCCGCAATAGCCCACCAGGGTGAGAGCATGGGCTGGACTCCTTGAGGCAATTGAACCGAGTTGAGCCGATTCAACACTTCCTGGCGGTTTCGAAAGATGTCACTGCCGAAATCGAAGTACACCTTAACATCGCTGAGACCGAAAATTGAGAGTGACCGGATGTCGGTGAGCTGCGGGGTCCCGTTCAAGGCGACTTCAATCGGGATGGTGATCTGCCGCTCGATTTCCTCGGCAGAATAGCCGGGGAACTGAGTGATTAACTCCACCATCGGAGGAGAAGGGTCCGGATAGGCCACAACGTCGAGAAGATGGAACGCGTAGAGGCCACCGAATAAAAGCAGAAACCCGAGCGTGCAGACCAAGAAGCGTCGAACGAGTGAAGCTTCAACGATTCTGGCAATCATGGTTTCTCATAGACGTAGACAAAGTCACTGGACGGCAACCTTTCCCAGTTATGAGCTCTGAGTTTCTTGCCCTTTTACCAAGACCGCCCCTTTGGTCACGATACGCTCTCCCTGCTTCAGCCCCTCAATGACGCGAGTCTGATCAGGGGAGATATTAGCGATTTTGACTTCTCGCTTTATGTACCGATTCTCGCCCTCTACAACATACACAAACTGTTTGCCATCGACCTCAAGTACCGCTTCCCGCGGCACGATAAGAAACTGCTTGGTATCGCTGACATCAAGTTGCAGCCGAGCGAACATTTCTGGTTTCAACTTATGCGCCTCATTGTCGACACGGGCCCGTACCTTAATCGTTCTCGTCGCAGGATCGACCACATCTCCTACCGCCGTGACCTTGGCAGGAAAATCAACGCCCGGGTAAGCTTCCACCCTTACCGCAGCAGACTGCCCTTCCCGTACCAATGCCAGGTCGTGTTCGTATACATCCGCCACCACCTGTAAGACATCCAAGTCAGCGACGGTAAAGAGGACAGGATCGGGCTCTCCTGTGACAGACTGCCCAGGCGTGACGGTTCGTTCGACGACGATGCCGCTCAGCGGGCTTTTCAGCTCGAATCGAGAAGTGATATGTTGTTGATCCAGAGGTTTACTCAACTCCTGCGGTGGGATCCTGAGCGAAACCAATCGCTCCTTCGCACGCCGAAACTCTGCCCGAGCCTTAACCAATTCGTTCTCGGCTTGCTTGAGATCTTTAAGCGCCAACGCTTTGTCCTCGTACAAATCCTTCGCCAATTCAAATGCCCTGGTGGCATATTGCAAGTCAGAGTCTTCCTTGACATATTCTGAGTACGCCAGTGCAATATCAGGGCTATCAACAACGAGCAAGACATCCCCCGCCTTCACTCGCTCTCCCAAATGAGCCCTGACTTCCACGACTCTTCCCTGTAATGGAGACGAAATCCTCGAATACTTATCCTCGCCGTAAGCAATCTTGCCTGAAAGGGTCAAACCTTGGCGGGAGGAATTGAACTCCACGATCGCCGTTTCAACACGTGGTGCTGATTCGACGTGCAGCGCTGTCTCATTCTTGACCGGCTGGTGTGTGGACGCGCCCGATTGAGGAGCTTGATCCTGCTGAGTACAGGCTGAGAGACAAAACACAATCATGCTGGGAACTAACGCCGAGAAAAGGCCCGGAAAACGCTTGCAGAAACAGCCCGGAACATCTTTCATGGTTGAATCTAAATCTTGAATTCAGGTCTTCCCGGCTGAGTCAGGATTTAATTTCCTGTCCGACCGCGCTCTCTAGTTGAATCACATTCCGTTGATAATTGAATAAGGCTTCAATGTAGTTTTGTTGAATCGTCCTCGATGTCCTCGCTGCATCGAGCAGATCGATCAGCGTAACGCCACCCCGTTCATAGGCTCGTTCGGCGATCGTAAACGTCGACCGCGCGTCATCGAGCACCCCTCCTAAGAATGCTTCGACCAATCGACGGCTTTCGATCAAGTTGCGGTAGGCCACATCCACTTGATTCTCAACTTGGTTGACGATCTTCCCCAGATCTGCGCCGGCTGCCTGCATGGCGGCCTCCGCCTGCATGATACCGCCCTGGTTCCGATTGAACAACGGCAAAGGCACCCCGAGACTGAACGTCATTTGATTGGAGTTATCGGGCCCCCGAGCTCCCTGCACCGCATACCCGGCCCCAACCGTAATATCTGGGATCCGGTGCGCTCTGGCCAGCTTCAGGTCCGCCTCTCGCTGAGACAGAGTCAATCGTTTACTGCGAATGTCAGGACGCGTGTCAATGGCCACAGCCAGAAGTTTGACGATATCGGGATCTAACCGTTTGTAGTCCAGCTCAGTCGTCAGCTCCAGATCCTTGTCAGGCGAAACCTGCAACAATTGCCGAAGCTCCGATCGAGCGACCTGCGCGTCTTGTACGGCCTGAATGACTTGCGATTGGAAGTCGATAAACTGTAATCGGATACGGATCAAATCGACTTCCGCAATGTACCCTTTCTTAAATCGAATCGTATTGACGTCAAGGATCCGTGAAAACCGATCTCGGTTCTCTTCCGCCAAGGCCAACCGCCTCTTTGCCAATTGTACTCGATAGTACGCATCTTTGACCGCGAAGCTGAGTTGGCGAACCGTGTCCTCAAATGCCGCCTCTGCAGACTGGTAGCCAAAATCTGCGCTTTCAATCCGATAGCCTCGTTTGCCTGCTAACTCAAACAATTGTTGAACTTGCGGAGCAACTTGTCCGCTATTCCCTAATGTTCGGCCTTGGACTGGAGAACTGGCCAACCCCATTGATGCCACCGGGTTTGGAAACAGCCTGGCCGTAATCTGCTGCCCCTTGCTAAACTCAATCCCGTACTTCACGATCAGCAGATCGAGGTTCTGGCGCAAAAAGAGACTCAACGCCTCCTCAAGACTCAATCGTAATGTTGGCCCTGATGGGAGATTGGCAGGTGTAACAATGTCAGCGCTGAGACTCGCTGACTCAGCCATCGATGGAGAGTGAGTGATCGAAACCCCACTGTTCAGCACCACCAGAGAGAGCAGGAGTAGGCCTCGACCGTAAATGATGCGCTCGGCACGCCACAGGCGAGTCATATGACACAACACCATAGGCCTCTTATTGATGACTAAATTCTGCACAGCACTGTCATCGACGTCGCAGTGACGTGAGCTGTGGACTACCACGACCGAGGCTGGTACGAGGATGAGCAGGAACAGGAATCGATACGGCCGATTGTAGCTCGCGATCCGTTCACCGGTCCAACGCAACCCCGGTGTCGACTTCCCGAAGATGTTTTCGTACGCGCACCTTCTCATGGTGCTGTCGAAGCATCTGCCGACGGACCACCTCCTGATTCTCAGCCACGATGCGGACAAGACGATCCATATCTTCGGCATGGTCCCGAACGAGTTCGGACAATTTTTGCATTTGTCCTTCCAACCGTTCCAACCGGCGGGCCAGATCACTCACTGAGCCTATGGATTTCCCCCCAAGCCGTGCGATGCGCTTCGTATCGGCTTGTGGGAGCGCCGCAACAATGACATCTCGCTTCATGCTAACTCCTTCTGTGCTGGGCCAATCCTCGGCAGTTCAGAGCCGATCTCCTCTCGGCTAGTATTATCCGCAAAGTGGCGGAAGTCAATGATTACGCATCCTTTCTATTTTCTGCTGGTCCTGGTAGAATTCTGCTACATGAAGAATATCTTCACGATGGTACTCGCCGGAGGGAAAGGTGAGCGATTGTATCCGCTCACCGATCAGCGAGCGAAGCCGGCCGTTCCATTCGGGGGGAAATATCGAATCATTGATTTCACGCTGAGTAATTGCGTGAATTCCGGGCTCCGCAAGGTCGCCGTCCTCATCCAATATAAATCACACTCATTGGATCGTCATATCCGAGTCGGCTGGAATATCTTCAGCGCTGAACTCGGCGAGTACATTGCGTCCGTTCCCCCACAACAACGCATCAACGAAGATTGGTATCGTGGCACCGCCGATGCGGTCTATCAAAATTTATTTTTACTCGACACTGAACGTCCGGAGTTTTTATTCATCTTAGCCGGCGATCACATCTACAAGATGAACTATTCGGAAATGTACCACTGGCTCATCGCGAAAAGTGCCGATGCCGTCGTCGGCGCCATCGACATTCCGATTCAGGATGCCACGCGCTTTGGTGTCATCGGGGTAGATGAAGATTTCAGGATTACACGGTTCGATGAAAAACCAGCACAACCGACCTGTATTCCCAACGACCCGACCCATGCCTTCGTGTCGATGGGGATCTACTTATTCCGTACGAAGGTGCTTCGGGAGTACCTTGTCGCCGATGCAAAGGAAGGTAGCGCCCATGATTTCGGCAAAAACATCATCCCGCGCATGATCCAACAACGTCGGGTCTACGCCTTCAAATTTGATGATGCCAACAAAAAAGCCATCAAATACTGGCGTGATATTGGGACACTCGACGCCTATTGGGAAGCCAATATGGATCTCGTATCCGTAGACCCCCAATTCAATCTCTATGATTCTGAATGGCCGATTCGAACATATCAGGGGCAATTCCCACCAGCCAAGTTCGTGTTCGCGCAGGATTACCAGGGTGGCCGCATGGGCGTGGCGCTCGATTCGATCATCTGCGGCGGCTGTATCATCTCGGGCGGACGCGTCCAGAACTCCATTTTGTCCCCGAACGTCCATGTGCATGATCATGCGGACATCCGCGAATCCATTCTGATGGAACAGGTCACCATCGGAGAACATAGCCGCATTAAACGCGCCATCATTGACAAAGAGGTGACCATCCCGCCGCATACGGAAATCGGATATAACAGAGAGACCGATGTGCAACGGTTCACGGTGACCGACTCAGGCCTTGTCGTAATCTCAAAGGGAATGAAGCTGCATGCCGCCGTCGATTCATCCGGTTGACCTCATTACGGCTCTTCGTCAGAAGCATCTCACACCAGCCATTGTTTTTCTTACATCACGCCGCGCATGTGACGAGGCGATGGAGGTCTTTGACCATGCCGACATCGTCCTCCCACCGGCACGACAAGAAGCCATTCTGACTGCGCTGGACCTCGTGGCCACGCAATACGCCAGCATCAAGGAACATCCCCTCATCTCCGTGGTGCAACGGATCGGTGTCGCGGCCCACCATGCCGGCCACCTGCCGTCCTGGAAAATCGCGATTGAGGAATTGATGCGCCAAGGTCTTCTCGATGCCGTGTTTGCCACCACCACCCTGGCTGCCGGTGTCGATTTCCCAGCCCGTACAGTCGTCATTACCCAATCCAGCATCCGAAAATCGCGTGACTTTACAGACCTGACCATCAGCGAAGTGCAACAGATCGCCGGGCGAGCCGGACGACGTGGGAAAGACCATATTGGGTTTGCCATTGTGACCCCATCACCATTCATCGATTTAGGGGTCTTGACGAAGGGTTTGACCGGACAGCCTGAAGCCATCGACAGTCAGTTCA
>CAZOHW010000193.1:0-8123 GCA_964579525.1 uncultured Nitrospira sp. | reverse complement strand
ACCATCGCCTCGGGGCGGTGTGCCAACAGCAATAAAAATGACCAGCGCCTTGTCCACGGCCTTGGCAATGTCCGTGGTAAAACTCAGTCGACCCTCTTTGACTCCTTTGCCTACCAACTCGGTAATTCCCGGCTCATAGAATGGGACTTCCCCTTTCTCCAACCTTTCAATTCGTTGCCGGTCGCTATCCATACAGGTCACATTCACACCAAACTCGGCGAAGCAGGCTCCGGTCACCAATCCCACATACCCGGTACCGATGACACTAATGTGCATAGGGACTCCTCCTCCATAACCTGATCAACCGGGGAGTATAGCAATCACGTTGGGGCCTCACAAACGATTTCTGGCTCTTTCATGCCAGCGGTTTCGTTGACTCTGAGAAAATACGTTGAGTACAATCGAACACCCGTTCGCACTCAACTCGGAATGACACCTCGCAGCCTCTCAGCCCCCTCAACGTCATGACCCGCTCCACTCCACAAATCTCTCGCTGGTTTCTGCTCATGACTGCCCTCGTGACCGGTGCTGTCGTCATGGCACTGGAGATTCTGGGCAGCCGCCTCTTGGCTCCGGTCTTCGGCAGCTCGCTTTATGTCTGGGGCGCGCTGATTGGAGTGATCCTCGCCGCCATGAGCAGCGGGTACGCATTCGGCGGCTGGATTTCGGATCGTTATACCGACGGGCGTGTGCTGGCTGCACTACTCCTCTTTTCAGGCAGTTGGACTTTTCTAGTCGCCTGGGGCAGCCAACCGGTCCTATTTGAAATTGAAAAACTCGTGCAGGACCCACGATTGGGCCCCTGCCTCGCCGCGACCATCCTTCTTGCTCCTCCGGCTTTTGGGCTGAGTGGCGTGTTGCCGGCGATGCTGCGTTTAGCCGTGGCCGATATGGATCACCTTGGTCGGCAAACGGGACGCATGATTGCTTTGTCGACTGTCGGGAGCCTGGCCGGCACCTGGGGCACGGCGTTCTTTCTCCTCTCATGGATCGGCAGCCAGTTGTTAGTCGCATGGTTGGGCGGTATTCAGATAGGTCTCGGTATTCTCTGGCTCATGAAAGGTACAGCAGTTCGCCCAGTTGTGATGCTTCTTAGTCTCGGTGGCTTCGCACTGTTGGGAACGTTGGCTCTCCATCCGGTTCAACGACTCAAGACCCCGATCTATCAGGAGGAAAGCCCTTACCAGCAGGTCCGTATTCGCGACGACGAATTCTTTCGGTATCTCATTTTAGACCGGACGTTTCACGCCACTATGTGGAAATCCGCTCCTGGCTCTCTCTTCCTTCCCTACAGTCAATTGATGGTGGCTTCGCTGGCCTGGGCTCCAGAACCCAAACGCGGCCTGATTCTCGGCCATGGAGGTGGCTCAATCGCGAAATGGTTGGCCCAGCACTGGCCCTCGTTAGACGTGGATGTGGTGGAGTTCGACCCCGTCGTCGTGCGTATGGCGGAAGACTACTTCGACTATCACCCACCCACAAACCATCATGTGCTTGTGAAAGATGGCCGCGCGTTTCTGAACTCGACCGACCACACCTATGATGTGATGTGGATCGATGCCTTTGCGCGGGACATGATCCCGTTTCACCTCACGACAGAAGAGTTTTACTCGCTGGTCCGGGCGCGCTTGAATCCGAACGGTGTAGTCGCGGTCAATCTGGCCTCATCCGGCAAAGAGGGTGATCTCGCTCGCGCCGCAGCGGTCATCCAGACGATGAAACAGGCCTTCCCGGCTCTGGAGACGTTTGCTGTCGAGAGTCCCTGGAAGACCGGTATGACACAGGCAAAGAATCTGATCTTCTTCGGCGGGCATCCGATCGAATCCGCAACATTCAATGGCATGGTCACCAAGGTCACCGAGATGGTCGTGAATCGCCAGCTGCCGATGGAAGCCATCACGCTCCTCAGCACCCACCGTACCGAACCCTGGCCGACTAGTATCGTCCTCACCGACGACTTTGCCCCTTACGATTTGCTTATGGGACGAGAACGGTCGCAGAGGATGGAGTAGCGAGCTTGTTACATATTCTCCTTAGACGTGAACCTTTCTATTTTCGACCACGATCAATGCGAATGACACAATTGGTATCCACTGAGAGTGTAACCGTCGTGGTCCATTCACCATTGCTGGTATTCCCGCCCACACATATAGATAGCTCACCAACCGTTGGCTCAATTGTGTCGGTTCAAACTGATCGAGACGCCGCTCTGGTTGACCCGTCCGACTCACCACTTCCGCCTCAGTCATCTCATGACTGAGCAGCCAATAGGTGCCTTGGTCGACTTCACGTGCGTCAAGACGAATACTAAAATCTCCCATTATGCTCCAGAGCACTCCAACACCAAGAATCCAAGCTGCTATGCGATAGCCCATATTCCCACCTCCCAACGACTAGGATCACTCCCAATCCTGTGGTTCGGAGAGAACCGGGACATGATTTCATCGAAACCTTACATCCGCTTGAGAACGAGATCATTATCGACAAGCCTGGTTATAGCGCGTTCCCTCACCCACACTACAGAGGAGGTACCTTTGGAGAAGTGGCCAACACCTCTGAGGTCATCGATCGACTTGCGGATGTAGCGAGCCTAGGGAAGCTCTTGGGTTCGGTTATGTTGCGCTGCAGTCGAGTCTTGGAGTTATCAAAGTGACGAAAAGGAGGAATATAGTGAGTCGGATCGGACCGATAAATAGGACACGCGGTCTCCTTGATTCAACTGCTTTCAAGGAGGATAATGCATTGAAGTGAGATCGGTCCATGCTTGGATCGCGAGCGAGAACAGGGATTTTTGTCGTCAGTATCATTGCATTGATGGTGGGATTGCATTTTCCTACTGAAATTGCGAAATCTTTCCTGTCACTGTTTCCTCACCAAATATCGACGCGGCTCGAGGTAGAATCCCTCATGTCGGTGACTCATGAAAATGTCACCACCCTCTCACCTCAAGCTTCTGATGAACCTGCGTGGAAGCCTTTAGTCACACGGGTACTGGGTATGGCACTGATCGGACTGCCCATTTGGTACCTTCTGCAACGTCGTGAGCGTGAAGAAGAACTCCAGCGGCTCGATGAAGGTTGGGCCGCGCGCCTCCATGCACGTAGCGAAGAGCTTCTGGCCGTCAACAACGCACTCGTCAACGAGATGTCGAAACGAATCGATACGGAACAATCGCTCGAGGCCAATAGACGGGATCTTCGGCTGCTTGCCTCTCAACTGCTTCGCCTTCAAGAGGAAGAGCGACGACGAATCTCGCGAGACCTGCATGACGATATCAATCAACGGCTGGCGCTCTTGTCGATCGACATCGAAATGTTGGAACAACAGCTCTCGAACGCCCCGGTCGGTACTGTCAGAACGGTGCACGCGGTTCAGAACCGTCTTGTCGAGCTCTCTGAAGATGTTCGCCGTCTAGCCTATCAGTTTCATCCATCCGTCCTTGACGATCTTGGTTTATCCATCGCGCTTCGGCGCCTCGTCGACGACTTTCACACTCGCACCGGTATCGATGCCCGGTTCATAGGAAAAGACATACCGCAACACTTAGCGCAAGACGTCGTCACCTGTCTGTATCGCGTCGCACAAGAAGGTTTGGCAAACATTTCCCGCCATGCCCAGGCAAGGAATGTGCGCGTTGAGGTTCGGCGATTGAGAGACGGCCTTCAGCTTCTGATAAGCGATGATGGAGTAGGATTTGTTGTGAATCAGAACGATGGCCGACGAGGAAGCCTCGGTTTGTTGAGTATGAAAGAACGCGTCTCCTTAGTGGGCGGGTCCTTCGATATACAATCGACGCCGGGGCAGGGAACACGTATCTGTGCTTGGGTACCGTTCAAACAGGAGCGTGCATGAGGAAGCCCCACGTACTCTTGGCGGATGACCATGCGTTAGTGCTCGAAGGATTCAAAAAGCTGCTGGAAGAGCATTGTCAAGTCGTAGGTTCCGTGGAAGACGGTCGCGCTTTACTGGATGCGGCAAAACGATTGAGGCCGGACATTGTGGTCATGGATATTTCAATGCCGAAACTGAACGGCCTCGATGCTGCGCGCCGTTTGCGAAAGACAGTTCCCCAGGCTCGATTGATTTTTGTGACTGTCCATGCGGATCAGGACTATGTCAAGCAAGCCTTCAAGGCGGGTGCATCAGCCTACCTGCTGAAACGGTCGGCGGGGTCCGAGTTGCTACAGGCCATTCATGCGGTGCAGAAGGGCAATTATTACGTCACGTCTTTGATTGCAAAGGAACTTGTCCAATTAGTGACCTCTGGAACGGAGCCGGGCCCCGATAGCCAGAGTAGCTTGCCGATGCGCCAGCGGGAAATCTTGCAGCTAGTAGCCGAGGGACTAACGCTCAAAGAAATCGCTTCAACCCTCAATCTATCTCCCAAGACCGTCGAATATCATAAGTCGAAACTGATGGAGGAGCTAGGCCTCCATACAACCGCCGAACTGACAAAGTATGCACTGGCCCACGGCCTCACTCCTTCATCAGAATAAACTAAGTTTTCATGTTCTGATTTTCTGTCGGCTTCCCTTCCAGTGGAATTTCGCATGGGCCTTAGAATTGAAGCAAACGATAGTGCTTAGGTTTGGATACATCCGGCCTTGGATCCGGCAAGAAACCTCGGCGGTTCGGCATGGAGATGTCCGGCAATGACTGAGCATCGAGCACGGTGTCTTCTGCAATAATGCCGTTCTGGTAAAGCAGCCAGGCCACGATCGAATAGACTTCCTCCGGCGAGAGGCTTTGCGGAGCCGTAAACGGCATGGCGCGGTGCACGTAATCATACAGCGTCGTCGCATAAGGCCAATAACTGCCGATGGTTTTGATCGGGTGCTGAGTCGCCAACGTGCCGGCGCCTCCGACCAGGCGGTCCATCGGACCTTCCTTCCCTGTCGACCCATGACAACTCGCGCAACGAGCGGCAAAGAGGGCCGCCCCCTGTTTGGCGGTCCCTTGGCCCGGAGGTAACCCCTCCCCGTTCGGCGCCACATCGATGTTCCATGCCTGGACTTCCTGATCTGTGGCGGACTGTCCTAATCCATAGCCGTGCGTTCGTTCCTGTCGGTCTACCGGGCTGCCGGCCCACAAGATTCCCGCACCCAGGTTGATGGTGCCTCCCACCGCAAGGACGTTACGCATCAACATTGCTCACCTTTCCGTCTGCGGCAATGTGCCCGCTTTGGCTCGCATTATAATGGTAGACCGAGTTCATTCCACGCACCGCCACCAGGGTGGTGCGATCCGGTTGCCGATATCCTGTGTCGTCCAGGCAGCGGCTCTGCAGAATCACATCCTCTCCATCCCATTTCCACGGCAAGTGAAATCTGGTATGGCACTTGGGCAGAATCGGCTCTTGTAAAGCCGCCTGCCGCCAGGATCGTCCTCCATCCGTGCTCACCTCAACCGACTCGATGCAGCCCCTGCCGCTCCACGCCAAGCCACGGATCTCCACAAATCCAGGCTGGATCTGTTGTCCTCCCGAGGGAGACGTGATGACCGATTTCGCCTCCATGACCATGGTGAATTGGCGGGCCGTGCCATCCGGCATCAGATCCGTATATTGCGATGTCTCTTCGCGGGTCATGAAAGGTGCCCTGCCGAGCTTCAGCCGCCGCAGCCATTTGATGCAGGTATTGCCTTCCCAGCCGGGGATGAGCAAGCGGAGTGGATAGCCTTGTTCCGGACGGAGCGGTTCGCCGTTTTGGGCGTAGCAGAGAATCGCCTCCTCGATAATAGATGCCAGTGGAAGGCTGCGCGTCATAGCCGCCGCATCGCTGCCTTCGGCCAACATCCAGGATGCGTCGGGATGGACTCCGACTTCTTGCAGTACCGTCTTCAATGCCACGCCGGTCCATTCACTCGTGCTTGTCAAACCGTGGGTTTGCTGCGCGGTCTGCCCGGTCGGTCCGTGCCATTCAGCCGCCGAATTTCCGGAACATTCGATGAAGGCCAACCGCGAGATAGAAGGAAACCGCTTCAAATCATCAAGAGAAAAGGTCCATGGCTGGTTCACCATGCCATGAATAAGGAGGCGATGCAGTGTCGGATGAATGGTCGGCACACCGTTATGATGCCGTTCGAAGTGTAGAGCGGAAGGAGTTAGAATCCCGTGCGAGTCTTGTAGGGGTGTCAATGATGCCCACAAAGAACGGGGGATGCGGACGGATTTTTCGAAGACCGATCGCTGTCCATAGGCAGTCGGTGCCGCACCGGGTACCCGCGTGGGATCTTCCGGCGAATTCTCCGTGGTCGCTTCGGCGGACGGCCTTATTGTTCCCATGAGCATTGCGCTGACTAGGCCTGCTGTTCCGGTCAGAAGGCTCCGGCGATTCAGAAGGGATTCAGCTTCAGCGTTGGACTGGCCTTCGTCTCCTAATGTCCCTTCTTCCTGGATGTGTTTCTCCATGGAATGCCCCTCTAATTATGAAGCCGATGATCCCGCGGATGCTTCATTGCAGCACCCTTGGAGCGTTGGGTTACGATTCTGGCTTTGAGATGTTCGCCTTTAAAGGTCGGCTCCTTCTATACTCTATCTCTCTGTTTCACAACACTGGACTAAAGAATGCACATGAGACTTCAGTGCCGATCGCGATACTTCGTCAGCAAAGGTTGAAGATCTTCCGGGATTGGCATGGGTTTAAAGGCAGACACCCTCGCACCACCAGTATTGCCGTTCGGAACCCACATTCGTGAAAAAAGCAGAGACCCTGCGATCCGTGGCAGCTGACCGATGATTTCCACAATATCTCGCTGTTTCCACCCCACCTTCAACATCCACCAATGAGATCTCGCATGCTCAATTGGGAATGCCTGTCCTAAGATATGTGCCCGTTCGAGGTGGGTAAATGCTTGAGTCCAAGCATTCACCTTATACTGTTCCACTGCCGCGCGCATTTCCGTCTCATATGCCTGTCGAAGTAAAGGATGCATCGTAGATCCTCAATGATCTAGTCAGTAACCAACCGGAGCAGTTGGTTTGAGTAATAGACTGCCTTGTCCTCATTGCTCGCTCGTTTGGCACTTTGAGCTGCCCCTGCCATCGCTCGATATCGATTTGGCTGCCGCTCAAGAACCTTTTCAAACTCCGCAAGAGCCTCGACCGGTTTGCCATCACGTTCAAGTGCCGTGGCCAAGATCTCCCGCGCGGGAAGAATAGGCCCAGGAGTGACGACACTTTTTGCACTCGCATCTTCCCGATCTGCCGCTCGGCGCAAGATGGTCAGCGCCTCGTCGTGATTCCCTTGTGCAAAGGCAATGAGTCCCTGTACGACCTGGGCCTGTATGTCGATCTGATCGGCCCAATAAACCGATCCCATTGCGACTGCCGTCTCGCGAAGTCTGACCAACCGGTTCAGTTCAACGCTCCCCTTGTCTAGCTCCCCGCTCATGGCAGAACCAACACCACGGGCGAAGGCATTCACTGCTTCCGCCTGCGGATACTTCTTCCATGGATACGCCTCCTGCACAGGAAAGAGCGCCAAATTCGCAGCTTCCTGCCAGGCCGATCGCTCAAGCGCGATCCTCGCGGGGATGGCAGCATAGGCATAGGCAACTGACACCTTATCGAGGCCTGTTTTGGTGCGCTCCTGCTCCGAAACAGCTCGCGCCGCACGATGCTGGCGTAATTGCAGATGGGCATAGACCATGTAGTCGGATGCATGGTGCCCATCGTGAGTAATGGTATCGTCGGCCATCGCAACCGCCTTACGGTTGGTATCGATCGATTCTTGCCAGAGCCCCATGAGCGTAAAGATATGCGATGGCATATGCAACGCGTGAGATGCGTCCGGCGCGATGGTCGCGTACTTCCTGGCCGCCTCAATCCCATAGTGGGCGAGCGGTGGATAATCATAGCTGTGGATGAGGTAATGCGCGACACCGGGATGATGGGGTTGCTTGACGAAGAGCGGTTCCAGCAACTTGGCAGCCTGGAGTTGGTGGTTGAACTGTTTATCAGCAGGATCGAAGTTCGCAGAGAGGAAGAGCGCATACAGTATAGTCGCCTCCGTATCTTCCGGGTATCGCTGCGCCTGTTGAGACATCGCCGCTTCGAATGCGTCGGCCCGTTCACGATAGTTCTTCTTTTCCAGGCCATGAAACAACACGTCGAGAGCAGCAAC
>CAZOHW010000192.1:0-8126 GCA_964579525.1 uncultured Nitrospira sp. | reverse complement strand
GGACACTGTACTCGTTCAGGGAGAGGTTAGAGAAGTCGAGTAGTCTGGGCAGGGATAGGATTGCTCCCATAGAGCCTCGGTCGTGATCTGCGTCGCATTCAGAGAGAGGTGATGCCCTGCGCTAACGCGAATTTGATGAGATCGGATGTGGTGTGGACGCCTAATTTGCGGGTAATATTCGATTTGTGGAACTCAACCGTCTTCATTGAAATGTTGAGCGTGTGAGCGATCTCTTTGATCGACCGCCCATCGGCAAGGAGGACGAGAATCTCACGTTGCCGAGTCGTGAGGTCGCTCGTATAGCCTTCAGGCCTGGTCCACGTGTGCTCCACCGCCTCCCGTACCTCTGCATCGATTTTGCGCGACACAAACCGTTTATCGAGAAGGACGCTTTTGATCGCTTCAAGCAATTCATCCGACGCCGCATGCTTCAAGACATATCCATGTACCCCCGCTTTAAATGCTTCGCTGACCGAAATCGCCTCGGTCAACATCGTGACCATGATAATTTTAATCGTCGGAATCAGCGCTTTCAGCCGACGGGCCGCTTCAAATCCGTTCATTCCCGGCAATGATGCATCCAACAAAACCACGGCGGGCTGCAGCTCTTTCACGCAACATAATAGTTCGTCGGCGGTACGAGCACTACCGACGACGGTAAAATGAGGCTCGATCAACTGCCGCAAACTATCCAAAACGAGAGGATGGTCGTCCACCAGAAACACCTTCGTGCTGTGCATCGTCATCTAGCCCTTCTCCTTCTGATGAACCATGTACATTGTACATTCCTACCATAGTTATTACGAGGCAGCATATATATGGGAAGATCCTTTGTTCTACAGAACTAGGTATAACCCCGATTGCCTCTCTGATACTAGGCATTTCCCCAGTATCAGCCTCGTGGAATGCCGATTACAGTTCATCCATGCTCACGATTCTCCCGCGACCTCGTTCCGGTATCGGGGGGGAATCGACCAACGATGAAGCCTATGGAGTATTGCCTGGTGAAGACCGCCTTGTAAAAGACCTCATGATTCGTGAGGTCTCCACGGTCGATGCTTCGTTTTCTGTTAATAAGGCGGTCAACAAGATCAGCCATTTGGATCTCGCGATCCTGGTGGTTTGCCAAAATGGGGAGCCGGTTTTGGCGCTTACGCAATATGATTTGGCGATCTATCAAGGCAGCCCTGGTTCAGTCACCCTGCGTGAGATGCTCGAGACACGTACGGTGATTCGATGTCGGGAGGATGCCATTCTCGCCGACGCAATCCGTGGAATGGTAGATCATCGTGCCCGCCAGGTTCCAGTCGTTGATGCCAAAGGTAAGCTTGTTGGAGCGCTATCGTTGGTCGATGCGATAGGAGCCTTAACCCCTGAGGCTGCAACAACCTGGTTGCCGAAAATACGACAATTGTCTGCTAAAGCACCTGAATCTCTGTGATAGGGCATTCTGCTCGTCCAATCAAACGAAAGTGACGGTTTGCGAGGAAGGTAACCTTCGTATGGAACCGTTAAAAACCCGTCCTGGTCATGGCTATCCATTGGGAGCAACGTGGGATGGAGAAGGTGTGAATTTCGCACTCTTCTCAGAAAATGCCACCGCGGTGGATCTTTGCCTCTTCGATCGACCGGACCAGGAAAAAGAAACCCATCTCATTCGTATCGAAGAACGTACGAACCAAGTGTGGCATGTCTTTTTGCCGGAAGTGCGCCCCGGCCAACTTTATGGGTATCGCGTGCATGGCCCCTATGACCCACGAGCCGGTCATCGCTTCAACCCCAACAAATTATTGATCGATCCCTATGCCAAAGCGTTACACGATTCCTTACATTGGTCTGATGCGATGTTCGGGTACCGACTCGGAGATGCCGAAGGGGACCTCTCCTTCGATGAGCGCAACAATGCCCCCGATGTGCCTAAATCAGTGGTGATCGAACAGGCATTTACATGGAGCGACGACTGCCCGTTGCGTCGAGCCTGGAGCGAAACCGTCATTTATGAAATGCACGTGCGCGGCTTTACCATGCGCCACCCCATGGTTCCCGATTCACTCCGCGGGACCTATGCCGGATTGGCCACAAGGCCGGTGATCGACTATCTGCAGAGGCTGGGTGTGACCGCCGTCGAACTGCTTCCTGTTCATGCCTTCGTGACCGAGAAGCATGTGCTGGATCGTGGCTTGAGCAACTATTGGGGATATAACACCATCGGTTTTTTCGCGCCGGAGTTACGCTATGCAGCCCGTCCGGAGATCGGCGTGAATCAGTTTAAAACCATGGTCAAGACATTTCACAGCGCGGGTATCGAGGTCATTCTCGATGTGGTCTACAACCATACGGCTGAAGGGAATCATCTCGGGCCCACCTTGTCGTTTCGCGGGATCGACAATGCCGCCTATTACCGGTTGAAACAGGACGAACCCCGCTACTACATGGATTACACAGGCACCGGTAATACACTCAATGTCCAACATCCGCGGACCCTGCAACTCATCATGGACAGTCTGCGTTATTGGGTCCAAGAGATGCACGTGGACGGATTTCGTTTTGATCTGGCATCTACGCTCGCTCGTGAATTGCATGATGTCGATCGACTAGGTGGCTTCTTCGATATCATCCAGCAAGACCCCATCCTGTCGCAGGTCAAACTCATTGCCGAACCGTGGGACATCGGCGAAGGCGGGTATCAAGTCGGTAATTTTCCGGCCGGATGGGCCGAATGGAACGGCAAGTATCGCGACACGATCCGGCGGTATTGGAAAGGCGATGGAGGCCAGGTTAGTGAATTAGGATACCGTCTATCAGGCAGCAGCGATCTCTATGAAGCCAGCGGAAGACGTCCGTTTGCCAGCATCAATTTCGTCACCGCACACGATGGGTTTACCTTGCGCGATCTTGTATCCTACGACCACAAGCACAATGAGGCAAACCAAGAAGAAAACAAGGATGGATCGGACGATAATCATAGTTGGAATTGCGGTGTTGAAGGATCGACAGAGGACACAACCATCCAAGAATTACGCCAAAGGCAGACACGAAACATCTTGACAACGTTGTTGCTGTCTCAGGGCGTCCCGATGATATGCGGCGGCGACGAAATCGGTCGTTCGCAGCACGGGAACAACAACCCCTATTGTCAGGATAACGAGATCAGCTGGTTCGACTGGGAATTGTCGAACGACGACCGAACTCTGCTCGATTTCACAAGGGATCTTATTCGGTTGCGTGCGGCACATCCAGTTTTCCGCCGTCGCCAGTTTTTTCAAGGACGTAGCATTTACGGGGCCGCGATCAAGGATCTCTCATGGTTTCGTCCGGACGGACAGGAAATGACAGAAGACGATTGGCAACAAGGCTATGTCCGCTGCCTAGGGGTTCGTCTTGCCGGGGACCACATCGAGGAAAAAAACCACCTTGGCGATGCCATCAGCGATGACACGTTTCTGCTTCTGATGAATGCTCATCACGAAGCGATCACGTTCATGTTGCCGGAACATGGATCGGACCGACACTGGCAACTTGTTCTGGACACGTCTCAGAAGATCAGACTATCCCGTAGTGCTCTGAATGCCCAAAGGGACTCTTACAACCTACAAGGTAGATCGCTCGCTGTCTTAATGATCGGCAGGTAGATTGTGTTCCGTCTCACCGCGACTGCGTGATGTTGTCCCTCGACCAGGCTCAAAAGGACCCTGAGCAAGTCGGAGGGCCACGAACTGTCATGAATCAGGCGGGCTAGGGGGTTGCCTAGCTGCCTGAGGAATCAGATTTCTCTACAAGGGTAACGTTGGCGGAGACACGTAGCAGTTTATTCAAACAGTGGACAGGAGGGAGACTATGGCACGGCCAGCAAAGAACACAAGCAAAAAGACCAGAGTGGAAGAGAATGAACCACCGATAGCAGAACTGTCGCATCGCGGGAGTGACTATGTTGATGCACCGACTGCATATCATTCATCCTCCGATCACGAACCGAATTCGCAGTATGCGGAGTTCGGTGATCAATCAGCGAACTCCCTGCATCGTCGAATTTCTGAGCGAGCGTTTCTGCTCTATGAAGAAAGCGGATTCAAGGATGGCAATGATGTGGAGAATTGGTTGGAGGCAGAGCGGCAGGTAAAAACTCTAGGAGTTTGAGGAGCGCATATTCCTCTCAGCCGAAGGTCGAACCAACGTTGCCTCGGTGCAACTTCCGCAAGACTAGCGAGAGTCGCGAAGCACTCATGAATAATGTGAGCGAGTAAGGGAGTCGGCAGGTGAAATGCGTACGTTCGTATAGACTTCTGTGCCGGCGGACTGATTGCTCGTTACATGAGCGATGACATCCAGAAACGTTGGTACATCGAAGGGTTTAGACAGGTATGCAGAAATTCCCTTCACGGGACAGATCAGTTCAGTAACGCGATCGACATCTGATAGGAGAATAATCGGCGTCTTCGGCCAGCTGGCATGAGCCCTATGAAGGAACTCGCCTCCATCCGTACTCAGAACATCATAGTCAATGAGCACTGTGTCATAACGGCGTTTCCCCATTTCTTGCAATCCTTCAGAACAGTCCGCCGCCGAATACACATTATAGCCGGCATTCGATAGTGCAACGCATGTGAAGTAGCGAATGTCCGCAACGTTATCAATGACCAATATGCGTTTACCATATCCATACATGATTGGACTCCTCTTCTCTGTGTCCGGAAATCATTGGTGGAGTCTGCCTAAAAGGCTGTCAGCTTCCTACTAGGACAATCCCTAATCGTAATCTTTAGTATTGAGTATTATACGTGTACCAGTTCATTTACGTAGGGGTCTTGACGAAATGCAGCAATGAGGTTGTCGTCGGCGGAGGACACATGCTCCCATCTGGGATATTTCCCAGTGGTCTGCATCGTGAAACCTTGTATTTTGTCATTACAGTCGACACTCACGTTCACAATGGAACATGAGGCCAAACAACAGAGGAGGCTCAATATGGAACGAAAACCGGTTCGAATGAAGGCCGAATACGGCATAGCGACGAAGGAGAATAGCTTGGGATACATGACGGAATCTTTTCCAGCGAGTGAGCAGTTTTCCACAAGATCGTGTATCCGCTGCAAAGGCCTGCTTGTCACCGAATGGAACTATGACTTGCAGAACCCCGACACGCATAACATTGAGATTTTCCGTTGTGTGCAATGTGGGAACCGGATCGATCCAGTGATTCTACAGAATCAAACTCGAGCGTTGATCAAACCTCGATGTGTAAAGCTGGTCAGGCCCATCTGTGCAGTGCGAGGCGTCTCCCTGAACGAAGTCGCGTAACTCCCATTCAGGAAGGGGCTCCTCATGGCTCAGTGCTCGCGGAGAGGAGCTGAACGGTGAACCTGAAAGGTCTCGTTCAACGAGAGCTGGCTGAAGGGGTCACGGAGGATGAGCTGGCCTCTGCGGTGGGGATCTCCGTGCGAGTCATTACCGATATTTTGGCGGATGAATTTCCCCAAAGCGACAGAATTTGGGAACAATTCGCAAAGTATTTTCATATGGAAGCGGAATTTCTACGATCCGGTGGCCCGCCACATCCGGATGGACTGTTCGACTTGGCGGAGAGCGCTCAGCAGCCTTCGCCGGATCCACTGAGGAAGGTGCCGCTGTTGCGATGGGATCAAATTGACCAGATGATTTCTCGCAAAGAGCCGCCTCGCCTCATCCAGGCTGAAACGTTATTAGAAACCGACGTTCCCGGTGCACGTACGTTTGCCTTGCAGGTGAAAGATCACTCCATGGAACCGCTCTTTTCGGAGGACGAGATCATCTTCGTGGATCCTGATTTGCCGGCTGAGCCTGGCCATTTCGTGCTGGTCCAAAGCGAAACCGGTCGTCTCGAGGAAATTCTGTTACGGCAGCTCAAGGAAATCAATGGGCAACTGATTCTTCATTCGCTCAACCGGCGGTGTGAAGATTTTCCCATGATGTCCCATCAACAGATTCTGGGACGAGTTGTGCGGCTCAGAAAAAATCTGAAGCTATGAACAGGTACAGCGACAACTGAAACGGGACTGCAGACGCTGATTGTCACAGGCAGCAGTGGACGCATCGGCAGCTCATTTCGGCGCCTGGCTCATGGCTGCACCCACAGTACTGGGACTGAGGCTGGGAACGATTTCTTCGCTGAGTATGGTGATATGTCTCAGGGCGCCGCAGGACTGCGTGGTTGAGGCATATCACGATTCCCGCTTTGCGCCGCTCGTTCAATTTTACACTCACCGCCTTGGCAGGCCTTTGCCCGGGCGTCTTTTTTGCCCTCACAGGAATTCTTATCTTCTCGACTAATAGCCGCGTCCCGACATTTGTCAAATTCCTCTTTGGCCGATGCGAGACATTGCGAACAAAGACTTGGAACGCCTTCCGCATAGAGAGAAGTACCCAATAGGGTCAGTTGCAAGATCAGTTGTAAGAATAGACTCACACATGTGTTCATCATAGTGGTGCCTCTCAAATATGGTTCTACAAAACATTCCCATAGATCTGTCGACCGCTTCCATCGACATGTGTATGTCATGTGATTGTGTATCCGTTCCTCGGCGAGTTATGCCCTCGGAATATGCCTAGGTTGCAGTCGAACGTTCGAACTAGGGGGCGGCCCAGTCCACGGCGAAACACGTCCAGGTTAAAACGAAGACATGACCATGCCTCGCCGGAGCTCATAGACAAAGCGAAGGAAAAGTACATGCATGGAAATCAGGGGATGGTACGAACGGTCGGAGGGTATGTACTGCTTGTTGCGACGTTAGTGATGCCCAGTCTGTTTGAGCCGAGAGAGGCGATGGCTGCTGATGAGAACTGGGCCGGCATGCCGCAAGTCGATGTCGGAATGTTTTCGGTCGGTGGTCGCGCGACCTATTTTGATCCAAAAGAAGGGGAGGCCAAATGGTTCGGTGGCGCACAGCTACGTATCCACCCATTACGCTATCTCGCCATCGAAGGTTCGGCCGACTATCGGCGGGAATCGTTCGCCAGTGGGACGAAGACCCACACCTATCCCGTTCAAGGCTCGTTGCTGATTTATCCCTTAGGGACGACGCGGTTGGCGCCGTTTATCCTTGGAGGAGGCGGATGGTATTTCACGACCGTCAATGGCCCCGGCGGTTTGGATGACACCCAGGATCGTTTTGGCGGCCATGTCGGCGGCGGCCTGCAGTTTTTTATTACGAATCATGTTTCGATCGACAGCTCCTATCGTCACATTTTGGTTGGAACGAGTCAGCTCCCGCAATGCGAATTTGGAGGACAAGAAATTCAACGACAACGGTCACATGGTCACCATCGGCCTGAACCTTCACTTTTAGTAGGCTACGTAGAACTGAGAGGACAATATGACGTATCGAAACGTATTGCTCTTGTTTGTGATGTCGGCCGCGATCGTATCCAGCCCTCTGAACGCGCAAGCAGAACGGGCCAATCCTGAGGAAGTGGACCATATGAAAGCCGGCCATAAAAAAGTTGAAGGAGTGGTCACTGATGCAAAGTCCGGTCTCTATACCGTCAAAACAACGACGGGGACGACCTACACCCTCGCTGAAACGTCCGCTGTCCGGTATGGTCGTGATGTGCCCAAGGTCGGAGATGAAATGGTACTGTGGCTCGATGAAGGCAACTTGATCATGGAGGCTCATAAGAAAAAGGCTGGCGACACAGAGCCTCGCTTTCTATCCGGGAAATTGGTATCGATCAATTACGGCCGGTCTCAGCTGACGGTGTTGATCTCGGGGCAAGAACAGCATTTCAAGCTCAGACCAGAAAATCGGATGTTTCGAAACATGGCCGTCGGTACGCCGATTACGGTCGCCATCAATGAAGTGGGAGAGGTCATTGATCTTCATGTGGACAGTACATCAGAAGCTCCACGTACGGGATTACAGCATCCGGACAACAGCAGCGCTCTCAAAGATTTTCGACATCTCGGGAAACCTGAATAAGGTTGGGGTAGGCGTTCGCTGGTCCACAATATACCGAGAGCGAACATCGCGGCGGACATCGATATTCGATCAGTTCCTCACTCGACGAAATTCTACAAGATACGAAGAGCTGGGACTTTGCCTAGAACCTATCTCAAAATAGTTGACGGCCTAAACCTTCCGCTCTATAAGTCC
>CAZOHW010000191.1:0-8187 GCA_964579525.1 uncultured Nitrospira sp. | reverse complement strand
GCTCGCCTGCATCACCATGCTCCTTAAACAATTTTGAGATAGGTTCTAGTCAATTCGGGAATCGCGTTCGCTGTGCACGGAAGTGGGAGGCACTATCAGTAGCTCGCGCGTGCGCAATCCGCGCAATCATATGAAGACGGCATCGTGCAACTGATGAAAAAGCGCACCCTGTCTATTCTTGCCTTTCGCTTGCTCATCTGAAATGTCTCGCTATACTTTGCTTGATGCATCCCTCCAGATACATCCTCTGGCAAGACAGCGATGGATGGCGCGGCCATCTCCAAGGCTATCCGGAACGGGAAGCCTATGGAGCGACCTTCGAAGAGCTCCAGAGCCAGTTGTGGCACATGCATCAAGATCTCATGAATCATGCCGACGAAGGAGAATTGGACCATCGCCATCATGAGAGAGTACACCGGAGCGGGCACCAACATTACGGCCAGACCCCCACGATGTCTCCCCCGATTTTCCGCCCCGTGTCGCGCGCTCAAATCAAGCGCCGTGCACGAGTCGAACAGCTCATGTTTGCAATGATCAGCAATAACTGAACAAGGCCAATTTCTATTCCAACTTTCTAGCACGTATGCCTCAAACTGAACTCAGCGAAGGCAACCACCGTTTCGGAGAATCAGCCACAGGATTTGACTCTGGCGAGATTCTTGACCCATCAGAAATCGCATGTTGGAATGAAGTAGCGCACCACAGGAGGTCGGTACGGGCTCTTGAGCAATTCAAGTCTGTAGCCTAGGAGACGAGGTGCCAGATGCAGGCGATCAAATGTTGCTATTTGGACGAGGAGAAGCAATGGCTGGGCTATCTGCCGAACTTTCCAGACCACTGGGCACAAGGAGAGACCTTCGAAGCCCTGCAGGACAACCTCTACCGTTTGAACTTTGACCTCACATTGATGGAGGCCCTGCGAAAAGTTTCCGAACTCAGCCTGCCATAAATCACCGAAGAAACTCATCGGGAACGTATAGCCTCCTGACTGATCGTTCCTCTCATGAGGTAATCCGCTGCTGTTACAATCAAAAACAACTCTTCTTTCACCCGTCGCACCTTGATCTTTCCAACGTTTCTCTGCCTGAGCTAAATCGCACGTAGACTGCATCCTGAGCCAGGTTTCCGCATCTCCCCTGAATGAATGCCTTTTTCAACCTGATCGCCATCTCCGTGGAAATCCCGGTCTTGCCACTGCCTAGCTTGTCCATAGCGTGCGCGTAATCGTGCTGCTATATTGGAGACTCTCGATGTGCCAACGCCTCAGGTTTCAGAATAGTAACGACCCTGCCTTCCATCAGAATGAGTCCATCATCACGAAACTGCCCGAGCGTGGTGCTGACCGTCTCCCGGCTACACCCGATCAGATTCGCCATCTCTTGGTGGGTCAACTTGGCTTTGAGACGAATTCCCTGCTTGTCTGCGACGCCGTCGGTCTTGCTCAACTCCAACAAAAGATGGGCCAAGCGCGCCGGCACGTCTCGAAAGACAAGATCTTCGACGCGGCTCTGGATTTTCCTCAACCGGAGGCCGATGAGTTTGGTCAGCTTCACCATCACGTTCGGATGCATCGCGAGGTACTGGTCAAAGTCTTTTCGTGGGATCACACAGATGAGCGTGTCATCGAGTGCCTCCGCCGATGTCGAGCGTGGAGCATCTTCCAGAACCTCCAGCTCACCGAACACTTCGCCCGGTTCGAGAATATCAAAGGTGACCTCTTTCCCGCTGGGCGCCGTGTTGGCAATTTTGACGCGCCCTTGTTTCAGCAAATACACATTACTGCTGGGATCACCAGGGAGGTAGAGAGGCTGACGCTTCTTCACTTCCTCCATACGGGTAATCTTCTCCATCTCCTGCATCTCGGATGGAGTAATGCCGTCGAACAGGCGAATATGTTTGAGGTACCACAGCTTGTTCGTGAATGAGGTAGGCTGTTCCATGCAATCACCTCTAGGTACGAGGCGACAGTCTAATGAGATCTCCTCCATGAGGCAAGGCGTCTCGCCCTGACAAAGTCTTACGGTAAACCGGGTGGGAAGAGCACATGCCGGCCATCAGTGCTGAGCCGAAAGCAAGAATCGACAATTCCTGTTTACCATTGGAACCCGGACTGTTATGCTCCCGATGAACTCTGTATTGAGATTCGAAGGAGGATTAATTATGAACAACACCAAGCGGCGGATTCACGATGGTATCGTCGGGGCGGTAATCACTCTTGGCATAGCGTTGGGCTATAGCCTGCATCCTGCCTGGTTACTGCTACCTGGCGTGATCGGAATTACCTTGATTCAAAGCGCGTTCACGGGGTTCTGCTCAGTGTATTTCCTGCTGGATAAGACCGGTGCGCCGGAAACAGAAGCCACCCTCCGAAGCATGTAGAGGCAACTGCCATTCGGCTCATGCGACAACCGGTCCACAGGGGCTCACCGAACAGATGGGTTACCGTCTGCACGCTATTCGCCCCAATTCTCGCCTGGCCCAGTTAGATTCCCTGGTTTCCGGCCAGGCACGGCATCACTGACTTGTCCTTCATGACAGCGGTGCGCCGCCGACTTCGCGAGGCGAGCGTATTTTGCCAGGAGTATAGCAAGCTCGCAGGACATGATTTACCCCGGCGTGATAGACCGTCTTAGCCGAGGTCGTCCACACCGCGGGACCACGCGTCCGATCTTCTTCCACGACAGGGAACTATCGCTGATACCTACCCCCCTATCCCCGATGAGCTTGCTGCGAAACACTACAGCTGAGCGGTCACCAGGCGTACACGCATGCAACTCATATGTATTCAGCGGAGATGGTGGATATCGATTACCAAGTTGTCTTCGTTCAACTCCGCCACCACGAGTTCGTGGCCCATCATAGAGAACACCTTGCTGCTCGCATCCTCATCCATCGCCAACATGTGCTTCCCTTCGGCATTGGAGATCTCGATTACTTCCCACGTCGGGTTCGCATAAGTCAGTCTGCCAGTGATCAGGCGATGTCCTGCGGGCGGAACCCCTTTCGGATGCAGATCGATTAGCATGTCGTTCTCATCGATTACCAAGATGACTTCATCGCCTTTCTTTGGCTGCAATAGCCCCATGCGCTCAGCTTTGTGGACGCTGACCGTACGCTGCCCCACGCCAGTCGGCTGGTCCAAAAACACTAAACCCGATTGGACCTTCTCGACCGTGGCCGTTCGGTGTTGGTGCACAGAGTGCTTAGCGAGGTCGCCCTCATGGGCAAACGTTTGGCTCCCACACCACACAAGGCCAGCCACCACAACGATGCTGACAAGAATGTGTCGCATAATGCCCCTCCTTTCATCTCTATTTCAGCAAGAGGAAATCACCACCAGAGGTACAGTGGATCCTGTTGACCTGAGGAGCACAGCCTCTCCTGTTGGAGATTCCCTGCCATTCGCCTAGAACTCCACCTGCCCGTTCGGTTCACGCGAACGTGTCTTACCACGCACATTTCTGACCGTTGCACACTCACTCTCATACTCACATTCAGAAGCGTAGAGGAATTGTCCGAGAATCCGATCTATACCGGCCAGGCCTTGTGTGTGAGATCTCAGGATACCTCCTCTGCGGGATCCGCACTATCCAAGGGTTGTAGCTCCCATGACAACCTCCTCGGTTAGAAGCGAGAACATGTTCTATACTCTATTACCCCCACAGAACATTCAACACTAGGGAACCTGCTAGGTTTGAGTAACAATGTCCCGCGAAGAAACGAGCTGAACCTACACGAAGATCGTCGAGGAACTTCCAGAGATGCGACGCGGGATACGGTGGGGCTGCTCAGAAAAGCCGTGGCGGAGCACCGGCGAACAGATATGCTGCCCTACCAGTTATGACTTGGGGCAACTCAAGACGTTCATCCCGGAGGAAGTGCTCAAGGTCTCCTATGGCTGCGGCACTCCGGCCAGATTGCAAACGGTGCGCTCGGGAGAAACCGTGCTCGACATCAAGCGGAAGAACGCCGCCGTGGTTGCCGCCAACCTCGGCTATCCCGTATCCAATGTCGAGTTCCGGAAAGGCATGGCCGATGCGATGCCGGTTGAAGCATTTCTGCCGAAGTCGAGCGAGGCGCATCCTCCAAGACTTCGAGTTCGCCGAAGACCTCGCCCGGCTCAAGAATGTCGAAGGTCACTTCTTTTCCATTCGACGATGTATTGGCAAATCTTACCCGCCCCTGTTTCAACAGATACACGCTCGTGCTTGGATCTTCCGGCAGATACAGCGGTTGACGTTTTTTCACTTCCTGCATCGGGTGATTTGCTCCATCTCTTCCATCTCGGATGGAGCGATGCCGTCGAACAAACGAATGTGTTTGAGATACCAGAGTTTGTTGGCGGCCGAAGCGCGCGGTTCCATGACAGCGTCCATATAAAAATATACGAACGCACAGTACAGGAATCTCAACAATGAAAACAAACAATCGGGAGGGGCCGTTGAGAAACGTCGATCTCGTCCGCCTAAATCTTGTCCCTGGAAATCTGGCACGATGCCCGGCGAAGAAGGCCGTCAGGTCAGCAAGAGACTTGCCATGGTGTTCATTCCAATTCACGTAGTCAATCCTCTGCTCTTTCGCCTGCATGGATGTCACCCCCTCACATACGACATCCCCTTCTATTTCTCACCAAATCCGCACTATCTCTCCTACGTTCTTTGGACGATCGTCTGCAGGGAGTCATTGCTCTTCTTCATGTCAGCCGATCCCCTTTGCCGAAGAAAGTGTTGCAGCAGCGCGTCGACTGAGAGTAGACCAGGGCCGTGCAGCACGAAGTACAGGAACAGCATCCCCACATAGAACGCTTCGTAGAGCGCGGCCTCAGACATTTGCCCGTAGGAGATCGAGGCGACGATGTTGAGTCCGAACAGCGAGAGGGCCGCCCACCGCCCCGCCAAGCCGACGGCCAGCAGGAACGAGCCGCCCAATTCGACAGCGGTCGTCACGTAGGCGGCCATCTCCGGCGGCAACAGCGGCACATCATAGACCATGGTGAAGAGCATCACTGTCGACATCCAACTGGAGAGCTTGACCATCCCACCCTTCCAGAACAAGTCCGCCAGGTAGAGGCGGACGGACAGGTCGAGCAACGGGATCAAGGCCTCCAATCCCCAAACCAACCGGCTATGCGCTGAAGCCACGCGATCACGTATGGCCACCCACAACCCCTTCTGGCTTGTCATGGCTGCACCTCGAGAGAGAAGACAGCACCTCTGTGCCCATCGCACAAGGTCGAAAGGAATTGTGTGAAATCACCCTCGGGCATGCGCTCTTTCGCCATGTGTTCGACCTCCGCCACGGTCTTTCGCTCATGCATCGCATTGAGCAGCCACAACTGGTCGGTCGAGAGACTCCTGACGTGGATCGCTCCACGTTCTCTCGTCACAAGGAGACCGCCCTCCTCCGGAGACAGGGACAGAGCGTCGATCTCCTCTCCACAGGCCTCCGACTGTAATGCGTGCCACACACGGTGGACCGGCACGGAACATCGCAGCAGCCGTACGGCCGGATTCAGGCGGAACGTCACGGAAGAAGGATCAACCGTCGCCATGGTGTGTACCCGCTCTTGAGAAGGAAGTGGGATGTCGGCGGCTTGATACACTTCGTGACAGACCCACTCCAATCGCGCCAGTTCAACGAGCAGGCGAGGGCTTTCGAGTTGAAGGAGGAACTGCGGGAAATGCCGCCCATACGCGAACAGATCGCCGCTCGTTGAGGGATACCGTTTCATATACCCGCGGACGAACACGCTGAAATAACGAGATCCGATCAGCCGACGAAGCACCGGATAGGTGATCGTCAGTGCTTGCACATAGTTGTTTCGAATCAGTCGGCGATAGAGGGCCAGGCTTCGCCACGGTGACCCAGTCTGCATCGACGTCACGGCCGCCGGGCTTTTCCCTTCATCCATCGCTGCGGCGAGCGCGCGCTGGATCTCATGCAGTCGTGACATAACAGGCTCCGAGCATGGCGTTGGCTTGCGCGGCTTGTTCGACCAGCACGGCCAGCGGTGGGAGATTGGCATCCCATTCAATCAACGTCGGTCGTGGACCAACGTGATGGAGCGTCCATTGATAGAGACTCCAGACTTCCGGATACACAGCCTGGCCATGGGTATCGACCAGCCATCTTCCGAGGCGATCGAAACCCGCCAGATGGATCTCTCGAACGGCATCAATCGGAATTGCCTCGAGACACTTCACTGGGTCCAGGTGGAAATTCACCGCATTGACATAGATATTGTTGAGATCCAGTAGAATCCCGCAACCGGTTCTCGTAACCACTTCGGCCATGAACTCGCCTTCCAGGATTGTGGAGTCTCGCCATGTCAGATACCGGGTGATATTTTCGATGAGCATAGGCCTCTGCAGCTCCGTTTGGATTTCATCGATCTTGTCGCATACAAGCTCCAGGCTTTCCTCCGTATATGGGAGCGGTAACAGCTCATTCAAGAACTGCCCGCTGACGGAACTCCATGAAAGATGCTCAGACACGAAGGTTGGCTGGAAGCGATCGAGCAACGCCTTCAGTTTACGGAGATGTGTCAAGTCGATCGGATCGGTGGAACCCAAGGAAAGCCCGACTCCGTGAAAGCTCAGGGGATATCGGGATCTGATGCGTTCAAGAATGCCTAGCGGTGCTCCACCTTCACCGAAGTAGTTCTCTGGATGGGCTTCCATCCATGCCACGGGAGGCGGCTCCTCCAGAATCTCCCGATAATGCTGTGACCGCAGTCCGATCCCGGCCTGAGCCGGGATCGGGATGGGATGTTGAGCAGACATAACGGATCACCCTACATCTTCTTCATCATCATCTCTTTCATCTTCGCCAGGTCATCCTTGGTCACAGAGAGCACGGTGCCCTTGGCGATCTTGGTGCACAACCCCTTCGGCAGGAACACATACGAATCGGCCTCATTGTCGGATTTGGCCATGCCGGCACAAGAATGGAGGCTGGTCCGGACTGCGCAATCGTTCATACCGGCCTTGGCGACGCCTCCACAGGCCTCCCATCCAGCAGGCAGTTCCGGAGCCTTGGGTTCGGCACCCGCCACCTGAGCACCGACCACAGTCAATGCAACAAGCAACGTGGAATGAAGGACGATGTGTTTCTTCGTGTTCATGTGCTTCTCCTTTGTAAGGTTGAATGATTCAAAGACATCCTTAACTGAACATGCATGCATCGCGAAGGATTCAGGACTCGATCATGTGGGCTCCTCCTTTCTGATCAGATCGTCGCATTGAAGCTTATCGGGTTTACAGCTCCGTCGCTGTGAGACAGCTTACAATTATGAGTAGGAATCGACTTCAGGGACGGCCACGGCATGCCCAGATCACTTTTGACGGCACAAGAGCGAAGTGGAATCCTGAGCTGAAGGAGCCCGCCTATAAAATTCACGGGCTCTACGCCGCAGTGAAATATGGGATAGGAGACGCGTGCGAGTTTTGTATCAGAGCCTTTGGTATAAAGGGCAACGCGACCGCATGCGGCGTGGACTCGGCGGGAGAGCACGATCAGTATCCGAGCTTCAAGCAGCCGGTGGCGCAGAGACATCAAGCCTTTACGCTTTAGCTGTCTCTGCAAGCGGAATCAGCTGCCAGATCAGGAAACGGCGATGGCGAGAGCTTGATCTATAGAATTCAGTGCGCGCAGCATGTGCTGTTCTCGTCTAGCTGGGTTCCGCTCACATGCTCTTTATACGCGTGGTACGCTTTCAGCGCCCATTCTTCCCCAGGACAGCCTTGCATGGTCATGGCGACTTCGAGGAACTCGATCAATTCCTCTTGGGTGATTCCCTTGTCCCAAGCCATCTTGACATAGGCTCGGATACAGGGCTCACAACGAATCGCGATGGAAATCGCCACGGCCGTGAGCAGCTTGTATTTGGCAGGGACCGTCGCATCTCGATAGGCCTCCTGGCGCATCCGCAGCAGGCCTCCTGTGACTTTGGGGCTCAACTTTATCAGTTCGGCACATAACCCGGTCTCAACGTGGGTTGCCTGGTTAATGTTGTACTTCCCCTCCTCTCTTTCACCTCGATGCCCTTGTCCCTACATTACTTTTTGAGGACCCGCGCCTTGATCGCCGACCGTGGGTTGCTTGCCGCTTCGACGACCTTGTCCAACTGGTACACGCCGGCCTTCTACGGATCGAACGACACCAACGCGCGACAATCCACGAACACGG
>CAZOHW010000190.1:0-8249 GCA_964579525.1 uncultured Nitrospira sp. | reverse complement strand
CGGCGCGTGGTGATGCGCAGAGCGGAGTGTGACAGAGAGTACGTAGGGCCACGCCGTGTGAAGACCGGACGTATCTTGGCCTGGCCAATGTCCGCGGAACTCTGGAAACAGGGCCGCATGATCAGTGGCGGGGATCGGTACTATCAAATCGCACGAGGTGTCCGTGACGAAGATCACCGTAATGATCGGCAGCCAGAGTTTACGCAAATCGACCTGGAACTGTCGTTCGTCGATCGCGAGCGGATCATGAGTCTGATGGAGCGCATGATCGTCACGATTTTTAGCAAGGTTGGCGGAGTGCAGTTGCCGACGCCGTTCCCACGAATGACCTATGCGGAGGCCATGGGCCGGTACGGTTCGGATAAGCCGGATCTCCGGTTCGACATGCCGCTTTATGACATGACGGCATTCGGCGCGGCGAGCGAGTTTAAGGTCTTCAAGGATGCAGCGACAAAGGGCGGCATCGTGAAGGCCTTGATCGTGAAGGGTGGCGCGACCCTGTCCCGTACGCGAATCGATGCACTGGGAGACACGGCCAAGAGCTTCGGGGCGAAGGGCCTCGCCTGGTTGAAGTTGACGGCAGAAGGACAGCTGGAATCCGTCATTGCAAAATTCTTGAACGCGACGGCTTTTGCGGTGGCTCTGCCGGAAGCGAAGCCTGGTGACTTGGTTCTGTTCGGCGCCGACAAGCCGGCGGTCGTCCACGATGTGATGGGGCGGATCAGACTGCTGTTGGGCGAAGAGTTGAAGTTGATCGACACCTCAGCATGGAAACCCTTGTGGGTGATTGATTTCCCCATGTTGGATTACGACCAGGAGCAGAAGCGGTATGTGGCCATGCATCATCCCTTCACGGCACCGCTCGATGAGGATCTGGGGTTGCTCGATTCCGATCCGCTTAAAGTAAGGGCGAAGGCCTACGATATGGTGCTCAACGGAAGCGAGATTGGTGGAGGCAGCATTCGTATTCATAGACGGGATGTACAAAGCAAAGTGTTCGATCTGCTCGGGATCGGCAAGGATGAAGCCGTCGCCAAATTTGGATTTTTACTCGAGGCGCTGGAGTACGGTGCGCCACCGCATGGTGGAATTGCATTCGGATTGGATCGCTTAGTCATGTTGCTGGGCAACGCCGATTCGATCCGAGACGTCATCGCATTCCCCAAGACTCAAAAGGCACAATGTCCGTTGACCGAGGCACCGTCTGCCGTGAGTCCTGATCAACTCAAGGAATTGCGCATCAAGCTGGATCTCGTGGAGTAGCTCCCTCTATGGCTGCCAACACATTCGGCCGGATCTTCACCGTCACGTCATTCGGGGAGAGTCATGGACCGGCGATTGGGTGTGTCGTCGACGGTTGCCCACCGGGCCTTGCCCTCTCAGCAGAAGATATCCAGAAAGATCTCGATCGTCGGAAGCCCGGCACGTCTCGCCATGTGACGCAACGGCAGGAGTCGGACACGGTTGAAATTCTCTCCGGGGTATTCGAGGGAAAGACCACCGGCACCCCAATCGCGCTGTTGATTCGCAACGAAGATCAGCGCAGCCGCGATTATGGCAATTTGATCGATACCTTCCGACCAGGTCATGCGGACTATACCTATTGGCAGAAGTACGGGATTCGTGACCATCGAGGAGGTGGACGGGCGTCGGCTCGTGAAACAGCAGTACGTGTGGCTGCAGCGGCCATTGCGAGAAAGTGGTTGAGTGAAAAGTATGGTGTGGTGATCCATGGGTATCTGAGCCAGCTCGGGCCTCATGGGTTGCCATTCAAGAGTTGGGACTCTGTGGGGCAGAATCCATTTTTCTCTGCCGATCCCGATGTGGTTCCCAAGCTCGAGTCCTTTATGGACGAACTACGCAAGGCCGGCGATTCAGTCGGTGCCAAAATCACAACGATTGCGGAACATGTACCGGTCGGGTGGGGCGCACCGGTCTATGCCAAGCTGGATTCGGACTTGGCCGCAGCCATGATGAGTATCAATGCGGTCAAGGCCGTTGAGATTGGATCAGGCTTTGCCTCGGTCACTCAACGTGGTTCTGAACATGGCGACGAACTCACGCCGGAAGGATTTCTCTCCAACAATGCCGGCGGCATTCTCGGCGGCATCTCGACCGGGCAGGACATCGTCGTGAATATCGGCATTAAGCCCACGTCGAGTATTCGTATCCAACGCAAATCGATCGACAAGCAGGGCAAGCCGGTCATGGTCGAAACCAATGGCCGCCACGATCCCTGCGTCGGCATCCGCGCGACGCCAATTGCCGAAGCCATGATGGCACTGGTCCTCATGGACCATGCGCTGCTCCACCGCGCGCAAAATGCTGATGTTAAGACGAAGACGCCAAAGATTGCTGGTGCGATAAAACCGGCGAACTCTCAGAGCAAAATTCAATTCACCTCGAAAATCAACCCTGATCCTGCCGAAGCGTAAGACTCTCGCCGTGCTCTTCTCCTAGACCGTTCGAAGCTCAGCCACAGCGATCATTCTCACATTCCCAGTAAAGACCACCTCAGTACGACAGAATGTCATGTGCAGAAACTCAACCTTTCGTAGGCAAACTTCCCTCCCCTGATTATAGTCATCGAAAGTCTTGCGTTGTGCTGGCATGAGCGACTTCAGTACGCGTCAAAGCAATCTCACTTAGATAGGAGCGACCATGAGCTTCTTGCAACATGCCACAGCTGTTCTGCTCTTCGCAGTGTTTGATCTGCTTTCGGTCGACATCCTATCGGCGGCAACTTGGACTAATACTTATGATGTGATGGATCGATTGGCCAGTCGGACTGATCCGCTCGGGCGTGCAGAGAATTTTTCCTATGATCGTGCTGGCAATCTCACGCGATTCACGGATCGCAAGGGACAAGCAACTGATTTTACCTATGATCCTGTGAATCGTTTAACGAGCGTGTCATACGCGGATGGCAGTTCGACGATGATCACCTATGATTCGCTCGGCAGACCGATGTCGCTGACTGACTCCATCGGTGGACAGATCGATCTGGCGTATGACTTGCTCAATCGAGTCGTGCGTGAAACCACCGCCCAAGGGTCCATCCTCTATGTCTATGATGCGCTCGGTCGTCGCACCTCGATGGCTGTCAACGGTCAAGCACCGGTGACCTACAGCTACGATCCAGCATCTCGCCTGACGCAAGTCGCCCAGGGAAACCAAGTCGTGACGATTGCCTATGACGCCGCTGGCCGCCGCACCTCGTTAACGTATTCCAACGGAACAACGACGACCTATAGCTACGATACCTCCTCACGACTCATCGGCATCTTCCATGCGAAAGGAGCCACCACTTTTGAGTCGATCTCGTATGGCTATGACGCGGCTGGCAATCGAACGGCAGTCGTTCGTGGAAGCAGTCCAGCGACGTTTCTGCCAGCGTCGTTGCAAGCCGCCTACGATGCGGCGAACGAGCAATCGCGCTTCAATAGCTCCACGTCGAACATGACCTATGACGCGAATGGGAATCTCATCAGCTGGACTGATACCGCCGGAACGACGACCTACACGTGGGATGCGCGGAATCGGTTAGTCGCGGTGAGCGGGCCGAACCTAGTCGGGACCTTTATCTATGATGCGCTGAACCGGCGGATGAGCAAGACGATTAACGGTGTCACGACACGATTCGTCTATGATCAAAATGATGTCGTCCAAGAGATTTCCAATGGCGCAATCGCAGCCTCATACCTTCGGAATCTCACACCGGATGAAGCGTTTGTGCGCATTGGCGCAACAGCCGAGTACTACCATGGTGATGCTCTACGAACGACTCTCTTGCTGACTGACTCAGCCGGAGCCGTGCAGACTACCTATTCCTACTCGCCATTCGGCGAAACGACAGTAATGGGTACAGGAAGCGCAAATCCCTTCCAGTTGACGGGGCGAGAAAATGATAACACTGGGCTCTACTACCATAGATTGCGCTATTACAGCCCAGAAATGCACCGGTTTATTCAAGAAGATCCAATCCAATTTGAGGGGGGAGATGTTAATCTATATGCGTATGTCGGAAATAATCCGATTCGTTACGCCGATCCATTTGGACTTGAGAAGTCAGACAAATGCCCAAGTTTCGGCAATCGTTACCTCGATCATGTTCTCACGTACTCAATAAATGTCGGTCCTTACGCCGCTGCTATGGGTGGAGGTTTGTGGCCCAAATCTTGGGCTCCTGCAACCGGCGGGAGAGGACCATTCCTTGGGTCTACGAATCCACTGACCAGTGTCCCGAGAGCGCTTGGTGTTCCAGGAGCAAGCACGTTGCCAGCTCAAGCGACTGCGGCACTGATTGGTGGCGCAACAGTTGGCATTGGGTTCTACAACATTGGGGTCTTTACAAGTGGTCTTCTCTATGCGATTCCGTCGAACTGCGAATGAGTTGAATTAGAGGGAAGAGTATGGATAGTAAACTGCTTCTCCTGATTGGCGTACTGTGCGTTTCCGCCGTCTTGGTCTTATCAGGTATATTGATTTCCCGGCGAAAAATCACTGCGGGGAGGCAACCATTGTCATTCGAGGAGATTCATAAGTTAGCAAACCCTCAGGTAAGCCTTCAAACACTGAAACGAGTGCTCACCATGGTTGGGGATTGCTATCGCATTAATCCGCAACTGATTCGGCCGGAGGACCGGCTCAAGCAATTTTATGATCTCGATTCCTGGACTCTGGGACTAAGCACCGAACGAATGAATAAGTGGCTGGCGGATCAAGGTGTGACAGCCAATGGTCACGCGATCGTGACCATACTCGATCTTCTACTTTTCATTGAACAACGCAGCGCGGGTTCTAATCCGAGCTCATCTGTGCCACCGCCCTCGTCAGGCTGCCCCTGATGGTTTACGAAAACCATGGTGTGGGCTCTGCTGTCCGATGGGCACGGAAGCGTGTCACAGGACCAAGGCAGGCCTAAAACGACAGGAAGCACTCTTAGCAGAAGCGGGATGGCAGCTGAACTGAATTAAGTCTTTTCCCCTTGTTGCACAAACACCGCCTACTCGTCATTGGGATCGTCATGCTTGTGTTGATGGTGCTAGGCATTCGTTGGTCTAACAGGCGGTCACAATGAGCGCGTGGAAAAATATAAGCAGATTAAATTAAGAGCCTCCGAAGAAGAGGTCATTCGCATTCTGGGAACTCCAGATAGAACACGCGTTGGCGACCTAAGAGGTCGCAAGGTGCGTTTCTTGGAGTACGATGCTCCTGCAATCGTGGCGACAGCACCATATGTTGTTATTGATGAGCTGTCAGGCCGCACCGCAGAAGTTACAGCGATGACACATATCATCTCATCTCCAAGCGCAAGCATTGAAATGATGAGGGTCATGTCAGAATAATACGAAAATTAACAAGTGCCTTAAACTCCGTCAACACTGAACGGTAAGCATGAACACGAGAAAGCGAAACCTTCCTCGAAAGTCAACCCTGATCCTGCCGAAGCGTAACTCTAGGATAGAACAATTTCCCATTCGCTTTGTTTCGTTGTGCTTCAGACCTCACTCCTTAGCAAAAAGGAACGGCTGTGTCGCGTAGTTGCTGTGGCGTCGCCTGGAGTTTTGCGAAGGCCTCGCGTGCTTCGTTCACGATTGCCGCAGGTGCTTTGTCCGGGCTACCGGCATTGAATGGCGGTTGTGGATCGTACTCAATCAAGAGTTGAGTGAGTTGCGCGGCGTTGGCGCCGAATTCTTCCTCCACGAGTGTCAGGGCCACATCGATTCCTGAGGAGACGCCGGCGGCGGTGAAGACCTTGCCATCGCGGACCACTCGTTCCTTCACCGGGGTTGCGCCAAATTGCTTCAACACATCATGCGCGAGCCAGTGGGTGGTGGCTTTCAGCCCTCGAAGCACGCCTGCGGCAGCAAGGCCTAACGCGCCAGTGCAAACCGATGTGGTCCACTTGGTGGTCTTGTGAACCTGGGCGATCCAATCTAAGACTTGCGGGTCACCCAACACTGCTTGGGGATAGGCGGTTCCTGGCACGAGGAGGATGTCAGGATGGGGAGTCTCATCCAGGTTGTAGTCCGCCGTTAGTCGGAGTTTACCAAAATCAGTTCGCTTCACTCCTTTCTCTCGTGCCACAAAGCGCACATCGGTGTTGAGTGTCGGTGCCTGGAGTACTTCATAGGGGCCGATGGCGTCCAGCGCCGTCATTCCGTCATACAATAAGATTGCTACTTGCAGCTTCTTTCCCTCATGTGTCTCTTGCATCATCTTCTCCATTGGGATGTTTTATGTCAGCGAGTACGCCTCTGGTGCTCTAGTCGATGGAACCGTTGCCGATACTCTTGTGGGGTGATACCTCGATGACGCTGGAATGTCCGCCGTAACTGTTCGTGTCCTGTGAAGCCACATGCCTGTGCAGTGATATCGAGTGACGTGACGGTTGTTTCCAGGAGGCGAACGGCATGTTCGAGGCGAAGTTTCTCGAGATAAAACGCCGGCGTGTCGCCGGTTTCCGTGACAAAGACTCGTGCAAAGGTTCGTGGGCTCATACCGGCTTGAGAGGCCATGTCTTCCACGCTCAGTGGCTTGTGGTGGTAGTCTGCCAGCCAGGTCAGCAGCGCTGTCAGCCGCTGGCCTTCCGTGGCCTGAGCTTGTAAGTGAGTGCTGAATTGCGATTGTCCGCCGGGGCGCTTCAAAAAGAGCACGAGCATACGAGCCACCGCCAAGGCCACGTCGCGACCGAGGTCTTCTTCTACCAGGGCGAGCGCGAGGTCCATGCCAGCCGTGATGCCGGCGGAGGTAAAGATCTTTCCGTCTCGGACATAAATAGCGTCGGGCTCAAGTGTGACGGTTGGATATTCCTGAGCTAATCGTGCGACGTCCATCCAGTGGGTCGTGGCGCGACGGTTCTCAAGCAAACCGGCTTTCGCGAGCAGGAAGGCGCCGGTACAGATGGAGCCGATCCGCCTGGTGCGGCGTGCCATGGTCCGGAGCCAGGCCAGCAGTTTGCGATCGTTTATGAGTGGCGTCATATCCGGTCCACCGGCCACCAAGAGGGTGTCGATCTTCTCGTGACAATCCCGCCATGACGCATCCGCGATCAGACTGAGTCCTGAGGCCGAGCGAACCGGTCCAGCCTGATCAGCCAGGAGCATGATGTGATAGGGCGGCATTGCCTTGTCCTGTGCGAGATAGGACGGCAAGGAAAAGACTTCGTAGGGACCGGTGATATCGAGCGCTGCGACACCGTCGAAGCTGAGTAAAGCAATGGTACGTGGTGTGTGCGGTGTTGATTTGCGATTCCGATTCCGTTTCATGAACCGTATCCTCCCATCAATCTCGGAATGGCACAATGACAAAGATACTGCAAAAACTGCCATCCGTGTCAAATGGTATCAGTAAGCGTTGCTGAGCCAACGGATTCCAAGTAGATGAACTGGAGCAAGGAAGGGATGGGCAGATTATTTCCAGAGCAATGTGGTGGGCTGGTCGGTCCTACTGCGGCGCACGCCCCTCAAACTTGCGAATCTCAATCGACTGTAGGGTGGCGACGAGACTTGAGTGGATCTGCTGTTCGATCCAGGTGAGAAACTCCTCGACCTTGTTACGCGCGTCGACGATTTCGATGGTGATAGGAAGGTCTTCAGCCAGGCGTTCGATTTTGAATGTATGGATTACGCGGGTGTGTGGGCCGAATCCCATGAGTCCGCGATAGACGGTGGCTCCAGCCAGTTGCTTCGTGTGGGCCTGAGCAACGATCCATTCATAGAGGGGTCGTCCGGCGTGTTTATCTCCTTCTCCGATATAGATTCTCAGCAGGCAACCCTGTTCAACACGCATTGATCATTTCCAGAGTAAATAGGCGGTGGAGTAGCCAAGCCAGACTGCGCCAAGGCCTAGGACTGTATGGCCGATGATATTCCCACAGGCCAACCATAATTCTCCATCACGCAGGAGGTTCATCGTCTCGTTGCCGAAGGCCGAAAAGGTCGTGAAGCCACCAAGTATTCCAACGATCAGAAAGGACCTGGTTTCCGCTGGAATGACGCCTCGATGATCGGCCAATTCAGCAAGGAACCCCACCAGCGCACATCCCACGAGATTGACTGCCAGAGTGCCGAAGGGAAACTGGATACTTTTGCTCAGCTGTTGTGCATAGCCGCTCACGAGGTAGCGCAGGATAGACCCGATGAAGCCGCCTGTGCCGATGAGAAAGAGGGTACGCAGCGGGTGCTCCCGATAAAATGGAAAGACTGATTGACGGTACATTGTACCCAAGTCATCCGACCGAGTCA
>CAZOHW010000189.1:0-8258 GCA_964579525.1 uncultured Nitrospira sp. | reverse complement strand
ACTGTGACCCGTCTCGACGGATCGGTACGCAATCAATTGTTACAGGCCACTAGGTGGGTATTGACGATGATCACGGTGCAACGGGAATTGTGACTGATTCGATTCGGGACGTTGCCGAGCAAAAACTCCTTTCTCCCCGCCATGCCGGAGTTTCCAACCACCAGGACATCGATCGCTTCTCGCTCAGCGACACGCAGGATCGCCGAGGCTGGATCCTTATCAATGACGGCGAGAGAATGTCCGCGCTCACCAGCAATCTGCCGCACAAACGTCTCCAGTTCGTCGTTAGCGGCAGCCGCGCGTGTATGTTCGGCTGCGCCGAATTCAGTAGTGGATGGGTGTTGCGGTAGGATGACCTGAACGACGAGCAGCTCCGCCCTATAGCGCTCGGCGAATTGAGCAGCCCACAGAACAGCCTGATCAGCCGTTTGGGAACGGTCGGTTCCTACCATGACGCGTCGTATGGCGCCATTCTGAGCCTGATCGTTCACAATCTTTATTCTTTTTTAATCTGACCGACAGTCCTTCCAGTTGGAGTATGGCTATTGCGGGAATGGCAAGTCAATTGGACGGAGGCGCGTCGATCTTTGGCCTGTCAATAAGTCACGTCTCGATCACGCCCGTATGATCCCTCTCCCATGACACGACCGATGCGCCACGAACAAGGACAGGTGAACCCCGTCCTGTTTGTCGTTCTGACCATCCTCATCATCGTCGCGGTGTGGAAGTCTTGATCTGGGAAACCGATGCCACGCTTGATTGTAATCGCAGAGATACAGAAACTATGCAAGCCAACTTCCTTTACTCTCAATCTATATGAACAACCGCTGGAGGGAAGCATCTCACTCCCTTCTCCGGTTCAGTCAGACGGTATACGTTGCATGCTTCCTCTTGGTTTGCCGTCACAGATCGATAGGGCCCAAGCATCCTCAATTAATCGACTTTGCTGGTCAGTCTTGTATAGAGCTGATCACCACATGAGAGAGAGGAACAGTCTTCACCAAGGTTTTGATCCCTTATTCGATCCTGCTCGTCATCTGCGGACTCATGCCACCCATCTTGGCGACGACCGACACGGGAGCCGCAGTGGCGTATGCATTCCCCCATCGAGCTGAATCATCCTCCTGAACTTGTTCGTCATTCTTGCCACGTTGGCGCTGCAAGGACTGACCCTAGTCCCACTGATTTGGAGTAGGAGCTGGATGTCGAGGCGCTCCGGCTAAGACTTGGTGACGTGTGCCGGCCTATTCAAATGAATCGTCTTCAATTCAACCCTGGATCGGCTAGGGTTTTCGCTAGGTCTCTTCTCATTGGAATTTCGACAAATGTCGGTGAAGGATAAAGGACGGAAGTTTCGACAACGAAATATACGTGCACTGGGATGTCCCAAGTAGAAACTGAATAAGACACAACTCTGTGGAGGACTCGGATCACTCAAACGAATTACGAGCGATCACACATGGGAGGCTCATCATGACGAATGAAAGGTCAGTCAGGAAAAGCGGAACACGAGTGTTGGTGTTGCTGGGTCTTATGAGCTGCATCTCGATAGCTCAAGCGGCTGATGTCACGCCGCTTCTGTCGAAAGACCTGGCAGACATTCCCGGCAAGGAAGTATTGATGATCACAGTGGAGAAGGCGCCCGGCGGGTATGACCCGATCCATCGACACAACGCCCATGGATTTATTTACGTGCTGGAGGGTGCCATTGTGATGCAGGTGGAGGGTGGAAAAGAAGTGACCCTGACACCAGGACAGACGTTTTACGAAAGTCCCAGCGATGTACATATCGTTGGGCGGAACGCAAGCAGCACCAAGCCAGTCAAATTCCTGGTGTTCTTGATCAAGGACAAAGGCGCTCCAGTCCTCGTGCCAGGAAGGTGATTATCGAGGCGCCTATATGGAACTCGAGGGAGAAAGGCGGTTCAACACAACGCTGATATGTCTCGGAGATCGCTCGTCCGTGTTACGGCGAGCGCATATAAGGAGATTCATCATGACGAACGAACGATCAAATATGAAGATTGTGGTCATTGGCGGTAGTGGGCTCATCGGCTCAAAGCTCGTAGGGAGGCTCGGTGAACAGGGCTATCAAGCTGTGACGGCATCACCCACTACGGGGGTCAACACCGTCACCTGCGAGGGTCTTGCCGACGTTCTGAAGGGCGCCTCAGTCGTCGTCGATGTGTCAAATTCACCATCTTGGGAGGACAACGCAGTGATGGAGTTTTTCACGAAGTCAACACGCAATCTCTTAATGTATGAAACCAATGCAGGTGTGAAGCATCACGTTGCCTTGTCGGTGGTAGGAAGTGAGCGGCTATCACAAAGCGGGTACTTCCGTGCCAAGATCGCGCAGGAGAAGTTGATCAAAAGCTCGCCTATTCCTTACTCGATCGTACGTGCGACGCAGTTCTTCGAGTTCCTCAAGGGGCTTGCCGACATTTCCTATGACGGTGACAAGGTGCGCTTGCCACATGTGCTTTTCCAGCCGATGGCTGCCGACGATGTCGCGAGTGCCGTAAGCAGGATCGCGGTAGGCCCGCCAGTAAATGGCATTGTCGAAATAGGGGGGCCTGAACAGTTTCGCCTGGATGATCTAGTTCGGCGGCGCCTGGCTGCAGTGAAAGATCCCCGCGAAGTTGTCGCTGACCCAAAAGCGCTTTATTCTGGGGCGCAAATCAGCGACAAGACACTTGTCCCAGGGAATAACGCACGACTCGGCGAGACGCATTTCGAAACCTGGGTTACTCAGGCCGCAGCATAAATTCCAAGTGCGAATTCTCAAGCCCAGGTGTCGCAGAGGTGACGACCCATTCGGAAACATAGGATGGAACCGCCAAACTAGCGGAGAAATTACTCTGGCGGAATGGGCAAGCTGAACTGTTGGATGAAGAATACGGCAATGTCAACATAGATTGACTTGAGATTGCTCCGATCACGGCAGAACCACTGAGAGGGAGGACCTCTACATGGCTGGGATGTTTGGTGACAATCCTCTTATTGTCTTGATTGCAGTGGGGCTTGTGGTATTGGCAGCAGTGGTGTTTGCTCTGTTGACTGCGGGGTTTTGATAGTAAATGGCGTGGGTATTTTTTCAGGAATGCATCACAAACGAGAAATGACTCCTAGGACATTTTCTTGAGCTGAAGATGCCGTAAAAGGGCCTCCGTGACGGAGAATTAAGTTCGACGAACGCCGGGCCTTGATGAGGCCGCTTAGGGTTGAAAGGTGTTTCAGCTTACGAGCATGCCATGCATGAGGAGATCGTACCCGCGCATCGTTTGTCCGCATTCTCAGATGCGGTGATCGCGGTCATCATAACCATTATGGTGTTGGAACTTAAAGCACCTGATAACCAAACACTTTCGGAGCTCTGGCCTCTGTGGCCTACGGCCATCAGCTATGCGGTGAGCTATCTGTTTATCGCCATCATTTGGATAAACCACCACTACCTCATGCGATCCGTGGACAGTCTGACACCGAGATTGATATGGATCAATTTTGCCCATCTCTTCATGGTGTCACTCCTGCCTTTTGCGACGGCATGGATTGCTCGCACACAGCTCTCGTCGGCCCCTGTGGCGTTTTACGCAGCGATCTTCGTGTGCGTTGGACATTGCCTACAATGTGTTCGAGCGGGAAGTATTCATCCAAGCGAACACCGAGCAGATATCCGAACGAGTGCAGCGTATGGCGAGGCGTCGATCACTCATTGTTCTCGCAATTTTCACGAGCGCCATGCTGGTCGCCTTCGTCGTGCCGCGGTTCGCGTTCGGTTTGGTTTGCAGTGCCCTGATCCTTCACTTACGACCAGAGGCACCTGGCATATTCAGTGGATGGCGGACCTTGACTGTCTGGAGTAGACACTGATTTGTGTCCGTGGTCACCGTGCTTCAACCAACCTCGGCTGGGCCGGAGTAGAGACTGCGACGGTTATTAAAATTGTCGGTCCCGAATGAAAGAGGATGTACCGTGACCACCGAAGATAGACCTCAGTGTGGCGGCGAAGTATGCCCTCGCATGTGAGAAAGGGCACAGCTGTGCTGCTGTCCCGTTTGGTGATCAGAAGATCGCAGAGCTTACAAGGCAGACCTGCGCTGATCCATTCATTGACGTCCCCTTGATCACGCCCGTATGATCCCTCTCCCATGACACGACCCATGCGCCAGGAACAAGGACAGGTGAACCCCGCTTGGCTCGTCGTTCTCCTGATCGTTGTCGTCTCCGGCGTGTGGGTCTGGAAACGACTCTCGGTTGAAACACAAGACTATGTCGTCGACCAGGCCGTGCCGATCACAGCAGTCGGCCTTGTGTGCCTATTCTTCTTATTCATTCTAATCCGGGCATTTCGTCATCGCCGAGCACAATCGCGAGAAAGGGCAAGGTTGCTCACGTTATTTCATCGAGAAACCGCCCAAGAAAAAAAGCTGGATCTGGCGTTCACGCTCCTGGAAAACAACGGCTACCAAATCGATGGGCTTGACTCAGCACTGCCTACTCTAAAAGAATTGTTTGCGACAACATTAGGACGAGCGTTGGGCGACAAGCAACATCGTGTCAGAGGCATGGCAGCCAGTCATCTCGGTGCCTTACAAGACCTATCGGTGGTACCGCTGCTGGTGAAGGCCTTGGATGATGACCATGCCTACGTGCGTGCATGCGCCGCCTTGGGATTGGGACGACTACGCGCTACTGACGCACGTGAACGTCTGAAAACTGTGATGGAGCATGATTGGGACCAAACTGTGAGGAGCCGGGCCAGAGAAGCACTGGAACGGATACCAGAGTAAATGTTAGGCCTTCTACTAAACAGTATCTGAGTGCCACTCAATCACCGCAATCTCAGGCCGGCAGTTCCATCGAAAGGGAAGGAAAGACCAGCCGAGCCCACGGTTGACGTAGAGCTTATGTTCACCGAACACATGCCAGCCCGCTACGCGGCCATTGCACCCCGGAGGAAGCCAGAAGGTATGAATCCCCGGTATTCTCCACTGGCCTCCATGACTGTGGCCACAGAGGATGAGGTCCACCGCATGATGTGGCTCCATCTCGTCCAGAATGTTGGGAGCATGGGCCAGCAGCAACGTCACCCGATGGTCGGCGCGAGACGGCACACAGCATAGATCGGCTCGATGCAGAGACGGATCGTCGACACCAACGACTGCCAATTCACCTTCATCTACTGAGACGAACGTGCTTTGATTCACCAATAAGTTTATTCTGTGTCGGTCAGAAAGTTCGGCAAACTGTGCAACCGGCACCCCACTATAATGATCGTGATTGCCTAACGTCATATAGATCGGAGCGATCTCCCGAAGGCGCGCCAGAAACCGGAAGAGATGAGGGAGGCCTTCGGGTACGTTGAGGAGATCTCCGGTAATGAAGATCCAATCGGGCTGGAGTTCGTCTACGATCTGGGCAATGCGATCATGGCGTGAGTGGTATCGGTCGAGATGCAAATCTGTTAAATGGATCGCGCGATGACCGGCAAGAACCGGATGGTGCAGGCGAACAATCGATGTCTCAGGATCGTCAAGACCAAACTCCCACTGTGGGACAAGACTAAACAAGCGGTAGAGTGGCTCATTCAGGTAGGAACCGATCGCTTTACGAATCGGATCAAGCCGAGACCCCTTTCGCCTGTTCATGCCTTCACTCGTAGCGGACCCGATGCTTCGCTGAGCAGTTAGGAAAAAGTATAGCATGACCGAAACAACACCCACCCCCGTGCCAATACAAGACCCCTTTCTTACCAGTCACTTTCCAGGGATTGGAGGACAGATCCGCACGGTGCCCGAAGACTTTCAGGTCGAAGAGCAGCCACTCTATCTGCCGTGCGGAGAGGGGGAACATCTCTACATCACGATCACGAAACGAGGGCTTTCCACTCCTGATCTTGTTCGACGGCTTTCTTCTTCATTGGGGATTAAGGCACAGGCCATCGGCGTGGCCGGTTTGAAGGACGCACGAGCGGTGACGACGCAAATGCTTTCCTTACAAGGGATCTCACAAGAAAAAGTGGAACAACTTAAAGTTGATGATACGCTCCTCAGTCTCAACATCCTCGGACGCCATCGCAATCGGCTACGAACCGGCCACCACTCCGGCAATCGCTTCCGTCTTGTCATCCGCCATGTTGCGAGCCATGCACCGGACACCGTGCCGGCCGTCCTTCATCAACTCCACACCCGCGGCATCCCTAACTACTTCGGCCCACAACGACAAGGAAAAGCCGGCGACAATTACAAGACCGGTGCGGCCTTGCTCCATGACGCCCGACGGCGTGAAAAGATGAATCGCAATCAGCGCATCTGGTATCTCAACTCGTATCAGTCATTTTTGTTCAATCGCATCCTGGCCCGTCGGATCGATCAAATCGATAAGGTCTTGGTCGGCGATTGGGCGATGAAATCCGACAATGGTGCCTGCTTCCAGGTCGACGATGTCGGGAAGGAGCAACCGCGAGCAGATCGTTTTGAAATCAGCCCAACCGGAATCCTCTTCGGCTCACGCGTGTCCTGGGCCGATGGTGAGCCAGGTACGATCGAAGAAGCCGTCATCGCTGAAGCAGGAGCAACCAAAGAAGCCCTCATCGCTGCTGCCAAGGCCTGTGGATTCCGTGGCGAGCGTCGAGCACTTCGTGTCCCCCTGGTAGATCTGGAGTGGTCACTGGATGGTGATGTCCTCACCGTTTCTTTCACCCTTCCTCCAGGCGCCTATGCCACAAGCGTCCTCAGGGAGCTGATGAAGGCCTCGCCTGCGGGTTCATAACTTCCAGTCGCTATTTCCTTCCCCTCCCTCATCCTGATGTTAAAATACGATGCAAGGATGTAACGACGCGATGAATCACTATCAAGAAACCGTGTACCTACACGGGCATATTATCGACTCTCTCGTGTTAGCCAAGGTGCTTGATCGCATCCTTATGATGGGTGGAACCTTTGACTTGGAGGAGGTCCACATCGGCAAAACCAGGGAAGAAGCGTCTCATGCCCGTATTCGGATCCGAACAACCTCACAAGCACTCTTAGACGACATTCTCAAGACGATTCAGCCCCATGGCGCCTCGATTGAACGCGAGGCAGACTGCCGTACTGAAATGGCCCCCGCTGACGGGATACTTCCCAATAACTTCTACGCAACGACCCATTTACCCACCCAGATCCGGATTGATGACCGATGGCTGGACGTGGATCGAATTGAAATGGACCTGGCCATCGTCGTCACCGAACAGGGGTCCAAGGCATGCGCCATTCCTATGGGAGACGTTCGTCAGGGAGACTGCATCGTGGTGGGGCGGGAAGGTATCCGTGTGGTCCCACTGCAACGTCCGCAAGAACGAGACGTGTTCGGGTTCATGGAATCTCAAGTATCGGCCGAACGACCACACGGGCACATCATCGCTGATATCGCCACGCGGATGCGGCAGCTGCGCGAGAGGAATCAGCAGGAACAGGCGAATGCGAAGGTACTGCTGGCTGGTGGCCCAGCCATCATTCATGCCGGTGGACGAGAGGCACTGACCTGGTTGATCGAACAAGGTTTTATCCATGTCCTGTTTTGCGGGAATGCCCTCGCCGCGCATGACATGGAGGCCGATCTGTACGGCACCTCCCTCGGCTACGGGCTCACCGTTGGACGTGCCGTCCCACATGGCCATGAGCACCATCTACGGACGATCAACCGAATCCGTGCGATCGGCAGTATTGAAGCGGCAGTCACCACTGGAGTGATCAAGCAAGGAATCATGGCGGCTTGCATCCGACAAGGTATCCCCGTGGTCATATCCGGGACCATTCGCGACGACGGCCCCTTGCCCGGAGTCATCACCGATTCTGTTCGTGCCCAGAATGCGATGCGTGCGTTGATTCCTGACGTGGGGCTAGCCTTGTTGGTCGCTTCGACCCTGCACTCCATCGCCACCGGTAATCTTCTGCCTTCAACCGTGCCGACAGTCTGTGTCGACGTCAACCCCTCGGTACCGACAAAACTGGCGGACCGTGGCAGTTTTCAGGCAGCCGGCCTCGTCATGGATGCGGCATCATTTTTATCGGAGCTCGCCAGACTGTTGGGGAGATCGACATGAGCCGCCTCCTCGTCTGTCCTCCGGATTATTTCGGCATTGAGTACGAGATCAATCCCTGGATGAGACTCAGCAATCGAGTCGATCACGAACGGGCCATCCAACAGTGGCATGGGGTAATGAGGGTGTGTGACCCGAAGCTGGGTATTGCGGCAGGACGGCAGACTCACGG
>CAZOHW010000188.1:0-8307 GCA_964579525.1 uncultured Nitrospira sp. | reverse complement strand
TTAGTACACGGACTTCGAGCCCGGGCCCACCTGGCTGGGGAACGGATCCAGGATGCTCTTCGGCGCGTTGTTCCAGATCACGTCCGCCAGATTCGACATCCGGCTCACGATCTGCGCCGCCACACCCCCCGCCGCCCCGAACAACCCGCACCAGCCCAACGTCACAAAGCCCCAGTGCAACGGCGCCGAGAACAGCTCGTCCACAAACCAAAACGCATGGCCCCACTCATTGAGCCCCACGTTCGGCAAAATGAACATCGGCCCCACAATTGCGGCCACTAGTGCAAATGAGGTCGCCTGGTTATAGAGTGGCAACCGCGTCTGCGCATACAGATAGCTCGCCACCCCGCACGTGATATACAGCGGGAACGTCCCGTAGAACGCCACAATGTGGCTCGCCGTGAAGCTCGTGTCCCGGATGATCACTTGGTGCCACGCCGCATCCTGCTCCAGCGTATAGCTCCCTGCGTAGTACACGCCCCAGATGTAGCACACCAACCACCCCATCCAGTAAAAGTACCGCTTCAGCTCCAGCTTATGGTCCAGGTTCGCCAGGTTCCGGTCCCGCGTCACCCAGATCCACCCGATGGTTACGGCAAAGAACGTCGCATTCGCCAGGATGTTAAACCGCCACAGCCCCATCCACACCGAGTCAAACTCCGGGGTCATCGAATCCAACCCGTGCGAGTACCCAAACGCCCGCTGATACAGCACCCAGAACACCCCGATCCCCAACATCGCTAACCAGCCGATCTTCACCGGCTTCGAATCATACCACTGCGAAATATCGTACCCTTTGTCGCTTGATGCCGCCATAACCAACCTCCTTGTTAGACCCACCCTCAGCCTCAGCGAACTCGTTATGACACCGAGCCACTGCAGAGACTTTCGATGCCAGGGAGAAGAGCTGTAACATACACGAGTGCCCCCATGCCTCGACGAGAACGCGTCATCTGTCCTCCTTTCACCGGACAAAGCCGCAGTGCCCCTCTGGAGATCATCCCGGCAGCGACGCTCAGTGCCACCACCACAATGAAGATTGTCGTCACAGGCCTTCACCTCCTTTCTTTCCAGTCAAAAGCATACTCTTCCCTCTATGAAGAAGACATTAGAGGATTATGAAGATTTCTTCATGAACCACAGCCGAACCCAGCGCCCATGCCAGCAATCTTTACAGACGTCAGGAAGGAATCGCGGTCTGTACCGGAGAAACACCGGCAGGCTGATGTGACGGCTCTTCGTCCAACCACACATCGCCTTCGGACTGGTTGCCCTCTGTCGAGGTCAGCGATGTGAAATCAAACAAGCGTGGGTCCATGAGGAGAGATGGCGCCACATTCGTTACGGCAGCCGCGATACTGTCGGAACAACCGGGAGACTCCCGTTCCCACTGTTGAAGAAAGGCCTTCACTTTTTTTCGCTTCAAGTCCTCCTGTGAGCCACAAAGATCACAGGGGATGATCGGGAAGGCCCGCAACTCGGCATACCGTGCCAGATCCGTCTCTTTGACGAACGCAAGCGGCCTGATCACGAGATGCTGTCCGTCCTTGGAACGTAACTTGGGTGGAATGGCTTTTAGCTTGCCGGTGTAAAACAAGTTCAAGAACAGGGTTTCGATAATATCGTCACGATGGTGACCCAATGCGATCTTGGTGGCTCTGAGCTCCGTGGCCATCCGATAGAGATGGCCTCGTCTGAGACGCGAACAAAGTGAGCAGGTCGTCTGCCCCTCCGGAATGAGTCGCTTCACGATCGAATAGGTATCGCGCGATTCAATGTGAAAGGGGATGCCTCGGCTCGTGAGGTACTCCGGCAACACCTGCTCGGGAAAGCCCGGTTGACGCTGGTCGAGGTTGACAGCAATAAGGTCAAAGTGAATCGGTGCCCGACGTTGAAGCACAAGTAAAATATCCAGGAGCCCATAACTATCCTTCCCACCGGACAGACAGACCATCACCTTATCGCCGTCTTCGATGAGACGATAGTCCGCAATGGCTTGCCCAACCAACCGACAGAGGCGCGTCTGGAACTTCTCCGTTTCTTCGTCGAGTTTAGAAGTATGAGTGGCAGCGAGAGGCACCTGCATGGCAGGATTGTAGCTGCTTGGTCACTCTGCTGTCGACAGCTCGCTGGTAGAGAGTGTGGATTCACTTAACCTGAGCCTCAATCTTGACTCCATGAAGCCGACGGCCTTTGTCAACATCCTGCCATGACCCGGTCCATTCTCTTTGTCTGTACTGGGAACATCTTCCGAAGCCTGGTGGCTGAATATGCGGTACGGACTCAGGTCGTTCCGCATTCTGGCTATCAGGTGGGATCAGCCGGCATCGTCGCCAAATCCCAAACGATTCATCCTATTGTGTATGGTCGATTGGCTCAGAAAGGTGCCGATCCGTCCGGACATATTCAACGAGTCCTGAGTCGACAGTTGGTCGAGGAGTCTGATCTCGTCATCGCCATGGGCCAAGACCATCGAGCGTTCATTCAACAACACTTCGGCTTGAACGTTCCGCTCTTCAATGAGGTCTCATCCGGTCTCTCCCTCCCAATCCTCGATTTGCATGAAGCCCTCCCTGACTGGGAACAAGACCGGCACCAGGCTCAACAGTACATCGAGTCAGTCATCGATCACCTGTGGGCATCGGCACCGGCCTTACTCGCTCGCTTACCGTTGTTCTTGGACCGTCCACGGTGAGAGAACCCACCGTTTCGGTGCAAACTCGAACGTTTCGTACAATTTTCTGTCTCTTGTTGTTCTTCTCATCACTCAAAACGAACCCCTTCGGCAGCGTCACGCATCATGCCTGCTATATTTTTATGAACAAGACCTTACGAACGAGATTCAGATCGCTCATATGGACCGCACGACCAGCGAGATTCTCCGAGTCCCGGCTCATGGATCAGCCGAGCCGATATGGGCTTCCTGGTCTGATGAGGCACTCTTAAATCTTCCGATGTGCGACCTACAAGTAGGACTCACGGGCGGATTTCTCGAACGGCCGATCGCGGAATTGAATCGTGAGTTAGACGAGCGTCGCTTGCTGTTTCGTCCGCACTTTTGGCTTTCGAACGAGTGGTTCACTCCCGATGGGGTGCCCGGCATTGCCATCCCCTTCTATCTCGCACACCCGCGCCTGGCGAAACTCGAACAGGCCCAGATGCTGGAGGTCGAAGGCGGCACGTTGGAATGGTGTTTGCGAATCCTCCGCCATGAAGCCGGCCATGCAATTGAAAACGCCTATAAAATCCGTCGCCGAAAAACGCGTCAGCAGATCTTCGGCAAGTCTTCACAGCGGTATCCGATGTACTACTCCCCTCGGCCCTATAGCCGAAGCTTCGTCCGACACCTCGACTTGTGGTATGCACAGAGCCATCCCGATGAAGACTTCGCCGAAACCTTTGCCGTGTGGTTGACGCCGGAATCCCTGTGGGAAGAACGATACCATGGCTGGCCGGTGCTCAAAAAGCTCAAGTATGTCGATGGGCTGATGCGAGAACTCCAGGGCGTCTCACCTTCCATCACCACGCATGAAGAAGTCGATCCGCTTCCTAGCTTGAAGAAGACCCTCCGGGAACACTATGAGCGGAAGCGAAGGCATTACGGCATTGACGGCCGGCTGCAGTATGACTCGGATCTGAAGCGACTCTTCTCTCACCTCCCGAATCATGCAAACAAACCAAGTGCCGCCACGTTTCTGAACCGCATTCGCCGAGAAGTCCGGCGAAAAGTCGCCGGTTGGACCGGTGAATATCAGTACACGATCGACCAGATCCTGGAAGACATGATCCGGCGGTGCCGTACACTCGATCTTCGGGTACCGGTTGCGGAAGAACAGGCCAAACTGGACTTCACGATCTTCTTAACTGTTCATACCATGAACGTGTTACGGAGCGGACGCCATCGGGTGGCCCTATGAAACGATTGCGCGTCCTGGTCCTCATGCATGAAGACCTCGTCCCTCCAGACCAAGTGAATGGCGAGGACTTAAAAATCGTTGAATGGCGAACGGAGTATGATGTCGTGTCCACATTGAAGAAGCTGGGGCACGAGGTCCAACCCCTCGGAGTGAAAAGTGATCTCGACGTAATCCGTTCCACCATCGAACGCTGGCAACCGGACATCGCGTTCAACCTCCTGGAAGAATTCGACGGGGTGGCAGTCTTCGATCAACATGTCGTGTCCTACCTGGAACTCCTGCACCTCCCCTATACCGGCTGTAATCCGCGCGGACTGATGTTGGCCCGTAACAAAGCCTTGACGAAAAAAGTGCTGGCCTTCCATCAGATCCCTTTCCCGGAATTCATCGAAGTACCACAGGGGCGAACCGTCAAGCGACCCAAATGGCTGTCCTTCCCCTTGATCGTCAAATCGGTCAGCGAAGAAGCGTCGCTTGGCATCTCGCAAGCATCGATCGTGGAGGACGACGACAAGCTCAGTGAGCGCGTCGCATTTATCCATGATAGTGTCGGAAGTGGAGCCCTCATCGAACGCTATATCGAAGGCCGTGAGTTCTATGTGGGGATCATCGGAAATGGGCAGTTACAGGCACTCCCCGTCTGGGAGCTCATCTTGGACAAGTTGCCTGAGGACGCGAAACGCATTGCCACCGAGCGGGTGAAATGGAGCCGCAAATATCAGAAGAAGTATGGGATCACCTCACGGGAAGCCGCCAACTTGCCGGAGGGCAAGGTGGAAGAAATCCAAGATTTAGCCAAACAAGTCTATCGCGCGCTTGGACTCAGCGGCTATGCACGAATCGATCTGCGAATGACGGCCGATGGGCAACTCTACGTCCTGGAGGCGAACCCCAATCCGCAGATTGCGACGGATGAAGACTTCGCGGACTCGGCTGAGAAGGCCGATTACCATTATAAGGAACTCCTGCAAGAGATCCTGAACGTCGGCCTCCGCTGGCGTCCCGCCAGAGCCGCATGACAGTCTATGCTTAGCGGCACCGTATTTTCCCATCGAGAGTAGTCGGACCGCTTGCCGCATCGCATCGTTGACCGAAGCACTTCCTGGCACCAATCATTGGCCTCAACTTGTGCACATGATCGCTCCCGCTTAATAGGATGCTGAAAAAATCCGCCAGCGTCGTTCTCGCGTCGCTCAGAGGCTCGCCGTACGGCCCACGGTACGCCTCGCCTCTTTACTCGCTGCGGCCTTGCTGGACAGCCTTTTTGAGCATCCTATGCTTGTTCCTGAGCAAGCTATAGTGTTCCCTAGTTGAGTATGAGAACCTTGTCCGAATAGTTCTTCCGCAGCCTGTTAAAAGACGACGGTCCAACCTGGTTGATTGGCCTGCTCATGCGTATATGAGACACCATCGACCTTGAGCCCTCGTGCGTTCAGCACCGTGATGATCCCTCCCTTATTGGAGAGCACAACCGGAGCCACAATATCGATCTTGCGTATCTGGCCTGGCTCAAGCACCCCAGTCAGGGGCATCTTGGCTTTCTGCTTATCCGCGAGTTGCCACCCGTCGAGCGAGAGTGAGCGGTCACTGGTATTCAGGAGATAGACCCATTCTCGTTCGGGCGATTCTTTGGAATTCACCATGGCGGCGACGATGCGCACCAGCCCATCGGGGAGATTTTCCGTGGGCTGTGGTTGTACTGGGTTGGGATTCACTGGCTCTCCGACATCGGGCTGCGCGATCGTGTGCCCCGTCTGATCGTCCGTGTGCCAGGCTTGGGATTGGAATTTGAGAAAAATTGCCGCCCATTGCTGTTGGTGGGGAAATTCCACCAGGAGGCCACCGTCCTGCCATACCCCATCATCCGTTCGAAACCGCCCCACGTTCCCTTGATTCATATGAATGTCATGAATCCCATTGCCGGGATGAAATCCAAAGTAGTTGTCGGTCTTGTTGTCAGACCATCGCTGGCCGAACGCATACACGACGGCATCTTCATCCGACATCGCCCGCTGGACAATCTGGTCCAGCTTTTCATTCAAGTCATTGTCCGGACCTGGGACATCGATCGGCAGCGGCGTCATCTGCCCAGCTGGAAATAGATTGCCGCGAATGAAATCGAGCGCGCCCGAGTTCGGTGTGGATGCCAGTGCCGTGAATCCACGAGGAAGCGGCTGGACAATGGCGGTGAGCGGATGGACGAAGAAGGCTTTTACATAGAACATGATTTCCGAAGGCGCTGTTTGAGACAGCACGTTGATCGCCACGCGAAAATGTGTGTCCCGGTCATCCACGAGATGGATTTGATAATGTGGCGAAGATCCTGTCGCCAGCCGCCTCGAAATCGGTCGGCCTTTAAAAACCCCATAGTTGGCTATCGGCATATGATCTCTCCTTCATTTTGGAAATAGGTGATGTCCCTCGAGAATATTGTGCCGCCGATGGTGGCAGACTTCTTTTGTTCACCGAGCACACTTTATTCCAGCAAGGTTGCTCGATGATAGACCATGAACAAGATTCAGAAACTTGCCGATTTATCAGAGGAGTTGCGTCGATCGGCTAAAAACATATGCGACGTTAATTCACATCATCAGAGATAGAGAGCATCGAAAACGATACAGCCTGTATCGAATGCGATTCACACCGACGGATGGGACATCATCCGAGAACACGAGTCGCCTGGAAGCGACTGTGTCACACAGGCCTGGCGAGACGGCCGACCTTTATATTTCTTCAAAATGGCTTCTCAGTTATGTTTTGCTTGCTGAAGGGGATCGTCCCAGCGGAGATTGGGGAAGCGAGCAAAGTCACGATCTGTGGAACAAAGGGTCAACCCATGCTCGATCGCTAGCGCCGCCAGATGCGCATCCGGCACCAAGTTAGAGCGTGCAATCGTACTGAGTAAGGAGCCCAAGATGTCACGATGGTGCTCGGCGGGCTGGGGAATCCACACAACCGGGCAAGTCAGCCATTCTTCAACCTGATGCCATGCATCCGAGATTGATTGCGGGCGTTCAAAGATACGTGGGTTCGACACAAGCCGAACAAAGCTCAACAACGTCGGCCACGGCAAACCCACCGGAGTAGGTCCGTTCAGATGTCCATCAAGCCAGACACGCGCCGCCTGATGCTGGGGCAGAGAAGTCACATGGGCGTAGACGAGAAGGTTCGCATCGACCAGAATCATCGGAAGGCTTCGTCTTCCGCCGTGGCCAATACCTCAGCCACATCGTCCAAGCTGCCGACTAGACAACGTCCCAACGAGATACTCTTCGTCCGGAAAGGTTTACTGGGCCTCGCCGGCGGCACTAAGAGATCTTTAAGCCCCTGGCGCATCGCATCGTTGACCACCGTCTTGAGACTGGCTTTGCGGACTTTTTGGGCCCGTTTTAAGAGCGCAGCCACGTCGCTATCAAGGCTCAAGGTAGTTCTCATGCATCACAGCATAATGAATGTGATGCCTTGATGTCAATATAATCTACAGATGGTCCTGTGGCTATTCGCGACAAAGGCCTGTACCTCACCGTGGATACGGCTTATGTCAAACGCGCCAAAGCCAAAGGTCATGTGGCACTGTTAGCAGAATGGAAAGGCCTGACCTGACTGCCATGGAAGGATTGCTGCAAAGTTTCATGCGACTGAAAAACGACGCGTGCGCCAGTTCTTCATGTCATCCCCTGCAGGTCTGCAGCTTAGTGGGATAAGTGTGTCTTAGTGGGGTCAGGCATGAGTATTGACTATGATTTCTGAAAGAAGGTACCGGGAATATTGAGCCGTTGAGGGAGGTGCACAATAAGACAGCCACCTATGACTTCCGTATGCCTGGATGCCTTGATAAGGCGCCTATACTAGGCGCATACTAGAAGCACCATTGGAATGCGGTTTCTCAGGAGCATGACACTATGGCCAAACTCAATGTGTCTATCGATGATCGACTGCGAGATGAGCTCTTTAAGCTGGTTCCGCCTCGACGGCGGAGTCAGGTCGTGAACGAAGCACTCAGGCATGAACTCCTTCGGCGCAAACGCCAGCAGGCAAGCGAAGCGGTGCAGCGCTTGCGAAAGCGAAGCGCCACCCTGACCGGACAGGACATTGTGGATTCCGTTCGTCGGGATCGGGAGCGAGCCGACCGATGATTATCGTGCCTGACGCCTCCGTCATCTTGAAGTGGGTCTTGGAACACGAGGATGAACCGGACCATCACAAAGCCACCCAGCTGCAACAAGCACTGCTCGACGAATCTGTTGCAATTCGGTTACCGACCCTCTGGCGGTACGAAGTTGGAAACGTCTTGGGCCTCAAAAAGCCGTCCATGGCCCTCGAGCTGATGAGCGCCTTGTTGGCGTATGAGTTCGACGAGGTTCCGTTACGGACAGAGTATGGACTGGCC
>CAZOHW010000187.1:0-8355 GCA_964579525.1 uncultured Nitrospira sp. | reverse complement strand
GTTCACGATCAGCTACCCGATGGTGCTGAACCTCTTAAAGGCCCATCCCTATGAGCACATTCAGGGCATCTTGGCCAAAAGCTTTGCTCAGTTTCAGCTGAACCAGCGCGCCGAACTCCTCGAACAGAAACTCGATACCCTCCATGCCCAGATGGAACCGTTCGGTCCCCGTGTGTGCACAGATTGGATCACGCAATGGCAGACATTCGATCATGTGCGGCGGCATCGCCATGCTCGCCATGTGATCCCCCGGTCGGAATCACCGACGATGGCAGCTCGATTACAGTTTCTGACGCCGGGGCGTGTCGTGGGATTCTCTAAAGGGCGAGGCATTGTGCTTCGACAATACCGAAGTAAAGGCCAACGTCATCCCATGCTCACCATCCTCCGTCCAGACCATGCCGTCACGGAATGTCCAGCCACCAGCGTGAAGGACGTGTATGACCGGGTCTTCGACTGTGAAGAGATACCGACATATCCCTGGTGTTCCACGGATACTTTTGATGTCCTCTGTTGTCAGCTCGATGAACTTCCCACACGACTGCCGATCCTTCCCATCCTAATGCCGACCAAGGAAGAACCGCTGCCTGATGCCATCGTCCAGTCGTTAGGCGATTTCCCCTGCCCGACCTGTTCTTCACGGTCGGCTTGTCAGAAAGACTTCGCGACCGCTTCACGACTGAAACAAGAGCAGCAACGCCATCTCAAGTCGATTCAGGCGCTGCGGACCAGCCTCTGGCATCGGTTTCAAGAACGGATCGAAGTGCTCCAGCGATTCGGCTATCTGACACCGACGGTCCACCTGACCGAGGATGGGGAATGGGCCCGATTGATCCGTATTGATCACTCGCTGTTGATCACGGAACTGATTCGAGCCGATGCCTTTACCGGAGCAGACCCATCACTCCTGACCGGAGTCATGGCCAGCTTGGCGCATGACGACGATCGTCCGGGGGTCTTTCCCCGCATCAGCCCGGGACTGGTCTCGCTCTTGGGACAGGTCCGGAAGCTTGCAGAGAGTCTCTCTGTCTATGAAGATCCTCCCCTACTCCGTGCGGACGTCGCAGCCTTGGCAGAACGGTGGGTTGCTGATCCCGCCCTCACATGGATCGGCCTCTGTCGACTCACCACGATGGCCGAAGGCGATCTCTATCGATTGCTGGCACGAACGATTGAATTTTTATCACAGCTCCAGACCTTGAAGGACACCCATCCTGGGTTGGCGGACTCGGCTTCTCAAGCACTCACCCTCGTCCGGCGTGGAGTCTTGGAGGAATTACCATGAACGATGTAGGACTGAGGAACGAGGCTTCAGGACTGAGTGGGAGTTCATCCCAGTCCTCAGCACTCAGTCCTCAGCACTTCAATGTATGACCACCGACGAACTTGAACAACTCCTAACTCAACAGCCGGTCGCTGTGTTGCATCAACTGGCACGTGGTCGTGTGGCAAGGCACTTTCGCGCCGGTAAACGTCGGCTGATCGAGCTGTTGCTCCAACATTCAATCCATAATCGGCAAGGATTTGAGTCTGATTTGCAGACCTTGATCGAAGAGCGTCAGCCCAAGGTCCATCCCGCTGCGCCTGCGAGTCGTCATTCTCCCCCGACCGCTCACAAGAAACCCGCTCCACGAGGAGGCGAGCCGGAGAGTACCGAATCCGCTGTCTCGCTCACGGCTTGGCTAGAAGGTCTTGGGGTTCCGACTCCACAACCGTTTGTGGCTGATCCCTGGCAGATAGAGGCCTTGTCCGCTATCGGAGATACCGACGTGGTGATCAGTGTCCCAACCGGGAGTGGCAAAACCTACGTGGCGGTTGAAGCAGCACGAAAAGCGATGGCGGAAAACCGCAGCGTCATTTACACGTCGCCGCTCAAGGCGTTATCAAATACGAAGTATACAGAGTTTTCCCGAATCTTCGGTGTGGACAAGGTCGGCATTCTGACAGGGGACCGCCAAGAAAACGGGGACGCCCCGCTACTCATTATGACGACGGAAATCCTTAGAAACCTGCTCTATGACGCAGCAAGTGGCGAGATCGATCTTCGGTTGGATACATTGGGACTGGTCATCTTGGACGAATCACAATATATCGCAGACCCTGAACGAGGCGTCGTCTGGGAGGAGACCATCATTTTCTGCCCATCCCAAGCTAAACTGTTGCTCCTCTCGGCTTCGATCGGCAATCCGCAAGATATTGCCGATTGGCTGACATCGATCCGATCGACTCCCTGCCGATTGGTTCGTCATAGTAAGCGCACCGTCCCGCTCAGAGCCGGGTATCTCCATCCAAACGGGAAACTGATGCCGCTCTTCAAAACCTTGGGCATCCCACAAGGGCATCCCAGCCATCTGCATCCTGAAACGAAACGACTCTTCTTTCAATATGAAGAAGAAACCCTTCCTCCAGGCCGTCTGAGACGCTAGGCATATACAACCCTGCCGGTTAAAATGCTGCCGTCAGTGTCACGGTGACACCATGGCGAATCGTTTGAAATTCCGTGAGGGGAGCGGTTTCAGACGCACTGCCGATAGGATGAATTTTCCATCTCCCGTAGTACGTCCTGTTCCACATGATGCGGTACCCGCCGGTCAGTTTCAGATGTTGTGTCAACATGATACTCAGGGAAGGTTCGGCACTTGCACCGAGTCCAACTCCCCACATGGAAAAACTTGGATCCTTCTGTAAATCATCTCGCTGAAAATGGATATCCTCGTTGAATACGATACTGGCAGGAGAAAAGAGTACTTTCAGATTCGCAGTGAGGCGGGGCATGACCTGGTACTGAAGTTGCCCACCTACCTGGAGCGGCGTACCCCAGTGAGTCGTATTTTTGATCGCAGGAAATGGTGATGGGTGACAATTACTAATAACCGATGAATCACACACGATCTCGTTCATGCCAGTCGCTTCATACGTCGTTTTCCAATATTGGAATCCGGCAAGCACATCGAGATACCCACGGTTATTTTTGAATTGGGCCGCGCGGTATCCCACATTCCCACTGGCATACCACATCCCTTTCCCTGTAATAGGGCTGCTGGTGCGAGAAATCAGCCGCTGACCGGCCAGATAATCGTCATCGATCAAATTCCCCCGATCAAAGTCAACCGACAAACCAAACTCGCCATCCAGGAACAGTCGTCGATTGAGGTTCACTTTCGCTCCGAGCCCAACAAGGTGAGTATCGTTGTCCTTATATTTCAGCTTTGATGTGGGATCGCCGAAGATTGGATTGAGCCGAGATGCATCGTGGCTCCATTGGGTTTCTCCGGCTGTGAACAGCCACGATCGCAGTGATAATTCAAGCCGCGGCTGAGGTTGTGGCGTGGGTTCCTGTCCCCACCCCTGAGCGGTTGGACCGAGCCATACCAACAGTACAACAACGAACCAGGTTTTCATGTACAGCTGACGTGCTCTGCTCACCGTCGTACGCCTCCCCGTTGAATGATGACCGTATCGAAACATCGTTCTGCTGTCTCCGCCATAACTCGCTGACAGGCTGCTCGAATGGCTTCTTCCTGAACCCGTTGCTGAATGGAGATTGAGAACCAGACCAGCCACGTGCCAATGGCGGTAAGCAAGAGTGCACTGACTCCAATGTACCCTAAGACCTTACCAGGGGAAGCCTCACTCCTCACGACAACAGATGAGGAGTCTTCCTCTGTCACCAGACGTACCGCTGGCATAGGTGATCTCCTCATTCGCTTCAGAGCTGCCAAATCATGTAACGCTTCCCACGCACCTAGGAATCATACCTGAGACCATGGCGACTGGATAGATTTTTCCATTCTCATTCATGCACTGGGAAAACCAGCGATTGATCTGTACAGTTGTACCGAGCACGTACCTAAAACTTGACCTATCTGATGAGGGGCACTTCCACAGCACCGCAAGCAAAAACGCAGCTGGCGAGCAGACTCTCTGCTGAAGTCTTGCGTAGCCGGATTGAGCTGGCTCGCCGGAGCAATGCACGATTCAAGATCTGATCCTAAGTTTCTGGGATTGACGGGAGCTGCTGAGCGGACCTTCCATTCAACTGCAGAATCCTGGCTGCGTCATTATCGCTCGCAAACTCTCAGAAATGATTCATGGCTTCTGCGCGACCACCATGAGTAGGTTGCCCACAGAATCTCGAATCACTTCTATCAGCGGTCCGGGATAAAGCCCTAAGAGTAGGATGACCGAGGCGACGAGCCCCAGAGAAAACACGGCGGTCCAGCCTGCTGTCTGCAAGGGTTGCACAGCCTGCTCTTGAGGAACAGTTGCTGGTGCCGGCTCCTCACCGAACAGCGTGGCAATCAATCGGAGATAGTAGTACAGGCTGACGACACTGTTCACAATCAGCGCCAAGACGAGCCACCATAGCCCGGCATCGACACCAGCCGCAATTGCATAAAACTTTCCGATAAATCCTGCCGTCACCGGAATGCCGGCCAATGACAGCAGGCTCAGTGCCAACATGGCAGCGAGCCAAGGGCGCACCCAAAACAACCCCCGGTAGTCCTCGAACCGTTCCGCATCCCCTCCTTCTCGTGAGTACACGGTCACGACGCCAAAGGCTCCTAAGGTCATGGCACAGTATACGATCACATAGAAGGTGACAGCTTCGACGGCTGCATGGCCACCAGCCAGCAATGCCACGAGCAGATATCCGACATGTGCAATCGAGGAATAGGCCAGGAGTCGTTTGACATTCTGTTGGAACAGAGCAAGGACATTCCCTGTCACCATCGACACCACGGCAAGGAGACTAAACAGCTGGACCAGTGAGGAGAGTTCCAATGCCCCAACATCAGTCACGAAACGGAGCAACAACGCGACCAGCGCTGCCTTAGACACCGTGGCGATATAGGCCGTAATGGGAGCTGGAGCGCCCTGATAGACATCTGGAATCCACATATGAAATGGCGCCAGTCCAAGTTTTAATGCGACGCCGATAAAGACCAGGACTATGCCTCCCAGCCAGAGTCCCGGCACGGTCTGCACCTGTTTCACGACCATCCCCACGCTGCGAAAGGTCATCGACCCGCTTTCAAAGTACAAGAGGGCCATGCCGAATAACAGGATTGCCGAGGCGGAGATCGAGAGCAGCAGGTACTTCACCGCAGCTTCCATTGGGTGGCGTCTGGTTCGTACATACCCGATCAAACTGCACAGGGACAGGCCAAGGAGTTCAAGACCCAAGAAAAATGAGACGAAGTGGGCTGACACGGTCAGCACCAACCCTCCGAAGGTGGCGAGCAACAGCAGAAGGTAATACTCTTCGATGCCTTCCTGCTCACGAAACTGAATGTTCAAATAGCGGTACGACAGTCCGATCACAACCATTGCCGTGCTCAGTACGAGCCCCATGTACAACAGGGCATAACGATCCACGATCAGCAACGCCGTCACCGCTCGTGGAGTCGCTGTTGCCGCCCAGGGGAGTGTCGCCAGTGTAAGCAGGCACGAGACGAATGCAAAGACGGCAATCCGTTCATGGTTTCGCCGAAAGGCAATGGCAAGCATCGTCACGAGGCAAAACGCCCCAAGATCGAGAATAGGTGAAAGGGCGATAAAATCTTGCAGGATCATTGGGTACTCACGTGAGACGTAACGCGACCGGACGACGGCACGAATGCTGATGGATGAGTCAGCTGAGTTGTCTGCGATGCTGACTCAACAAGTGTATCTACCACCGACTTTGTGGTGGACAAAACCGGTTTTGGATAGAGGCCGAGCAATACTTGTAGCACCGCCATGAACAGTAACGTTCCAAACGCCACGTTCGACAGGTCCGGTATAAGCCGGGTTTCACGCTGCCGGCCGAAGAAGGTGCGCTGCATCATGCCAAGTGAATAAACCGCAGCCATGACCATGCCGATCGAGGCCAGGACCGTCACGATCGGCTGAACAGCATAGGATCCGAACAGCACGAGGAATTCGCCGATGAAATTTGCCAAGCCTGGCAGCCCGAGCGATGCACAAGCAAAGAACAGCGCCATCGACGCAACACGTGGAATCATTCCCCACAATCCGCCCATCTGTCGCATATCTCTCGTCTGGAACCGTTCGTACAGCGCACCAGCCAGCATGAAGAGAGCCCCGGTGCTCAGCCCATGGGCCACCAGTTGCATCACCACGCCTTGCAACGCCAATTCTGTCATAGCGAAGGCACCAAGCAGGATGAATCCCATGTGGCTCAGGCTGCTGTAGGCCACCAATCGTTTCAAATCTGTTTGGGAACAGGCCAAGATCGCCCCGTAAAGAATCCCGGCGGCACCAAGTCCCATAGCGAATGGCGTAAACTCATTCACGACCTCAGGAAACATCGGGACCGTGAACCGTAGCAATCCATAGGCCCCGGTTTTTGCCAACAGTCCAGCCAAAATAATACTCGCGCCGGTTGGAGCTTCGGTGTAGGTGTCTGGTAGCCAGGTATGAAAGGGCGGAGCCGGAAGCTTCACCACAAAGGCAATGAAAAATGCGAGCATCAGCCACCAGGCCATCTCCTTGTTCAGTGTCAGTCCCATGAGATCGGCATAGTCGAAGCTGAGCCTCCCTGTCGCCTGTTGATGAAGAAATGCCAAGGTGATGATCGCGACGAGGAGCAACAAACTCCCTGCCTGAGTAAACAAAAAGAACTTGAACGAGGCGTATCGGCGATTAGCATGGCCCCAAACGGCGATCAGGAGATACATTGGCACCAGCATGACCTCCCAAAAGAAGAAAAACAGGAACAGATCGATCGCGAGAAACACCCCGATGACCCCACCGAGCGCCAAAAGGACGTTGCAGTGAAAGAACCCGACCCGACTCTGGATGTCCGTCCAGGATGCGACGATCGCAATGAGACCAAGGAACGCCGTGAGGAGGATCAGCACCAGGCTGAGGCCATCAAGACCCAGATGCAGACTAATGCCCCATCGAGGAATCCAACTGGTCTGGCTTTCAAAAAGCCATGCACCCTGTCCCGATGCCTGAGCCGAGTAGTCTTGACTCCACAGTAGAAGAGCTAGGCACAAATCGACAGACAAGGCACCGATCGCGATCCAGCGAGCAGCATGGCGTGACCACTGTTGTCCCATCCATGCGAGGGGCGCAGCCAGCATAGGGATGAGTATGAGGAGCCAAAGGACCATATGGTTTACAGCGCAAAAAGACCGAGCAACATCAAAGTACCTCCAGCAACGGTGGCGGCGTACCAGCGGACTCGCCCGGTTTGAGTACGACTCAGCCACGCATGGCAGGATTCAGCTCCCGTTGCGACTAATCCGTAGCATCGGTCGAGGATCTCACCCGCGTCATGGGTCAGAGAGAGCCAAGGCTGGACGATTACGCGATTATAGAGGTGATCAAATCCCCACCCGCCTTGCCACAATGGTACGAGGAAACGACCCGCTGCTGTTCCTGCAAGTCGGTCGACCATACTGGCTCGTGGCAGAAATAAAAAGGCGGCCAGTCCGATCCCGATCAAGGCTGAACAGGTGACGGCGATCTGTTCGAACGCCTCACTCGAATCATCCATCCCTGGTCGTGCCTCAATCGTCGGCAGGACATGGGACAAATACGGACCAAATAGAGACAAGCCACCGAGCGTGTGGGGAACTTCGAGAAAACCGACCGTGAGGGAGAGGAGCGCCAGCACCACAAGCGGAATTCGCATCGCCAGACCAGGCTCTCCGCTCGCCTTTGTACGGGCCTCTCCGAAAAACACTCGAAAGATCAGCCGAAAACTATAGAGGCCGGTGAGCAACGTGCCGAGTAATGCGCCGAACCAGATCCACTGCTGGCTCAAGGGCGAGGACCAGACAGACCACAAGATCCAGTCCTTGCTATAGAACCCCGCGGTGATCAAGGGAACACCGGACATCGCCGCGGCTCCGATGAGGAATGTCCAAAATGTCCATGGCAGCTGCCGTCGAAGACCTCCCATGCGGAAAATGTCCTGCTCATGATGCAGACTGTGGATCACGGACCCAGCTGCTAAGAACAGCAGGGCTTTGAAGCAGGAATGGGTAAAAAAATGAAAGAGCGCGGCGGACCAGGCGCCGACACCGAGCGCAAGAAACATATAGCCGATCTGGCTCATGGTCGAATAGGCGAGCACTCGCTTAATGTCGTGCTGCACCAAGGCGCTGGAGGCCGCGAGTAACAATGTCAGCAGGCCGACCACCGCGACAATCTCTTGCACCAGCGGCGCAAGGGCAAAGAGATGATGCATGCGAGCGATAAGGTAGACACCAGCCGTCACCATCGTGGCGGCATGGATGAGCGCGCTGACCGGAGTAGGACCAGCCATGGCATCGGGCAACCAGACTTGAAGTGGCAGTTGCGCAGACTTTCCGACAGCCCCGATCAACAGCAGCAGGG
>CAZOHW010000186.1:0-8364 GCA_964579525.1 uncultured Nitrospira sp. | reverse complement strand
CGGCATACGAGATGCTCAGGAGTCTCGTGGGCTCGGAATGTGTATAAGAGACAGATTCGATCTTGCTCGACAGCCCGCCGCGTGCGGTAAATGTCCCGGTGACTTTGGCCCAGACAGGATGGCACGCGTGGACGACATCCTGGAGGATACGATTCACGGCGTTCTCATAGAAGATGCCAAGATTTCGGTAGGCGTGGATGTACATTTTGAGCGCCTTCAGTTCTAGACATTCTTTGTCGGGCATATAGTGCAGGGTGATGGTGCCGAAGTCCGGCAAATTCGTTTTGGGGCAGATTGCGGTATATTCGGGAATCTCGATCGTAATCTCGTAGCCCTTATATTGATTTGGAAAAGTTTCGATTTCCGGCAGCGGCGCGGTAATGCCGCTTTTCGCATGCCGCTCGTTGTAACCCAGTTTTGTTGTTCGCGAGCTCTTGCTTGACCCCTTACCTTTCACTCCTAACCTCTCACCGTTTAGACTTGTTTCATCCACTCGGTCTGTCCGATCTTCTCCAATTCGATAAAAAGTGAGACCCATGGACATTTCATCTCAGGGTAGACCTCACATAGGCCGCCTTTGCGAACCCCTCCACAGGGACCATGTGCCATAAATTTTGGACACTCGGCTTTGAGGGTGTTATCCGGAATCGGGGGACGCTTATGCACCCCACCGACGTGGGCGCCGGTCTCATCTTCACCTGGAATAATCACGCGCACTGGCATACGGGTAGTGTAAACGGATTACCCGTGGTCAGCAATCTCTAAATATCAATCGGCACAAGAGTTTCCACCTGTTCTTCTATGCCGGGCCCCCTCGTCGACACAGTTTGGGGCAAATGGCCTATACGACTTGGAAGGTGCTAGGCCTTCTATCGGATAGCCTGGGTCCACTTAGAAGTTGCGTTGACTTTCAGGGCGTTATAGTATTCAAGAGTGTGTGGTATCCGTCGTTGTATCCCTAAAATTAAACTAGGGAGATGTTATGTGGGCCGTGGCGCGAGGTCATGACCGTTGCCGAGGTAAAGCGAGTGTGCAGCGATTGACAGTCTTTTTTCCGCTTTGCTAGGATGGCCACTATTCAGTGGCCGGTATCAGTGGCCTGATCGCCAAAATCCTCAAGCCCCTACGTTTTCTTCGTTGCATGTGTGGGTGTGAAGCCAATACGCAACGGTTCGCCGTTGTTAATGATATAAGGGAGGTGCCTGATGAGTCTCGATTACGTCAAGTTTTCAAATGGATTTGAGAAGTTTATGCCAAAAGAATATCGGGACATGGTGGAACATGGGCCGTTTGGCAAGAAGGTCACTGTTTCACAGATGGGGAGCTTCAAAGAAGTGTTAGAAGAGCATCCCATGTGTGCCGGTTGTGCCATGACGCTCTTCATCCGACTCGCGATGATCGCATTTCCCAACCCGGAAGATACCATTACCGTCGGCACTGCGGGTTGCGGTCGGTTGGCCATCTCGCAGGCTGCAATCCCCTTTGTCTACGGCAATTATGGTGATCAAAACGGCGTGGCCAGTGGCCTATCTCGTGGGCTTCGGCTTCGTTTCGGCGACAAGCCCAAGGATGTTGTCGTGATGGCTGGAGATGGTGGTACGGCGGACATCGGCTTTCAACAGGTGCTCCACTCTTGGTTCCGGAAAGAGCGGTTTACGACGATCATGTTGGACAACGAAGTGTATGGGAATACCGGTGGCCAGGAAAGCGGGATGACTAACCGCGGCGCGGTACTCAAGATGGCCCCGCTCGGCAAGAAGTTTGAGAAAATGGATATGGTGCAGATGGCGAAAGTGGCCGGTTGTGCTTACGTGGCCACGGTCGTTCCAAACAATCCACGCCGTGTGGAAAGTGTGATCAAGAAAGCTGTCCTGATCGCGCGCGAAGTCGGATCCACCTATATCCAGGCGTATACTTCCTGCAATATTGAGTACGCGATCCCGACCGATAAAGTAATGGAAGATGCGAAGACGGTTGAGAACGATCGGTATCAGTTCACGGAGTATGTCAGCGAAGAAGCGAAGCAATACCTTACAGAGCGCTATGGTTACAAAGAGTTTCTCGCCAAGCCGGCAGCCCCAGCTGGTGCCATTCCGAGCAAGGCCTAAGGACGACGAAAGGAAGTCTGAACTATGGCAAAACGATTCAACATTCGAATGGCAGGTGTCGGTGGTCAAGGTGTCGTCACCGGGTCGCATATTCTCAGCACCGCGGTGATCAATGCCGGCGGCGAAAGCACAATTGTGCCGTTCTACGGATCTGAAAAACGAATGGCGCCGGTCGAAAGCTATGTTCGCGTATCGGATGAACCGATTTATGAGATCGGTGAAATCACCTTTCCGCACATCATCATCATCTTTCATCCGCAGGTCATTACGCACGGCAAGTCCTATACGATGCCGTTTTATTTCGGCTTGAAGGAAGATGGGGTTGCCTTGATCAACAATGATGGGCCGATGAATCTTCATAGGGATCAGGCAGCTGAGCTACAGAAACTTCGGGCGAAGCTCTATTACTTTCCAGCGACCAAGATCTCATTGGAAGTCGCGGGCATGGACCTCGCCACCAATATGGCACTGATGGGCTGTATCGGCGCGATTACAGGGCTGACGAGCATGGCAGGTTTGGACCAAGCCGTGAAAGACCGATTTCTCGGAAAAGGGTTCGTCGTATCGGGTGGTACGGCGGCGCTCGACAGTGTCGTTGAACGGAAGTTCAAGAAGAAACAGGAGCTGATCGAGAAGAACGTCGCCGTCATGCGGGCTGGATGGAATTACGCTGTCGACCACGGTTGGGCCGCGGCCGATGTCAAGCGCGCGGAAGAGCCAGTGGCAGCAGCCACGGCCACCGCGTAGCCGAGCCACAAAGGAGTTTTCATGTACCTTGTAGCCGATATCAACGTTGAAATCTGCGCTGCGAAGAGTTGCAAGCTCTGCACGCAATACTGTCCAGAAGCCAACACCATTCTCTACAGTGACGAGATGGGCAAAGACAAAGGATTTAAGTACGGGTCAGCCTACGTGGCGGTGGACCGTTGTAAAGGCTGTGCGCAATGCGTGTGGGTCTGTGACAACATGGCCAAGAACAACGCCATTAAAATGATCATGATCGATCAATTGCCGAAGGCGGCGTTGACGGACAATATTACGTACGGTGAGAAGAGTACCACCGCGGTTTTAGCGAGTCCTGTTGTTGGGTAAGGAAGGGGAATCAGGCGTGGCAATCACACAAGATACGAGAGAGCGAATCATTGTACCGGGTCCGGCGGGGTTCCATCCGCCGTCAGCTGCCCAATTGGGTGTGTCGCTACCAGATCCAGGGCAGGGATTATTTTATGGCTTGCTCGAGCCGAATGAAGAAGTTGTCATCGAAGAGATGGCGCGAAAGATGCTGACGAGTCCAAACGCAACTATTTTCCCAGGGCCGCTCCTGTTATGGGCATGGAATGATCATGCCGTGGAAAAAGCGAAGGCCACATTGGAAATTGCCGCGCAGATTCCGGAAGTCATGATCATCCCGATGCCGGACTATCGGCCGAAGTATCCGAAGATCGATCCGGAGGAAGTGATCAATCCTAATCACCCTAATTTGACGATTTGGGGCAATAAGATCGAAGCCTGTATCTTTATCGGTGTCCATTGCCATTATGCGAATCTCACCCTCAAAATGATCCGGGCGGGCACGAATTGTTGCACCATGGCGGTCTGTGCGGAACAGGGCCATGAAGATGCGATGCTCACGATCCGAGACTCCGATACACTCAAGATTAAGCGGGTGGCGCAAATTTTTAAGCGGGTGCGTGAACAAATGGGGATCAAGTTGCCGGAGAACGGCGAGAACGTGCGCTTCACTGGAACGCAATCGAAAGTGCATGGTGGGAAGACCCATACGAATCCGATGACGTTTGCCCCGACCCCAGGTGGAACAGGCAGCGCAGCAATGTTTGGCCATTCTGCAGAACAGATGAAGCGAGAAGGGTAGCTGAGCACGCAGCTCACCGTTCATTATAGAGAGGTGCGATCATGAGCGAAACCGAAGTCAAAACCAATCCGCAAGGTGACCCCATCACCAGTGTGGCGGCTCCGCCAAGTGCGGCCAAAAAAGATCCGCATGGTGAAGCAAAAAGACAGAAAGTCGTGACCCCCGAGTACATGTTTCTCGAGGCCCCTCGGACGAAGGAATTTATCACCGGCAGCGAAGCGGCAAAGGAAGCGATTCGCCGTTCAAACGTGGATTTAGCCATCGCCTATCCGATTACGCCACAGAGCGAAACCATGCAGTTGGTCGGTGTGCTCTATGGTGAAGGCTATGTGAAAGAGTATTATCGAGGTGAGGAAGAGGTCGGCGTCATGGCCGCGATTGCTGGTGGGTCTCGCGCGGGAGTCCGTTGCTATACCGCGACGGCGGGCCCTGGTACGCTGCGTGGTTTGGAAGGGATTGCCTCTTGGCCTGGACACCGTCTTCCGGTGGTGGCCATGTTTACCTGCCGCGTCGTCAATGCTCCGCTGGCCATTCAGCCGGACAACATCGAAGTGTCCTACTTATTGAACTGTGGAATGATCGTGTTCCACGCGGAAAATCAACAGGACATGTTCGATTTTACGATGGCTGGCTTCACCATCAGTGAAAAGAATGATGTGACCTTGCCGGTTGGCGTGTGCTGCGATGGATTCTTCGTGACCCATGCTCGTGGGTATGTGCGTATGCAGGATCGTGGCATCAAGCTGCCGCCTCGCGAAGCCTGGCGTGGAGCGGTACCGGTGCTCGATGCGGAGAATCCTCCCGCTCGGCTGTCCCGCGATGCGCCGGTTCAGAAGTCGAACTTCATGGCATACAACATCCATGCGGTTTGGCAGCAAGAAGTCTGGGCCGCAGTTGAACGTTCCCGCAAATACATCAATAAGTACATGGGTGGCTTGCTGACGGCTGAAAATGTTGAAGGTGCGGATGCCATCATCATCGCCTCCGGCAGCGCAGCGGCCCAATCGCGCGAAGCTGTGCGTCTCTGTAAGGACAAGGGGCTCAATGTTGGGTTGATCAAGGTTCGTTCGCTCCGCCCATTCCCGACGAAGGAACTGCGCGAGCTCTGTGGTAAGGCCAAGCTGATCGTGGTGCCGGAATTCAACTATGTTGGATGGCTGGCCAAAGAAGTGGCAACCGCCATCTATGGCTATTCGAAAGCCAAGATCATCGGTGGCCCCCGCGTGTATGGCGGTCAGTCAATGCCGGTCGAGTTGATCGTGGACGAAGTTGAATCTGGTTTAACTGGTAAGAAATCCACGAACGTCGCCATGTCACAAATCATGGGTGGCGCCGTTAATCCGGACGAAGTCGCCCAGTTTATGCGCAGCATCTAAACTGGTATTTGAAAACGAAGAGCCCGTCAGGCCTTAACCTGACGGGCTCTTCTGTTTTTAGGGTTTGCCTCGTTTGTTTTGTTTATCTGGCGAGCTAAACAAACCAACCAAACGACCAGATTATCCTTGTATCTCATCCTCAATCATTTCTTCACTAGCTGGCATGCCGTAGGCCACGTACTTGGCATAGGAGAGATAGATTGCTGCACTGTCGGTCATAGCTTTCGATCCTGCCGTGAGTCGAACGACTTTGTCGGAACCAGGAGGTTCGATGTTTTGGAGCATCGTGACATGGTCATGCAGGAGTCGGATGTAGCGCTCCACGGCTGATTCCACTTCTTTATAGGCTTTCAGAATATCATCGGTCATGGTTGTCCTCCGTAATTAACTGAGCATACACTACGCCCATGCAATGCCTCAACGTTACGGTTTCAGCGTTCGTCCTTGATGTCATTCAGGAACTGATTGCGAGAGAAGGATTTTCCCCAAAGCAGGTGACAGAGGCTGTGAGGGAGTTATCTCGGCTCTTCACGAAGGAGCGTGGGCATCTCGGCCGAATGTATCTGGACGACAGGCTCCTTGGAACGGCCTATCTGCAATATTTTCTGCCGGTTAATCTTGTGAAAATTCAGGCTCTGCTCAATGAAATGCCAATGCCTGAGGGGGGAGAGCAATTCTCCGTGTTGGATCTCGGCTCTGGGCCAGGTACCGGAGCCTTGGCTGTCCTCGACTGGTGGCATCAGAGACAGTTGTCTCATGCCTTGTCGGTGATAGCGATCGATGGATCATCGGAAGCTCTCAGTCAAGCCAGCCGGTTGTGGAATCGATACTGTCGAAGAACCGATCGCACAGAAGCGAGCTTGCAAATTTTGGAGGCAGACTTAGCACGACGAGTATGGTTGGAACAGGTTAGGCAACGGGCACCGTTCGACCTTATTATCCTGGCCAACTGCCTGAATGAACTCTATGCGGATGCCAAGGATTCAGTCGAGATGCGGACTGGCTTGTTGGCTGCAGTACTGTCGGTCCTTGCGCCTCGTGGCACGCTCATGATCGTGGAGCCCGCTCTACGAGAAACTTCTCGATCGCTCCTCCAGATTCGTGACCGATTAGTCCAAGAGAAACGTTGCACCATCTACAGTCCCTGTCTCCATGAGCATGGATGTCCGGCTTTAGTGAATCCCACCGATTGGTGCCACGAAGAGCGAGCATGGAAACCACCGGCAATCATTCAACAGATCGATGACGAAATTGGCTTCATCAAAGATGCGCTCAAGTTTTCGTATCTAATCTTGCGGAAGGACGGCAAGGCGATCACTGAGCGGCGTCCTGACGTCTATCGAGTGGTGAGTGAGTTACGTGAGCTGAAAGGGGAAAAGCGAGCCTGGCTGTGCAATGAGCAAGGCCGGCAAGAAGTCGGACGACAGGATCGCCTGGTATCATCTTCCAATCAAGCATTCGACGAGTGGCACCGTGGGGCCATCGTGCAGATTGAACGGATCACTCGAAAAGAACGAGAGGGGAAGTTCTCGTCATTGGGACGAGTTGAGCAGGCTGCGGGAGTACAGATCATTCGTCATGCCTGAAGTATACCAATCTCACCAAAGGAAAAGCATAGCAGTACCCAATGGCAACCTTGGGGAAATGCACACAGCTCGTCATGTACGGCCTGGTTCATATATTGATGTGGTGATTGACCATGTGTCACGCAGTGGTTTACACTCTGGCGCGTGATCAAGACGTTTGCGGATCGATATACCGCAGAGCTGTATGAGGCAGGTAGGACGAAGCGATTTCCGGCTGAAATTTGGGCTGTGGCGTTGAGAAGGTTGCAATATCTCGATTCCGCTTCAAGTATTGACGATGTGAAAGTTCCTCCAAGCAATCGACTGCATAAGCTAAAGGATGATCGAACCGGCCAGTATTCGATCTCAGTGAACATGAAGTGGCGGGTTTGTTCCCGATTTGTCGATGGCGATGCTTACGATGTCGAATTGACCGACTATCATTGAGACGAGGTTTGGTATGAGTATTCCCAACAAGGGTTCACGAAAAGTTCGCCCAGCTCATCCTGGGGAGATGCTGCGCGAAGATTTCCTCCCCGACTATAAGCTGACCGTGTCAAGTTTTGCCAAGGCGGTTGGGGTATCACGTCAGACGGTGAATGAGGTGCTTCGAGAACGACGTGCTATAAGCCCAGAAATGGCGCTGCGGCTCTCGCGCTTGTTCGGCAACTCTCCAGAATTTTGGTTGAATGCTCAGCGAGCGGTTGATTTGTGGGAGGCGGCAAAACAGGCCAAGGGGAAGATTAATCGCATTTCGCCATTGAACGCCGCGTGACCGTATTAAAAGAACGACGAATGTTTTGGTTTGTATGTGTCTGCGTGGGGCAGTTGTGCTCATCATAGGAATGGTGACAAGCGTCTATTCAAGACCCATGTGATTGGCGGCTAACGACTGACGCGTAACGCGTAACGAGGCTTCAGTCCGCTTCCGGTTCTGAGCTACCGTGTTGGTGGGAGACTTTATCTTCTTCGAAGAGATCCGCCATTTCTTCGGCCATTACAGCATCATCGTCCTGAATGGCGAACACTGGGAGTTCTTTTCTTGTCTTGGGCTTCTCATCTGACGAGGAGAGGTCTGGCTGTTTGGGATCATCGGACATATGCTTAGTATACACCAAAACGCTGGTGGATTTTATTCAAAGGCTTCCAGTGAGGATTTCTCCACAAATTGTCTGTTGCAACCCTGGCAGGTGACGAAGTAGTAGGCATCCCGCACGGACAAGGTGGCTCGAAGGTCGAGGCTGACGCCACGATGATTGCAGGCCGTGCAGGAGATCTCCTTGAGCCGCAGCGGCACATCGGGCTGTGTCCGGAGATAGAACTCCATGTCGGTATAGACCGGAAAGGTATAGCAGCACTTCTTGCAGATGCCTCGCCAAACTCCGTATGGCCCCATAACCCGTTCGTCAATCCCAAAGCTGGACTGGTTAAAACACGCCAAA
>CAZOHW010000185.1:0-8368 GCA_964579525.1 uncultured Nitrospira sp. | reverse complement strand
GGCCCTCTCCGCTGCCTGAATATCTTGCGCGAAGCGTGGCGTGAAGTGGTGGCTCAGCAACAGCCTCGAATGGCCGGTGCGCAATGAGTCCATGCCAGCATGAAATTCAAAATGAAATCGTGCGGCTGACGAAGGCTGCAATGGAAGCGGCCGAGAGAGGACACTGGGGTGTCGTCATCCAATGTTATGGGGAGCGTGGCGCGTTACTCGAGGCGGTTCAGATGCCGGACGGGGATGCGAACGATCTTTTGAAGCTGGATGAACAGATCTGTGAACGAGTGCACACTGCGCAATCAGTACTGACGGCGCTCATGAACGATGCTACTGCCATAGGGCAACGTTTGCAGGGGATTCGTCAGCGGCTTGCTGTGCCGTCGTCATTACCAGGGCGGCTATCACTCGAAGCCTAGCCTAGATTAAGAGATGAATTATGGCCAAGCGTCGACCATCAACCAAGGCGTCTCTCTCCGAGGACTCTCGGCAGATAGCTCAGGAGCTAGCACAGGCTCGGGAGGCGTTGGAACAGTCTTGCCGGAGATTTTCTGCTCTGCAACGTCTGACAGAGTCACTTTCAGGGGCTTTGGATGAGGAAGCGACAATTAAGGTTCTGTATGATGATCTCCCAAGATTGATCCATGGGGACCTGATTGGAATCGCGAGGGCGAGTCGCCAGCAGATATGGATATGGTCAGATTCGCGTGATCGAGAACGAGAGGCTCGCCTACGCCGGTATCTGCGTCGTCGCCTCGGTCTGATTCCATCAGATGGGGCTGAGACACAGCCGCGTTTACGGCTTGTTCGCCAGCCTCACCTGTATGCTGCTCCAACGGCCGCGGCCGATCACGCGGCACATGACGTCCCGATTGAGATCAGCTGTGAGGTCACCTTATCGCTGGGATCAGAAGACATCGGTCTGCTCCTTGTGCAAAGGCACACTGGCGTGCCGTTTACCAGAGGCGAACGGCAGCTGGTGGAAACGATCGGGACCGTGCTCTCCTTGTCTCTTTGTAAGACTCAGACACATCACAATCTACAAGATCTGTCGCTACGTGATTCCTTGACCGGCATATTGAATCGGCAGGCCTTTGAGCGGACAGTGACTCGGGAATTGCGTTTAAGCCTTCGGTACGGTGTGCCGGCCTGTTTGCTCTGGCTCGATCTGGATTACTTCACAACGGTGAATGAGGTGCTCGGCCATACCACCGGCGACCAAGTCCTCAAGACGGCGGCAGAGTTCATCCAAGCGACTGTCCGTGACAGCGATGTGATCGGGCGTATCGGGGGGGAAGCGTTTGGAGTGATTCTACCGCATACTGATCGAGAGCAGGCAGGTGCTCTCGCGGAACGCCTGCGGGGCGCCATCGAGCAACATCAGTTTGTATGTGATGATGGGCAGGTACGGGTGACCACAAGTGTCGGATTAGCGGCGGTACCGAACGCCGGAATTGTATCCGTCCCCGAGTGGATGACCGTCGCCGAGTCTGCGCTCCGGCGCGCAAAATCCCAAGGCCGCAACTGCGTGGTCGGTCACATAGATAGACCGCCAGCGTTTGCGCAAGCCGCGATGATGAGTCTCGCAGCCTAGCTGGTTGGAACATGATGAAATCATGGCCGCAATGACGTCACTCTCCTCAGTGAAATCCCTGCCTGGAACGGACGAACGGCGTGAATGGATCCGGATCGATGACCGGGTGCTCATGGAATACCGGTTATTGACGGATGATCCATCTGTGTCACGTCAAGACGCCGGCGATGCGACTCCCGAGTCGATTGCCGCGGTGGTGTCAAAACCGACTGCTGATCTCCTCGCCCGGTCTGGTGACGCGGTATTGGGTACGCCGGTCTGGCCATGGATCATGAAAATCGATTACTTGCTTGAGGTCATTCTGAACGCGCTGGCCGTCATCCAGCCGTCGAGTGTGGTCATGGCAAAACTGACGGACATCAATTTAAGCGGGGGAGGAGTCGGGTTTGTGTCGCCCCGCAAATTTTCGGTCGATGATCAATTGGCGTTGAAATTGATCCTGCCTCCCTTCATTCAGATCCAGGCCATTTCCAAAGTGATTCGGGTGGCGCCGGCGACGAGCGGTGAAGCATTTACGATCGCCACCGAATTCATGGAGCTGAAGGCAGATGATCAGGAACGCCTCATCCGGTATATTCTCCAGACACAAGCCGAACGATTACGCGCGCGCCGAACGGCAACTCCATAAACGCCAATCATCAATGTGCCGGTGAGTCATCGCTAGGCGGCCTGAGCGGGAGGTTTCGCCAGTAGGGCTATCAAGGTCTCGGTGGCCTTCTTGAGCGCGACGACGGCAGGCGATGCGGGAGCGTGCTGAACGACCGGGACATACGCGCGAACCGCTTGCTCCATGGCAGGGTCTTCTGGAATCTCTCCGAGCAACATCAGATTACCGCCGACATATTCCTTCAGCAGGGCCTTCAACTGAGACACGTTGACTCGAGCGCGCCCCGTGGCACGATTGAGGATCAGCGCAGGTTGAAAGGCCTGCAATGTGGTTTCAGCCAGTGTCCGGCCTGCTTCATCGGTCTTGCCGGCCACGTCCAGGACCTCTTTGACGCTGCTGTAGTCTCGATTGGCGAGCCCTTCAGCCATCACATCGCGTAGCAGGAACATGGATAACACCCGGCGAATCGCCGCCAACTTGATGAAACGGTACAAGTCCAGCACAGACGTCGGGTCTGGGGTTGCGACGGCGACATGGTAGTCGGCCATCAGGAAGAAATCGAGGGTGTGGTAGGAACAGCCGGCTCCGATATCTACGACAATGACGTCAGCCTCGATGTCCCGAAATTGTCGGATCAGACGCTTTTTCTGAGAGTACGGCATATTTGCGGTGGCCAGCGTATCGCCCGTGCCGGGAATGATCCACAAATTGGAATGAATGGGGAGGGGCTGGGCGACATCGGCAAGCCGTCCGACCCGGTGATTCAAAAAATCCGTCAAGGTAAGTGATGGATTCAATAGGCCGAACAGGACATGACTATCCGCGCCACCGGTATCGAGATCAACGAGCACCACCTGTTTGCCATGCTGGGCCAAGAGCACCGAGAGGTTGACAGCCACGACACTTTTGCCGACTCCTCCTTTGCCTGAGGCAATCGAAACAATACTGGCCATTACATGCAGTTCCAATCGGTTCAAAACGGATATCACCGTCTTCTTCGGTCAGTGTCGGCCAAAACATGAGTCACCGACGGGCCATGTTGGTGTTGAACCGAGGGGGCGGTCTGTCAGAAGTGAATCTGAGGGGTGATCCGGTGCTCAAGTTTTCATACGGCGAGGCCGATACGTCACTCGTCATGAATAACTCAGGATCTACAGCAACGGCGCTTCAATCGGATGGGCGAAGCTCAACGGACAGTGAGATCTTGACCGTGATGGACGTAGCGCGGTTTCTCCGCGTGCCCAAATCAACGGTGTACAAGTTGGCACGGGTTGGTGAGCTTCCAGCCTCAAAGATTGGAAAACATTGGCGCTTTCTTCGCCGTGACATCCATGAGTGGATGCACAGTCGGTCGCGGCAAGGCTAGCAGGATGCGGAAAAAGCCCGCCAGCGGCGTTCTCGCCTCCCTCAGAGGCTCACCGTACGGGCACTGAATACAAAATTTTCGCCTCTTCGCTCATTACGGCCTTGCTGGACACCTTTTTGCGCATCCTACAGGGCTGTTCTGTATTGTCTCAAACTTCGATATCCGTGACGGCTACGAGGTCAACATGGGTGTTTCCGCAGCTTACAGAGACGGTAGGGAGTGCTTTCAGGCCCGTCTTCCGTCAGGTCCGGTCTGTGTTGGAGTGTCCCAGAAAGCGTGCGGGTCATGAGCGATGGGACTGCTCCGCCCGGCAAGATCGTCTCGGGACTCCGTATTCCCCCGTGTATGGTAATCGAGTTCCTCTCGAAGGTCACCATCGACCATCGGTCGAACGGTTCAAACTCAGGTTGGGGGGCACATGTGCCGATATGGGGCCGAGGGTCGTGAGACCACCGGATGGGTGAGGTCTTCCGTTCTCGTGAGTGCGTCTGTCGCGAGCCACTGAGTCGGTTACTAGGTGAGCGAAAGGAGGCAGTATGCCAGCTGATCCAAATATGAAAATCCTTGTGGTGGATGACATGGTGACGATGAGGCGAATCGTCAAAAATATTTTAAAGCAGTTGGGATTCGCCAATATCGAAGAAGCGGAAAATGGACAAGAGGGTCTGCAAAAGTTGAAAGCAGATAACTTCGGCTTCGTCGTCTCTGACTGGAATATGCCGGTTATGACGGGTATTGATATGCTGCGTGCGATTCGAGCGGACGAAAAACTTAAAACAACACCGGTCCTGATGGTGACGGCAGAGGCGCAGCAATGCAACCTGATTGAAGCGGTGCAGGCCGGGGTCAGTAACTACATCGTGAAACCATTTACCGCTGAGACCATGCAGGAAAAAATCGGCAAGATTTTCAAGTAACCAGCGATCCGGCCCGCAGGGCTCGAACGTGTACCGAAGGAGGCGTTGTGGAAACCCATCCCAATAAATTGTACGCGGAACTCGGAGGATTAGCCCGTTTTGTCGAGACCGCGATGAGCACCATCTCGGAGGCGGGTCCTCAGATTGCCGCCAGTACGTCACAGCTTCCATCGGCGGCGTCCCATTTGAACGATCTCAGCAAACTCACGGAGGACGGCACGCTCGAAGTGATGCGATTGACGGAGCTGATGCAGGAGAGTCACGGTCATGCGAGCAAAGATCTCTCCGGGGTCGTCGAGATTCTGCGGGCGATCGATTGCGCCAAACTCACGGATCAGCTCGAGAAAGTGGGTGCGGTGTTGGCGCAAGACGACAAGTATTTGACGGAGATCATGACTGCCCTGTCGTTCCAAGATCTTGTCGCGCAGCGAGTGAAGAAGCTCGTGGCGATTCTTAATGAGGTGCAAGGCAAGTTGGTGGAGTTGGTCGTCGTCTTTGGACTTCGACAGAACGGCCATGTTCTGCCCAACTCCGGCACGGCTGGTGAACTCCTGAAGCAGCTCGAGGAGTCCAAAACCACCGCCATGAAACAGAAAGTTGCTGACGACCTTCTGGCGCAATTTGGGTTCAAATAGGCCTCGTCGCAATGGATATTGCTACAATTCTCGGGATCGTGATTGGGCTGGGCTCCATCGTCGGGGGCCAGGCGCTCGAAGGTGGACACATCGGCTCGATCCTCCAGCTGACGGCTTTCGTCATCGTGATCGGAGGCACGCTCGGCGCCTGTTGTGTGCAAAATCCGTTGCCGCTCGTCCTCAGGGCGGTCAGTTCGCTGTCGCTGGCGTTAGCGGGCCCGCATATCGACAACAAAGGGACCATTAAGCTTATCCTCGATCTTGCCAATGTTTCACGTAAGCAAGGGTTGTTGGCCCTCGAAGGGAAATTGAAAGACATTAAAGACCCCTTCATGCAGAAAGGGATCCAGCTCATCGTGGACGGGACCGAGCCCAAGGTCGTGCATGAGATTCTGGAAATCGAGGTGGAGCATCATGAAGAACAGGGCGTGCTGGCAGCGAAAGTGTGGGAGGCGGCTGGAGGCTATGCCCCCACCGTTGGGATTCTCGGTGCGGTGTTGGGACTGATTCATGTGATGGAAAATCTGGCTGATCCTTCAAAACTGGGCAGCGGTATTGCGGTGGCGTTCGTCGCGACGGTTTATGGGGTCGGTGCTGCCAATCTCTTGTTTTTACCGCTGGCGAACAAGATCAAGCTGAAATTGAAGGAAGAAGCAAGCTCGCGCAATCTTATCATTATGGGATTGGTGGGGCTGGCGCAGGGGGAGAACCCGCGGCTCTTGCAGGAGAAATTGGAAGGAGTATTGCCCCACCACGAGCGAACGAAAGAAGCAAAGAAGTAAATGGTGAAATGTGAACCGTGAAAGGTAAGGCGTCAAAAGCCTTTCACGGTTCACTCTAACGCCTGGCGCGCTATATGGCGAAGCATAAACACGAGGAGCGTGAAAACCATGAACGGTGGCTGGTGTCATACGCGGACTTCATCACCTTGCTGTTTGCGTTCTTCGTTGTGATGTATTCGATATCGACGGTCAATGTCGGGAAATATCGCACCGTGAGCGAGTCAATCAAGGCGGCGCTCCATCCCGTCGTCAGTTCCCCCTCGTCGCCCGCCGCATTCACCATGAGCGCCAACAAACCGGCCCTGACAACCCCCAACGCGCCTGGGAGTCGAGAGGTCGCCATTCGACGTCTTAAAAATCTGTTGAAAGGCATCAAAGGATCGCCCCAATTTGCCGTCGTACAGGTGGTGGAAAAAGTCAACGGTGACATCGTCATTACGATTCCAGATCAGCTCCTCTTCAACAGTGGGGAAGCCTCTCTGCGCACCGACGCGTTGCCGTTTCTCGAGGGGTTGGGTTCGTCGATCGTGGAGCTTAATCGGTACACCAAAGTCGAAGGACATACCGATAATGTGCCGATCAGGACGGCGCAATTTCCATCCAACTGGGAATTATCGGCGGCGAGGGCTGTCATGGTCGTACGAGTGCTGTCTGAACTCTATGGAGTACCACCCAAACACCTTGCGGCAATTGGGCTTGCCGATACGAGGCCGATTACGGCCAATCTTGATCAGGAACAGAGGGCCAAGAATCGTCGCGTTGAGGTGGTGATTCTTGAACAACCTCCACCGGAGGCGCTACAGGTGGGGAACGACTCAGCTCTGCTTGATCGGTCGATAGACGATACCTTGCTGAAGGCATCGCAATTGGGGAAAGACCTGCTGGGCGAAGAGATGACTCAACCGCGGTAGGTCGTGGACCCGGTTTGTCCAAACCATACTTAAGTCTCAACGGATACCCGCCGATAAGAAGGGGCAATCGCATGGATTTGAGCGGAGGAGCCTTACAGGCTATGACATTCGAACCGTCTGCGCCTCAAACACGACAAGCGGAAGGTCAGAGTCCTCGACATCTGGTGCCCAAGGGTGACATCACGATTTTCGAGGCCGCGGAGTTTCGGGACGCATTGATGAAGTTATTTTCCAATGATGGATTGGTTTCGATAGATCTCGGCAATGTCAAGCGAGTCGACACGGCAGCCATTCAACTCTTATTGGCGGCACGCAAGCAACAACGCATGTTTGCCTCGGGGATGTCTGAAGATCTGCAGAGAAAATTGACTCAGCTGGGGTTTACCGGGTCGCTAAGCGAATAACAGGCCTCTCCAGGGATAAGGTCGGAGCTCGCGGGATGGACGATCGAGACACGCGCGATGGATCGAATATGGCCCATTGAGAGATCAGCGATTGCCCCATGTCTAAGCTGATCTGAGGCTGCCAGGGGATAGGACGAGCATAGCTGTGGGAATCCGGGACACGAACACCAGAGAGGCGCAGTCTGCGGACGATCCGACGGTGGAAGAGTTTCGGGAACACCAACAGGCATGGGAGGCCTTCGGGACCGACGCGGTGCAGCTCATCCCGATTTTGAACGCCCAAATGTCCGCTGTAACGCAAGAGACTGAGCGTGCGGCGTTGGAGCTGATGATGCACCTTCATATGTTGGCATCCCCGACAATGGAGGACACATCAAAAGACAAAGCAATCAGTTTGTCAAAAGTCGTTACGGCAATGCAGTTCCAAGACATCACGCGTCAGAAGTTAGAGCACGTCAGCTTGGCTCTCGACCAGTTGAAGTGCCACCTCCGGGCTTTGCTGAAGGGGCCAGGCAATGAAGAGGCGAAGAAGGAGATCGCCGCGATGGAGAAGATCGAGGAGAAATATACGATGGAGGAAGAGCGGCGCTTGCACCAGACGGCGCTCAGCCCGGAATGTCCGGAGTATGGAGAGCCGGTCCCGATGGGGTTCCCGGAAGAAGATGCCGATCCCGTGACTCTCTTTTAAGATGCGCATGAAGACTCGGCATGCAGAGACAGATATCGGAGGAGCATTATGGGAAAGACAGCGTTGATTGTCGATGATTCTCGCACGATGCGGCAGATGGTGGCGTTCACCCTCACCAACGCGGGGTTCAACGTGATCGAAGCCGAAGATGGAAAAGACGCCGTGAAGAAGGTCTCGGTGGGCCCCAAAATGGATATTGTCGTGACCGACCTGAATATGCCGGAAATGGATGGGATCACGTTGATCAAAGAACTGCGGAAACTGGCGGCCTTTAAATTTACCCCGATTCTCATGTTGACGACGGAGTCGGCCTTGGAGAAAAAACAAGAAGGAAAGGCCGCAGGCGCCACCGGGTGGATTGTGAAGCCGTTTAACCCAGACATCCTCTTGAAAACGATCGCCAAAGTGTTGCCGACATGAATTCCGTGAAATGTGAGAGGGATGAGATTGTTGGTCTGAGCAGTGCCTTGACC
>CAZOHW010000184.1:0-8370 GCA_964579525.1 uncultured Nitrospira sp. | reverse complement strand
AGAATGTACTTCGCCATGGTCGGTACCAGCGTATACGTCAAGATAAAGGAGGCTACCATCGAATAGATGACCGCTTTTGCCATCGGTGGGAAGACCCAACCGGAGATCCCGCTGAGATGAAACAGCGGCACCCAGACAATCGTGATGGCCAGCGTGGCCACAAACGTGGGCAACAGGATCTGATTGGCCGCGTCGAGGATCGCTTCCTCCAGTGGTCGACCTGTGGCAAGGTGTGTATCAACATTTTCAATCATCACGGCGGCATTGTCGACGAGAATGCCGACGGCGAGCGCCAATCCACCCAGAGTCATGACGTTGATCGACTCTTCTTGAATATGCAGTAAGATAAGCGCGCTCAGGATGGAGAGTGGGAGCGAGGTGAGAACGATGACCGTGGGGCGCCAAGAGCCCAGCAGCAGGAGCACAATGAGTCCCACCAGCGCGGCGGCAGTCAGCATTTCGTGCACCACGTCCGCGATGGCGTCTTTGACGAATTGCGAGGCATCAATGAGGAGCTTGACTTTGACATCCTTCGGCAGAACATCCTGGAGTCGCGGAATGATTTCCTTGATTCCGTCCACGACTTCTAAAGTCGAGGCTTCACTGCTTTTCATGACCACCACGATGACGGCTTGCTGCCCTTCTACAATCACGGCGTTCGTTTGCACCCGACCGGCAAGACGAGTGACGGCGACGTCGCGCAAGTGAATAAAGGAGTTGCCGTCTCGCTTGATCGGGATTTCATCGAAATCTTCGATCTTCAATGCGGACGCATTTGTCAGCACGAGCCAGTCAATTGCCTTGAGCTTGATATCTCCTCCCGGCAGCACCAGATTCTGCCTGGAAATGGCCTCATGGATGTCGGCCGGAGTGAGGTGACGAGCGAGGAGTTTCTGCTGATCGAGGTTGATCATGACCTGCATGTCCTGACCGCCGTAGGGGTGTGGCAGGATCGCGCCAGGGATCGTGACGAGGAGGGGGCGGACTCGCATAATGGAAAGGTTATAAAGTTCCGCCGGGGTCAGCGTGTCCGAAGTGATTTGCAATGTGGCCACCGGCACCTGAGACGGGAACAGCCGCATGACCATCGGCGCGTTAATATCCGGCGGCAGCGCCTTAACCGTTGTCTGCGAAATTGCGGCGATATCGGCTTCACTACCACCCAAGTCGACTCCGTCCTGAAGATAGACATTGATGATGGCGTTGCCGAATAACGAATTACTCCATATGTATTTGATGCCCTCGACCGTCTGTGTCAAAAACCGTTCAAACACATATGTAATGCGGCCTTCGACGTCGGCCGGCATTAGGTTATCGTAGATCCATACGATCGAGCTGACCGGAATTTGGATCACCGGAAAAACGTCGGTCGGCGCCTCGAACACCGCCATTACTCCGAATAGGACGATAAGGATGGCCAGCACCACGAAGGTGTATGGCTTCCGTAAAGCAATCTCGACAAGCTTTTTCATGCAGGCGACCTCTCAACATCGGCGCAGATGGGATCTGGCGTTAGCATTAGATAGACTTTCCTTCGAGACAACGTGGGACCAGCGATCATATACCAGCTATTGCAGCTACAGCAAGGAGCTTGTACAGCAAGGAACCTGCACGGGTACAGCAAGGAGCTTGCCCGGGCATAAAATGCCCGGTCTTGCAGATTTCGTAGGAATGTGACACACACCGTGTGACAGGAAGAGAAGCTTGTGTGTCACCACGACACATCAGTGCCAAATGTAACCATCTAAAGGGACATTATGCCATATACATGGAGCCGAATGGCTCAATTTAATGAGTTTCAAGGGGAGAATGTTTCGCTGCCTCATTGTTTCCCTGCTGTGAGGGAGCTATGGGACGGGGAAATATGGGTGCGAAATCTAGCATGTACAGAGGTGGAATGGGCATATCCTGTTGCTGCGGCATCACTTATGACTTGAATACCAAGTAGTGTACGATATCGGTGAATAGACCCTGCCTGTCCGCACACTGGCTTGGCCCGTACCGTCGAAATCGAGCACATATGCGCTGTGCACGAAGTAAAATGGATGAAGCGCAGGTGTTGGTGTCACTACGCACATTCCAGTGATTTGTTAATCGATTCATCTGGATCGACATGTCCAATCGCCCGTTTAAGTTCCAAGGCATCATGGTTTGGGTCACGATCACGGGCGTGATGCTCGTGGGGCTCTCAATCCTCGTCATTGCGGCTCTTGAAAGTGAAATAATCGATCGGGCAGGAGCTCATAACAGGGAGGCGGCATTTATCCTGCTCTCGCAATCGGTCGGCACCATGATTAGCCAGGCGGGTGGAATCCGAGACGCAACGGCGCTGGAAGGGTTGGTCCATGAAATCGTCAGGATTCGTCCCGGTATTCTGCGTCTCTCGATATTTGAAGTCCTGTCCGACTCGAGCTCACTCTTAGTGAGCACTGATCCAAACTCGGTGCCGAAAACATTGGAATCGTGGGAACAGGCGGAAATTCGAGCTGGACATACAGTCATGCAGCTTGATGGAGTAGAGGGAGAACGAGCATGGCGTATTGCGGCCCCGATTAAGATCGAGGGCAAGGTCGTCGGTGCGTTACGAGGGCTGTTTTCCGTGAAGGAGTATGACGAGCTCATCAAGCAGGAGACGGACTTAGCGAAAGCAATGGGAATTGCAGTGATTGTCGTTACATCGTTGACCTTTTTGTTGTTGATCCGGGTCAGGGTCCAACAGCCAGTTCACCAAGTGCTGCAGGCCATGCGCCAGGTCGAGTCCGGGAATCTGCTCACTCATGCGCCTGTCCGAGGTCCCTCTGAAATCCAAGAGATCGCAGCCCAGTTCAATCGCATAATCGATCATGTACGGAAGTCCGATACAGAAAAGGATCTTTTGCTTGGGGAAATTCAACATTTTAATGAGACGCTGCAGAAGCGGGTGATGGAGGCCACGGAGCAGCTCCAACGAACGAACCTTGAACTCGTCGAGGCAAGGCTCACGGCTGAACGAAGTCAGCGATTGGCGGCCTTGGGGGAGTTGGCCGCGACCATCGCCCATGAATTGGGTAATCCGCTGAATGCCCTCTCAGGCCATTTGCAAATGCTGAGCCATAGGGAGGGCTTTGCAAACCGAGATCGACATCTTGCCGTCATTCGTTCTGAGGTCGATCGCATGGTCGCGATCATCAGGCAATTATTGGATCAGACCCGTGTGCCTCTCCGGTCAGCCCCCGTGGATCTCAACACCATCATCCGCGAGGTCATGGCCTTACTCTCACCGGGACTCCCGAGAGAACAGATTACGGTCAAGATCGACTTAGAAAGCGATCTTCCCACGGTCGCCGGCGATCCCAGAGCCCTGCACGGTCTGATTTTCAATTTGGTCACCAACGCCAAGCAAGCGATGCCGTCTGGTGGAGAGTTACGTATCCGAACACAAGCCACCTCGGGGAAAGAGCTGCCCGGCACGGTTATGACGGGTGAGGGTGTTCAGACGAGCGGTATCGTCGTTCGCCTGACCGTCGCAGATATGGGCAAAGGGATTTCTCCGGAGCACTTATCCAAGATTTTCGAGCCGTTTTTCACGACCCGTCGCGACGAAGGTGGAACGGGACTCGGATTAGCGATCTGTCATCGCGTAGTCACGGACAGCGGAGGCCGGCTTGCCGTGAAGAGTGCGGTAGACTACGGAACGGAATTCACCATTGATCTCCCAATCTGGAACCCGACGTGGAAGATTTGGAGGGCTCAATGAACAGCGGGCCTTTGATCCTCGTCGTGGATGACGACCAACCGAATCGAGAGATGTTAGCCGAAGCCTTAGGCCAAGCCGGGTTTGGGGTTCATACAGCGTGTAATGGCATGGAGGCTCTGCAAAAAGTCGATGCCGTCTTGCATGATGCGGTCTTGAGTGATATCCACATGATCCCACTATCCGGTTTGGATCTGTTGGACTCATTGCGCAAGACCGTGCCGGAGATTCCCGTCGTGCTCTTGACCGCGTTCGGTTCTGTCGATACTGCCATCCAAGCCATGAAACAAGGGGCCTTCGATTATGTCGTCAAGCCGGTGAATCTGGACGAACTTGTGCTCACCATGAAGCGAGCCGTCGAACACCGGCGCCTCATAGAGGACAATCGTACGCTTCAGCGTGCGTTCAGTGAACGACCACGAGCCGCCTCATTGATCGGACAAAGCAAGAACATGGTTGAGGTGTTTAAACTCGTCGGGAAAGTCTCTCACGGCCGAACAGCCATCCTTATTCAGGGAGAAAGCGGCACCGGCAAGGAATTAATCGCCCGGGCGATTCACGATAACAGCCCTCGTGTCTCCCACCGGTTCATTGCCGTCAACTGTAGTGCCATTCCTGATGCCCTGCTCGAAAGCGAACTCTTCGGCCATACGAAGGGCTCATTCACCGGCGCCCATACCATGCGGCGGGGCCTACTGGAAGAAGCTCACAATGGCACGTTTTTCTTGGATGAAGTGGGCGATCTGTCTCCCGCCGGGCACGCCAAACTTCTCCGCGTCCTCTAAGAAGGGGAATTTCAAAGAGTCGGAAGCAACGAAGCAGTACGGGTCGATATACGAGTCATCGCTGCTTCACGCCGAAGTCTCACTGAACTCGTGGCGACCGGTCGGTTCCGTGAAGATCTCCTATATCGGTTGAACACGGTCACAATTGTCCTGCCGCCGCTACGAGAACGGCTCGAGGACATTCCGTTGCTGGCCGAGTTCTTTCTGGCGCGGTACGGCGATGAAAAGGAGGTTCCTGTGACATCGTTTTCTTCAGGAGCCATGCGGGCGTTGGCAGAGTATTCCTGGCCCGGAAATGTGCGAGAGTTAGAACATGTCGTTGAGCGAGCGGTGGCACTGGCGTCACACGCGATTCTTTCTATCGATGACCTTCCGCCTGAACTCCTTGTGAAAAGCGGCAGCCATTCTGATCCAAAACACACCTTGCCCGGCACACTCAAGGCATTGCAGCGCGAGCAGGTGCTCAAAATGTTAGAAACAACACATGGCAACAAGGAGCGGACAGCGCGCTTGCTCGGCATCAGCAGACGCACGCTGTATCGGCTCCTCGAACGATACGGTCTCGGTAAAACTCGGCCTTCGACCGAGACCGACACGTCGGATCCTCTCGAGTCCTGACCATACATCTCACGGTCAGCGTTTCGTTGTGCCTTTGTGGCATGCTATGTCGAGCTGTCACAAAGTCTTCCTTGATCTTCTGCCGAAACGGTTTTGATCGAAGATGGAAATCATTTGAGAGATCTCTGTTCTGATGGACCCACACTCCACGTCCAGAGTGGCATCGCATTTGCTGTTGTCTCGTTGCGAGGGGCCTGACGAGGTCACTGTGGCGAGGGTATTTGGAAGGCTACCCTGGTATGGATCGGACCGCACATTCTTCGCATGAAGACCACTCACCGACACCGACAGACGCGCTGGTTGGTAGGAAATCACATTTCCCATAGGGGAAGGGTTTGGATATGGCTGAAAACCGCACTGGAGGGAAGGCATATGAGGTGCACACGTTGCAGCGGATTCATGGTAATCGAGTCATTCAGTAGTGGGATGGGGCCGACGAATTCAGGAGAACCCTGTACTACGCGGTGTCTTAATTGCGGAAACATTGAGGATGACGTGATCTGTCTCAATCGTCTCGAGCCAAGCCAGCCAGGCAGCACGGCGTTGCACGCAATAGGCTAGGTATTATCTAGAACCCTGGTAGCGACCCTCTGAGAATTAAAGAATTTTATAGGAAGTAGTGCGAGGAGGCGATCATGTGTGGGGGGAAAACGGCGATCTGGGGAATTATCCTGGCCGGAGGGGAAGGAGAGCGACTGAAAGGATTCGCGCATGAGCAGTGTGGATCAGCCATCCCGAAGCAATTCTGTGCGTTTTTCGGCCGCCGCTCCATGCTGGAACGGACGATTCGGCGAGCACGACTCTTGATTCCCCCAGAACGTCTCCTCATCAGCGGGACCGCGCATCACGCCGCACATTTGGATCGACATCTCGGCACATTGCCGGCCGGCGCGGTGCTGCTTCAACCAACCAACCGCGATACCGCACCCGGCATTCTGTTGCCACTCATCCACGTGCTGCGAAAGGATCCGGATGCCCTCGTAACGATATTGCCTGCAGATCATTTTATTTTACCCGGTCATCGCTTTATGCGCGCCGTTGCGGCAGCGGCCCGGTTTGTGGCGGACAAGAAGGTGGACGTTCCCATTCTGCTGGCAGTGACACCCGATCGGCCGGAACCGGAGTATGGCTGGATTGAGCCGGGACCGTTCGTGACAAACGACGACCAGCGGCTAATTCGCCGGATCGGACGGTTTGTGGAGAAGCCACCGTACGACCGAGCGGAGCGTTTACTGAAAGACGGATGGCTCTGGAATACGATGGTCATCGTTGTGCGAGCTCAAGCGCTCATGGATCTCGCGTGGAAGTCTGTGCCGGACCTTGCGAAGTGGTTCACGCTGCTCCAACGGTTTTGGGGGAGTATTCAGGAACGAGACTATATCGAGGAAGTCTATCGTGCCATCCCGAAGACCAACTTCTCGACTTCAGTTTTGGCGCGCCGGGATGTAAAGTCATTGGTGCTCCCTGTAGAAAACATCTACTGGAGCGATTGGGGGACGAAGAAGCGCATACTCGAGACGGCTATAACACTTGGCCTGAGGCCATGGGTTCCGACCACAAGCACTTCATGACCTTGCGGCGATTCAAGAATAACCTCCGTATGTACTCTAAGTAACACCTCGCTGGCGACACGGAACTTCCTTCTCTGCTACAGTGTCCTTCAGAAAGGAGTTAGACCCATGCGTATCATCGGTCTGTTTGCGACGTGCACATTGTTAGCTGCTTGCACGACCCCCCCGATCTTTTCTCCCGAGATTATGAACGATGTTGAAACGGACAGGTTTGACTTCAAGGCCTGGAAGAGCCAGACAGACCATCCTTCCACCGCCAAGCTCTTCTCTCACAAAGTAGAGTTGGGGGGACAGATCGTGAAAGCGATTCAGAAACCAGAAGGTGTCGTCATTCTTGCTGAAGAGCAGGCCATTGAGAAATATCCTGGCTATTGTCCCGAGTGTGTGAAACGGGAAAGCCCATCCATGTTCGCGATCGTCTTTAATGGCTCTCTAGAGCCCAGTATGTTACAGGCCGGTAATGAGCTCGCTGTAATCGGAACGACGGGCGAAGCCAGTACCGAAGTACTCGACGGAGCCACGAAAGTGCTGCCACACCTACATGCGCAATGCCTTCACATCTGGAAAACTCAGGAAGCCAAAATGCCGGATTTTGCATGGGAAGGCGCTATGGGATACTTGCCTCCGGAACACCGAATCTTCTGCCTTGGTGAGAGTCAGGAAGATAAAGAGAAGGGCTCTTGATGGGTCGTGTCCCACGCAAAACCATAATATATCGATGTGGACGGTGCGTTCAGTTGGATGGATGCCGCTTGTGATTCAAACAAACGTTTGCACGAGAAGCCAACGCGAGTGTTAGCTGCCAGGGGAATACTCCTGGTGAAAGATGTAAATCCCTGCCCCCGGCTCAAAATAAACACCTATGCCCACTGCATGAACGAAGGAGACTTCCGCTGGACGATAGAGCTGAACCACCTGATTCAGGGCAGCGAAGTCTGGATCCGACCAATCGACGCCGCCGACGATTTTCATGTCTTGCTCTTTCTTTTCCAAACGTCAATACAGGCAAATATGCTGCGACGCCAACTGCTGCTCCAGTAGCCGACTTTCCCAACTAGTTATTCTTAGCCTTCGAGCAGCCAGTGGCAGTAACAAGACATCTCACATCATTCAGCGGTGCGGAGTAGCCGCCGGCTCATTTGCCCTTTTCAGTGTCCCGACATAATTGCCCCAGATAGTTTTGAACGGTAACTTGTCCACTTGGCTATAGACCAGATAATGCACCACCGCATGGATCGCCATGGCAATCAGCAGTCCTTCGAAAATTCCAAGTTTAAACACCAAGGCTCCGCAGAGAATCGAAAGAATGAGGGCATAGGTTCCATGGTGGGTGACATGGATCAAACCGGCAATCATTTTCCAGCCGGTAAACATCATGACGGCAGCCAAGGCGAATTTTGGAATAAATTCCAGGAATCGCGGATTCAGGAGAAAGAAGGTGACGACACAGCCGATGATCAAAACGGAAAATTTGGTGTAGCCCCCGGCCAGCTTATTGGTCGTACTCTTGGCTAGGCCATCTAGGTTCGTCATTCCACCGAAGAAGCTTGATCCCATGTTGGCGATCCAAATAGCGAACAAACTATTATTGCTGTTGCACGGCCGTTTGAGAGGAACGATTTTTTCGATGGCCGCATTACTCATCACTTGTTCGATCACATCG
>CAZOHW010000183.1:0-8397 GCA_964579525.1 uncultured Nitrospira sp. | reverse complement strand
TCCATGTCCTTACATGGGGTTCCGTATGGCTTTACGTTTCCTCACGAGCCCTTATTTCTTAGAAATGATAAATACTCAACGTTGCCATTCTCAAGAATAAGTTGTGTATAATGTACACTCGGTCTCGTGGAGAGCGCGGACACAGACGAAAGTTGTTCGCAAAGGAGGATTTCGATGAAATGGCTTAAGGGTGTGGGCCTGCTGCTGATCGCAAATATTCTTATCATGGTGACGCTGTCGATCACGGTTCCCATTGTCATCAATGTGATTTTGCCGATGTTTGGAATCGACGTTCGTGGTTCCGTCGATCTGACGTCGTTGGTATGGGCGGCCATGTTCGGATTCGGGGGGGCATTCATCAGTTTGGCATTCTCCAAGCAAATGGCGCGAGCCATGCTCGATTGCCAGCAGATTACCCAACCTCGTTCTCATGCAGAACAAGTGATCTACGGTTCAGTCCAAGAAATCGCTCAACGGCTTAACATTACTATGCCAGAGGTCTGGGTCTATGACTCGCCGGATCCCAATGCCTTTGCCACCGGGCCGAGCAAGAATAATTCGATGGTGGCCGTGTCGACCGGTCTCCTTCAAAACCTCAAAGAACACGAAGTAAAAGCCGTCCTCGCTCATGAAATGGGTCACGTATATAACGGCGACATGTTCGCCACCACCGTCCTAGCCGGCCTGATGAACACCTTCGTGTATTACATCGCCATGTGGGTACGGCGTTTCTTCGAGGAGCGGGACCAGGCGGCTTTAGGTTTCGGCCTCTCTCTGGTGCTACAGATTATCGTCAGCATCCTTGCCTCCATCGTCATCAGCTGGTTTTCACGTCATCGGGAGTTTGGAGCCGATGCGTTTGCAGCAAAGGTGTACGGCAAAGATTCCATGATCGGTGCACTCCGATCCATTGACCAATGGGTGAATCGCACACAATTCGAGCACTCAACGCAAGACGCGTTAGCCACGATGAAGATCGCCGGAAATTCATCAGGCTTTATGCAACTGTTCGCGACCCACCCACCGATCGAAACCCGTATCGCTGCGTTGCAGCAACTGACAGTCTGAGGGAAACCGCTTGTCCTTCGTATGACGCCCGCTGGGTCCGGCGGGCGTCAGCTGTTCCGATAAAACAAGATGTGCTGGCGGTACTCCTGGATTGCTGCCCCTAAAGCGGCAATCCCTCGTGGGATGTTGGCTTCCAATGCGTCTTCCACAGCTGAGTCGGTAATTTCCACCTCATAGCGATCCTGCATGTTGGTCCTCACAGGCCCTGAGGAAATTTCCCGTGGCATGAAGATCTCCTTCCATACCTCCTTTTCAACGAAGCACACGTCTCGAAACCGTTCGTAGAGAAGTGTCAACTTCTCTTCATCAGTCATTCTGATACGATTTCCCATAGACTCCTTTACTGTTAGCCTACTTGACCGATCGTACGCCAGGAGATAGGAGAAAGGTGGAATCCGCGACAGTAAACCGTAGAATCCCGACCTGATTCACCGCATGAAACGGCTGTTGCCCTAACGGCGTAATAAAGACCTTTGCGATGTAGTTGCCTACCGCCCATCTGTCTCCAGGCCGCTTCAACTCGAGATATCCGTATCGCTCATGCCCCGAGACCTCAAGCACGTCCTTCCCCAGTGCCGTGAGACTCAACTGTCCGGTTGGCTCTTCCTGAAACCACTGCACGGCGAACTGTGCAGGATCCTCAAGAGGAGCAACCTCAAACACGATGTAGATTGCCGGTGTCTCCGGCAGGAATACCGATCCTGGCTCGATTGGTTTAAGCCGTGGGTCTTGCGTGTACCATCCCTTCCGTCCAAAGCTGTCCCATTCCACCTCAAACCCCTTCGCCAACTGTATCCAGATAAAGAGCGATTGAGGAATGCCCTTTTCTTGGCGATCGAATGATGGGCTTTGAATCGAGCCTACCTCCGTATTGCTCTGTTCTTTGGGGAACAGCAGATCCTTCGCCGTTGCTGATCGGCCATGAGCCACGACCATGCACAGCACAGCAACGACTAGCCACCAGTATGACAACCACCGTACCAGAACAACCTGTACCATAGCCGTATCGTACTGAGGTATTTCACAGAGGGTCAATTCATAACCGCCATCAGACACTCAATCCTTGTCCCAATTCCGCGATATGGTAGAGTAGTTCTTACTTTGCACCATGCTCGCTCAATACGCATCACCAGCACATTCGGACAAAGACACGTTCGAGCAATCCTCCGTACCTGCACACCCACATGAGCTAGGACGCCGTTTCGGTATTCATGATGGGCTTTTCCACGCCGTCACACAAGGCGGAGGGGAGCACTACCTCTCAGCCTTTGCCTTGCTCCTCCATGCCACCCCGTTCCAACTTAGTATTCTTTCAGCCATTCCTCAGCTCGTCGGAACGTGGGCCCAATTGGTGTCGGTCAAGGTCTCCCACTGGTTTCCTAACCGTGCGGCTCACGTGTTTTGGGGAATTATCGGTCAATCGCTTTCCTGGATTCCTATCGTCCTACTCCCATTATTGTGGCCCGACGAGGGGCCATGGCTTCTCATCGCCGCTGTGGCGATGTACTTTACCTTCACCCACTTCACAGCACCGGTCTGGAATAGCCTGATTACGGATCTGCTCGACCCGAATGAACGGGGTGCCTACTTCGCCAAACGGTCCCGCGTCATGGCGCTGATGAGTTTCGTCGCGCTCTGCATTGGAGGAATCCTCTTGAGCTTCTTTGAGCAACAACATCTGCTGTGGGCCGGCTTTGCTCTCATCTTTGTACTGGCCGGCCTCAGCCGCAGCGCCTCAGTGTATGTATTATCGAACGTACCCAGCTGGCCTTCGCATGTCCCCAGCGCCAACGCCACTGGTTTTCGTGAGTTTCTCTACACCAGAATGTCAAAAAACTTTCGCCACTTCCTGCTGTTTTCTTGCCTCATGCACGTGGCTGTCCTTATCGCCGGACCATTTTTCGTCATCTTTATTCTCCAGGATCTTCACCTCGCCCATTGGCAGTACGGCATGTGGTTGGCTGCCGGCATTCTCGGTCAATTTCTCACCTTGCCCACCTGGGGGCAATTCAGCGACCGATTTGGAAACAAGGCCTTGCTGACCTTTACCAGCATCATCGTGTCGTTTTTACCAATGTCGTACCTCTTCAGCACGGCATGGCTGTTCCTGCTTGCGGTGAATTTCTTCGCAGGCATGATCTGGGCAGGTCTAGCGCTAGGACTGAGCAACTACGTCTTCGATGCGGTACAGCCAACAGATCGGGCGAAAGCCGTGGCCATTTCAAGTATCGTCAATGTACTCGGATGGACGTTGGGAACCGTGATCGGGAGTTGGATGATCGACACGGTACCGGCCAGACTAGAACTCGGACCATGGACGTTGGAACCGGTGTCCAATTTGCCGTTTATCTTTTTCCTCTCCGGCCTACTTCGCCTCATCGTATCAGGATCCCTACTCCGAACCTTCCACGAACCCCGTGCGGTCGAACAGCTCGCCCACCGTCGTTTACTGTGGGAATTACCGCTACTGAAACCTCTCAAACAACTCATCTTCCGCCGACCGACAGAGGCCAATCAGTAAGGCGACCCTGGCGACATCGTTCGATTGCGTTCATCCTGTTTGAGTTTTTCAAAGGCCTTATCGGCATTGCTGTGTACCTGGTCAGGTGTGACCGTTGGCGCAGGCTTGATAGGCTCACCAGCACAACCGCCGACAGCGACCAGTATCACCCCGACCATTGCGGCCATCAGACACCGACACTTTCTTTGCTGTCTCTGTGTTCTCATCATGATGTCGATCCTCCTTCATCGGGCTGTATCACTGTTTTCCTTGTATCCTACCTCTTTCTATCACCTTTCTACTATTTCAATCCTTTTCTCAGCCTTCACGGCCGGTTGACTCACCAACGCAAGCAGGATATCCTCCACTCGTCATTGCTCATACCCCAAATGAGGTCCTATGTCGTTACATGATCGCTTAACACAAGATCTGAAACTCGCGATGAAATCACGAGATCAACTCCGAATGGACGTCATTCGGATGATTAAAGCTGCCGTGCTCAATAAAGAGGTGGAACTCAAGCGGGATCTTGATGACGAGGAAATGAGCCGCGTGATGACGTCGTTGATCAAGCAACGCCGGGAGTCCGTCGAACAGTTCGAAAAGGCCCAACGGCTTGAATTGGCCAAGAAAGAACGAGAGGAAATTGCGATCATCGAAACCTATCTCCCTCAGGCCCTCTCTCCACAAGAGCTGAATGCAATCGTCACCTCGGTCATCGCTGAAACTGGGGCCCATTCTCTCAAGGAAATGGGAATGGTCATGAAGGCTGTCATGGCTCGCCTTGCCGGCCACGCGGTCGACGGAAAACAGATAAGCGACCTCGTCAAAAGCAAACTCGCGTAACGCCTCTTTCTATCACTCATTCTCCCGTTTGCTATACTTGTTCCTGGTAGTGGAACTTCAGTTTCGGCGTTTCAGCCGTGAGAACTGGTTATGGCCATCCTCATCGTCGATGATTCCCCGGACCAACATCTCCTGCTGAAGTCTATTCTGACCAGGGCCGGTCATACAGACATTCTGACAGCCGACTCGGCCCTTGCCGCTTTCCCAATCTTGAACCAGAATGTCGAAACGTCACCAACCCAGGTTGAGCTGATCCTCATGGATATCCTCATGCCAGAGATGGACGGAGTAACGGCGTGCCGACAGATCAAACAACAGACACATCTCCAGGATATCCCGATCATTATGGTGACCGCCAAGAACGATCTCAACAATCTCAAGGACGCGTTCTCCGCCGGTGCGATGGATTACATCAATAAACCGGTCAATACCATCGAGCTCCTCGCTCGAGTGACATCGGCCTTGACCCTCAAGCACGAGATGGACTGCCGTAAAGAGCGCGAAGCGGACTTGCGTCGGAGTAATGAGGAGCTCCAACGCGCCCTGAGAGAAGTAAAAGTTCTCCGTGGTTTGATTCCCATCTGTGCGTCCTGCAAAAAAATCCGCAATGACGGTGGATTTTGGCAGCAGATTGAGGAATACCTGGGCGAACATTCAGAAGCTGAATTCAGTCATGGTCTCTGCCACCCCTGCCTCAAAAAGCTTTATCCTGGTGTTTATCAAGAGTAGCTGTTACGATTCAAACAGTTTTTCTTCTGGAAACCCTAGGATCGTATGAGCATTCTTATCGTCGACGATTCCGCTGAAGATCGCCTCTTGTTGCAGACCATCCTGTCGGCGGCCGGCTATGAACATATCTTGGTGGCTGACTGTGCCGCCACGGCATTTACCTATCTCGGTCTCGACGGTGATAAACAGAGTGTCGCCCAGGTCGATCTGATTCTAATGGATATTCTGATGCCACAAACGAACGGCATCGAGGCTTGTCGCCAAATTAAGGCCGTTGACCGTTTTCGCGATACACCGATCATCATGGTCACCGTGAAAACGGATCCCGTTGACCTGCAACTGGCATTTGCCGCCGGTGCAATGGACTACGTCGCCAAACCCGTGAACAAAATCGAACTCCTGACACGTGTTCGCTCAGTCCTCCGGCTCGTCCATGAAATCGACCGTCGACGCGCCCGCGAACAGGAATTGCTCGAAGTGATGCGTCAACTCCAGGAAGCAAACCAAATGCTGCTTCGTCTCTCCTGTTTGGATGGACTCACGGGGATCACCAATCGACGGCAGTTCGATGACTTTCTCGATCAAGAGTGGCGTCGCGCCATGCGCGAGTCGACTCCCCTCTCCCTCATTATCTTCGACATCGATCGATTTAAAACCTACAACGACACCAAAGGCCACACCGCTGGTGATGAGTGTCTCCGGCAGATCTCCTCGGCCATCTCGAACGCCGTGAATCGCCCCAGCGACTTGGTCGCCCGCTATGGCGGGGATGAATTCGTGACCGTCCTGCCTGGAACCGGCATTGACGGTGCCGCGCAAGTGGCGGAGAGCCTCCGACGGCGTGTTGAATCCTTAGGGATCAAACATTCCGACGGAGAACTCGTCACCATCAGCGTCGGGTACGCCTGTATGGTTCCCACTAGACACGCCTCCCCTACGGACCTGATCAAAGCTGCAGATCAGGCCCTGTATCAAGCAAAACAAGAAGGGCGTAATCGGGCCAAACCAGCCGGCATCTTATCGTTGGTCCAGGACTCTCAAGACGACTGAGGCCCAATGGGTCTCGGTTGATCCTCTTTGCACCGTCATGGCGCGTCGTCCACATGTAACACCCCCAAAAACGATTCGATCAGCTTCTACCCCATTTCGCCGTCCTACCCGTTCAACAGCACGAGTACCTCTCCCCCATGCCCAGACCAGTACGAAGCAGAACAGCTCGCCACCTCATCAGACACAAGCACCGAGCCTGTTCGATCACTATCAGGATACGCTGCGACAATTGGCCCACAGTGAGGCACTCAATAGCGGCAACCTGCCCCACGCCTTCCAGGCTATTACAGAAGCCTGCTGTCAGCTCTTGCATGTTTCACGTGCCAGCACATGGCTATTGACAAAGGATGGGACCTCTCTTGCCCTGATCGATCTCTGTACCTCCGGCTGCCGACATTCCAGCCCCAACGTGTCATTAGCGTCGTCACAGCATCCATCCTATCTTCTGGCCCTTCATCATGAAGAACGAGTGATTACCACTGGCAACGCTGCTCAAGATTCTCGCACCAAAGAGCTGGCCACATCGTACTTATCTGCCTATAACATCGGAGGCATGATCAGTGCGCCAATCAGACAAAAGGGCCAGCTGGTCGGCATGCTCTGTGCTGAATCCATCGGACCGCCTCGACAGTGGACCGCACAGGACAAACAGCTCTCAAGTTTACTGGCCACGATGGCCACCTTGGCCATCGAAGCAGCAGAGCGCTCGGACGTGGAACAGGCCCTGCGCGTGGCCAAAGAAGCCGCGGAAGTCGCCAATCGCGCAAAGAGTGAATTTTTGGCGGTCATGAGCCATGAAATCCGCACGCCGATGAATGCGATCATCGGCATGGCCGACCTGCTCTGGGACACTCACCTCACTCCGGAACAGCGGAAGTATTTGAGAATCTTTCGTCGGGCGGGCGGGACGCTCTTAACATTGATCAACGATATCCTGGACCTCTCAAAAGTTGAGGCCGGCCACCTCGCGCTTGAATCCATCGAATTTGATTTACGCGACGTACTCGATAAAGCCATCGATATCCTGGCCATGCGAGCGAATGAGAAAGGACTCGAGCTCACGAGCCATATCCATCGAAACGTTCCACATCATTTGATCGGCGATCCGACACGATTGACACAAATCCTGATCAATCTGATCGGTAATGCCCTCAAATTTACAGAAAAAGGATCGGTAGAAATCCAGGTCATCAATGACCCCGAACAGGCTACTCCCGGCGCCATTCGCCTCTCGATCTGTGACACCGGCATCGGCATTCCAGCCGATAAACTTCTCTCGATTTTTGACAGATTTACCCAAGCGCACACATCCACCACAAGGCAATATGGCGGAACTGGTCTCGGACTTTCGATTTCTAAGCAACTTGCCGAACGAATGCATGGACGGATCTGGGTTGAAAGTGCGATTGGAAAAGGAAGCACCTTTCAGTGTTCGTTGCAATTCCGAGTGCCGACCCAATCCGATCTTCCCCAATGTATGCCACAGACGAATCTTACCGGATTGAACACGCTGGTAGTGGACGACCACCCCACCAATCGCTTGATTCTTCGGGAAACCCTCAGCAAGTGGGGAGCACGGGTCGCCGAAGCCGACAGCGGAGTAGCCGCATTGGATGAGCTCCGGCGTGCAGCCGAACAACGCACCCCATACGAACTCTTGCTCCTGGATAACCACATGCCGGGCATGACTGGTTTCCATGTTGCAGAACAGCTACAAGCCTCGCCGATCGGGAAAGACCTCGTCGTCATCATGCTCACCTCTAGCCACTGGGCCGACGATATCGCCCGGACCTACGATCTTGGCCTTGGTGGCTATGTAATTAAACCCATTCGACGGGCCGATCTGCTACAAACCATCGACATCGCGCTGAATCGTGCGCGAGGATTGTTTCCTCGGTCAGTTACAACCCCCGGGGAAGCCACGCCGTCTCTCTCAACTCGTACGCTCAATGTACTTCTGGTCGAAGATTCGCCGGACAATCAATTACTCATACGGTCCTACCTTAAACACACGAACTACTTGCTCGACGTCGCGGAACACGGCGCCATCGCGCTGGAAAAGTTCCGGCGCGGCCACTACGATGTCGTCTTGATGGATATCCAAATGCCCGTAATGGACGGCTATGCCGCCACTCAAGCGATTCGAGCGCTGTCTCTTATACCACATCTCCGAGCCCACGAGACGGACTCCTATCTCGTATGCC
>CAZOHW010000182.1:0-8401 GCA_964579525.1 uncultured Nitrospira sp. | reverse complement strand
GGATTATATTGGGTGGCGCAAACCGACTGGGGGCAAAACCTCATCAAGGTCTATAAACTGAACGCATTCAAAAAAGAAGAGCCGCTCCCGCCGCCCGAAAAAGAGTCGGAGCCAGAACCGGAGCCGGAGCCTCCAAAGCCTGAACCGAAACCACAAGAGGCACCGCCTCCACCTCCTCCGGCCGCCGAAGCACCGCCGCCTCCAACGGCGGCGGACGCTCCGGCACCAGCGGCCAGTGCCGATCCCTTCGCGATCGGTAAAAATCGGAAACCTTTCGCCGGGTATTCCGACATTCTCACCGCCATGATTCAAGCTCAATATCACCAGCCACCGTCGTTGCCGGACGATCTTGAATATGCCGTGCTCTGCGAGTTGGTGATCGATGAACAGGGCCGTGTGTTGCAGTATCGCTTGATCAATTCATCGGGCAGTCTTCTCTTCGATCAATCCGCGCTGGACGCGCTCGCCAAGGTCACGCAGGTTCGTCCGCCGCCAGAGGGCATGGATCGCACCGTCATCGTGAAGTTTTTCCCACCGACCTAGAAATCGTAGGACGCAGTCAACAGTATTTCACCTAGCAGCAACGTTTGTCGCTCAATCTTCATTAAAAGTTTACCCTCTCAAGAAACCTCGTTGATTCGTACGTAATCCTCGCAGGATACAACTGCTCGCGGGTCAACTGTGAACCCGAATAGTTCGCAAAGTCAGTAAGGGACCCTCATTGAAATGTTAATGACTCTCGAATGGAGTGACGAGGAATTTGTAACACCAAGAAGAGAGAGTGGCGCAGGTGTGTATCGTCAGGCCTGTGTCTTCTCTCGATCGGCGAGAGGAGGTGATGGCGGGGAGATGATCCACTAGTCAGTAGGGTTCTTTCATCCACTTCCAAGGAGGTTTTGTATGAAGGGTCGAAGTGTCAAGCGCATGGTGGTAGCAATGGCGTTGGCTGCAGCCACGACAATCTCCGGCATGGCAGAACAGGTCCATGCATTCTCGTTCGGCGACAGCGATCTTGTTCTGGCGATTTATGGAAACAACACCGAGGCGCTCTATAACCTTGGTAATGTCAGCCAGAGATTGACCACTGGACAATCATTCAGCCTGGATGTGTCCGCCGGTCTGGGGATTGCCGGAACAGGGACCAATCCGGTGAAATACACGATCTTTGGACACGACACCAACAGCCTCGCGATCTGGGCAGCCACCAAGTTCAGCCCGGCCCAAATTGACCCGGGCAAGTTGGGATTGCAAAACCAATTTGGCTTCTCTATCGGCATGTCGTCGCTCGGAGGCTTCACGGGCGATACGGTTGCCAAAGCCGATGGTCAGTCGTTCTCCACGAACTTGAATCCGGATGGTTCTGGGACGATGGGTGGGAGTTGGCCGGTCGCGATGCAGGGCAGTCTCGGTGATGTTCTCAATGTCCTGAAAGGCGATGTGAATACCAATACCTTTACTCAGGTTGGCCGAGTGCTCTTGACCGCTGGCGGTCTCTTGACGATCGGCAATCCTGGCCCCAGTGCGGTGCCGCTGCCAGCCGGTGTCGTCCTCTTCGGGACGGGCGTGATCGGGCTGATCGGAATCGCCAGACGGTCATTCAACAAGATGGCCGCGTAGTAACACCTCGATCGCGTGGTCGAGATTGGTTTCTGAAACCCCGACACGCAGGTGTCGCAATCTGCGTGTCGTTTATTCAAGGAGTACCTCATGACATCAACATTGAAATACATGCCGATTCTTGCCGGGGCCCTGGCGCTGGCCGGGTGGACAGGGATCGCGGACGCTCAAACACCTCTCAATATTGGTGGGTCGTCGGCGGCACGAAATTTCATGACCGACATTCCGCTTAATCTGTGTGATGCATCTCCGTTGCCGAATCGGTTCCAGACCGCGGACGTAAATAAAATTACCTGGACCTGTAACCAAGGTGGGGCACCGATTATCATTCGCTATTCAGCGACAGGATCAAGCGATGGCATCAACAAGCTGTTGCAGCCGGCCAGTAATCCTGCGTCCAATATGCTCTTTTTGGACCATACGCTCACAACCGGTTGCACTGGTCCGGTGTTGGTCACCAGACCATCTGATGGCAAGCAGTTCAACGATACCACCGGTTGCGGTAACACCAATACCATCAGCCTGCCGGTCCATATGGGAGCGTCCGATGTTGCGGGTTCGTCGTTTCATCAGAACGGGCCAACCGGCGTCAGTGTTACGCCGCTGGACGACAGCACGCTCAATGTCACCCCGACAGCCGTTGTTCCTTTCGCTATCTACGTAGGGAAGGGAGTGGTGCGAGATGTAGGTGGGAATCCGGGCGGGCCCATCACCGAACTTTCGCGACTGGAGATCGAAGCGATTTTCAGCCGTGGCGTGGCGGACTGGAAGCGATTGGGCTATGGGACGGTGACGGATGCAACTCCCGGTACATTGGAGGCGACGTCTCCGATTGTGCTCTGTCTGCGCAATGCCGGTTCTGGGACGAAAGCCACATTGGATGAGACCTTGCTGATTAATGCACCGGAATGGGGAGTTGCCGTGGCTGGTTCCGTCATATTCAGCTCCAGCACGTCAGGCGTTTTAAGTTGTTTGGCGGCGAATCGTCGGTCAATCGGCTATATGGATGCCGATCAAGTGGTCAGCTTCAATCCAGGTGGCGCCAACGCAGGCTTGGGCTACGTGGTTGCGGTGGATGGGGGCTTGGCAAACGACCCAACAAAAGCGGATCGGAAACAAGACTTAAAGTGTGGGCGCTACGCCTATTGGGCCGCGGAGCGATTGAATCGCCGAGTAGCCGGTGAGGGCGCCGCGATCGATGCGTTGGCCCAAGCGTTTGTTACTAATGCAGGTCTTCAAGCCACGATTAGCATCATTCCGACCGGGGCCTACTGGGCTTCAGATGAAGAAATGGCTGTATTTAAGAACACAGACAGGGGGCCAATTCTTTGGAAAGCCGGTAATCATCCCGAGTGCCGGCAGTAGCAATGGAATCTGTCGTCAGGCCACGCACCTGGGGTGCGTGGCCTGACTGAGGGGTGCAGCACGATGACGAAGCGTGCATCGGATCCAGGCCCCTACAATTTAATAGTCGTGCTTGTTATGTCATCTGTCGAAATGCATCTCTGGCTGGAGTCTCCAGACTGCCAAGTATCAGGGGCAGTCCGTCGCCCGTTCCCTGCAGTTTAGACTGAATGGCACCGCTCAAGTGGCGGCGGTACCATTGCCTGGCGCGGTTCTTTTGTTTTTAAGTGGTCTCTCTGGTCTGGCGATCGCGCACAGGCGCCTCGTAGCCTAGTTTTGTCGGGGGTGGTTGAGCCCATTTCGCTCATGAGCGAAACCAGCGGTACCAATGAGGTCCGCACCTACGAGGCATTATCACCATCCTCAGAACATGGAGAGCAGCTCACGCAACTGCACGAGGGATTAGGACCTGCACAATGTGCAGGTCCTGGTTAAAAATAGACAGGAAACTATCATGATGTTCAAACGTGAAGCGATGAACATACATCGAAAGCTGATTGGCGGACTGCTGCTCTTGGGAGCGGTGGGGGCTGTTTCGGCACCAGCAGAAGCTGTGACCGTGTATAACCTGGACTATGTGTTCAGTCCACCGACTGGCACGGTCGCGCCTCTGGGAAAGGTCACGATTACCGATCTTGGCACGGCCGTCCGGTTCGATATCGTGAACCAGGCTGGAGCGGGGACCAAACTTGATTCCCTGTACTTTAACTTTGCCCATGGGACGATCAACCCGAACCAATTGGTTTTTTCAAACGTCAATGCAGCGACGAACACCTATACCACCTTACTTGCGCCTTCGACCAGCGCCACGGTGACTCAATTGAAGGCCGATGGTGACGGATACTTTGACGGAAAGTTTGAGTACGTAGGTAATAATTTTCTTACGAATGGTCAGACACTGTCTTTCCAACTCAGCGCAACCGGACAAAATCTGGCTGAAAGTGATTTCAATTTTTTCTCCCTTCCCGGTGGGGGGACGGGTAGCTATATCATGGCCACCCACATTCAGAACTTCCAGCCAGGCGGCACATCGGTATGGGTGGGGACGGTGGCAGCCGTACCCCTGCCAGGCGCTGCGGTGTTGTTTGTCGGCGGACTCTCTGGCCTTGCGATCCTACGCAAGCGCCTCATAGCTTAACTGCATTTCCACAAGGCGGCCGCTGAAAGCGGCCGCCTCACCCCAATATTTTATTCCCAAATATTCCCACTTCCTTCCAGTCGAAGTGCTGGGTGCACCATCTTTTTCAGTCAGGTTCAACGGAGAGGTTCCTCGCCTCGAAGGGCTGTCATCGCTGCTTCAATCACTATCCGCACGTTGCAATGAAGGCAATGGCAGACATGCAAACTGCGTAGGATACAGAACCTTCTGGGATATGGAATCGGAGACCCAGACGGTGTGTCTGAGATAGTCGGCAAGCAGGATTATTGCAGGCCTCTGACATTGGAATGGTCTGACAAACTCGGAGAGCATTAGCCGGACTCTCAGGACAAGCCGTTGTGGATTGCGGGTCGGCCTATTTCTCGCAGTAGGGATCACTGGGGATCACTCTAGTATTGCCATTTTGTGCTTCCAGCTACTGTACGATGGTGTAAGAAGCCGCAACGACGTACAACTTTGATAGCTTTCGCCCTCCCGCTGCTACCGATTGCCTACCAGCGCACATAGTGTTTTCAGTTTTTAGAAAGTTCATCAAAACTTGATTGTGATTTTACGCAATCTGAATCCAAATCTTACGCAGTTGTTGTCCGCAGCCTGTATCAAGGGTCTGCGAGGATAAGAAACCGTTACGAGGGAGGACATGTCGTTCAGGTTCAATAGGAGTACACGTTCCACTTAACCAATTTCTAAACAAAGGATGGATCCTATGAAACGATTTACATTGATGATGGCGATGGGGTTGTTCAGCATGGGCTTGTCGGTCGCAGCGCCGGTTCACGCCATGACGGTCAGTCAATTAACGTTGACGGGCGGGGCCGTTAACTATGACGGCAAGTATCATGAGACGCTGGACAATCTGCTAGGCCAGAACGGGACCTTGAAGATGGGCCAGTTTCAAGGGATGGGAGACCTCCTGCCGTCGATCACTGCGGAGTGTAAGACGACCTACTCGCTCTTTACCTCAGGGTTTACTGGTGGGCTGACTCCCTCTGCAACGGTTTCTGGATCATCGATCAAGGTTGATTTGTCCTCGCTCTTCTTCGGTGCCAGTCGAGGTGATTACCACCAAACCTGGAATATTGGCGGCATGGTGGACGGTCTGTACAACCCCGACACCCGTGAGTTTGCGCTATCGTGGCATCATCTCTTCGATAGTGGACAGGCAGAACGATCAGCACGGTTCTTTCTGACCGGGTTGGTCAAGTTCGATACGCAGCCGGTTGCTATACCTGCTGCCATGGTACTGTATGCCACCGGTGCCTTGGGGCTTGGTGTCTGGACCTTCCGGCGGCACCGCAGCGGTATCCTTGTCGTCTCGTAACCGTTTCGCGCCTTCCCCTCTCCTCGTCCCGCCATCGGCTTATATGATTCGGTGGCGGGAGCGCCTACGTTCAATCGAACTACCAATGACGAGGCTGGACTTCGTTGGAAATTCACACGATAACCCATCGCCTTCGTGCGCAAGTTAACCAAGTCTGGATACTTCTGTAATCTGGTTGTAATTCGTACTTCATATCGTGCCCTCCAAGCGGATTTCCAGACGAAGGGGGAGTAATGAAGCACGGGATCGTCAGTTGGATAAGGATTGTCGGTGTGTTGGTCAGCTTAGTCTGTTGGAATGTGCCGGTATCGTGGGCGGGCAAATTGGAAGATGCGTTACTGGAAAATAAGCTGATTACTCCCGATCAATGGATGCAGATTAAGGCTGAAGAAGAAAAACGCGAAGCCAAGGCACTAGAGGAGAGTCGCGGGGTTGGTGATGTACCGGTCCGTGAACGATGGTTCGAGAAACTCAGCATCCGAGGCTACGCGCAGTTCCGATACAACCATACCATCAATAACGATATGCTCAGAAGCAATCAAGCGGATCGTTCCATTTCCGGCAACAATGAGTTTTTCCTTCGGCGGGCGCGATTGATCGTCAGCGGCCAACCTTTTGAGCGGGTGTTTATCTATATCCAACCTGAATTTGCCGGTTTGGTCGGGGGCATGGAGCAGGTCGCCGCTTTACGGGACTTTTATGCAGACTTGTTTCTGACAGAAAGCAAAGAATGGCGGATTCGTGCCGGGCTTTCCAAGGTTCCATTCGGATTCGAGAATATGCAGTCCAGTCAAAATCGTCTTGCACTCGATCGGGACGATGCCATCAATAGTGGGGTGCCCAATGAACGTGACCTTGGTCTTTTCCTCTACTATACCCCGACTTCCATACGCGAGCGCTTCCGACGGTTGGTTGACAGTGGACTCAAAGGATCGGGTGATTACGGCATGCTGGGTATTGGGGTCTATAATGGACAAGGAGTCAATGTCCGCGACCGTAACAAGGACAAACATATCGTCTTCCATTCAGCCTATCCGTTTGAGTTTCCAAACGGACAGATCGTGGAAGTTGGCATGGATGCCTACCGAGGACAATTCAATGTTGCGACGACGCCCGTTGTCCCAAACCTGGCGGCTGCCAATGGACAGACCTTCACTCCACTCGTGACCAACAACGGAAATTATCTCGATGAGCGCCTGGCTTGGCATGTGACCTTGTTTCCACAACCCTTCGGGTTTCAAGCCGAATATATGATCGGGAGGGGGCCGGAACTAAATACCGATCGAACAGAAGTGGTCCTCGGCACGGTGCGTGGCGGCTATATGCAGGTATTTTATCACTACCAGTGTGACATGTTTTGCCAAAGCATTTACCCATTTTTCCGCGTACAGGAGTACTTCGGTGGCCGTAAGTTTGAGGCGAATTCTCCGCGAAACTCCGTCCGAGAATGGGAACTGGGCTTGGAATATCAGTTCAACCGTGCCGTAGAATTGACCGTATCTTACAGCTGGACTCAGCGGAACACCTCGGATGCTACCTTTACCCCGAGCGGAAGTCCACCAGGTGCCTGCTCCGTTGCCGGCAGCGGTTTCGGCCCATGTATCCAAACCCCCTACCAACTTCAGAGCGGGAATTTACTGAGGTTCCAGCTACAGTGGAATTTCTAACGGGGTCTCGCGAGGCGAATCACAAAGAGTCGCGCAGGGTTAGTCAGACCCACTCGGGTCTTCTATTTGCCATGATGGATGTGACGGTCCTGCCTCCTTCACGCGATGCAATCGAGTAAGCAGATCACATCTGCACGGTGTTACAGCAGTATCGGTAGCTCAAGGGTGGGAAGGGCCGGAAGGGTCGGAAGTTGTCGATGGTAAGGTAAGCCGGCCCGGTTGGACACGTTTGTAATCAATAACGATCTCTTGCCGTTTCGGTTGAAACCAAGTTTTTATTCCGGCGTCGTCTGTCTCTTCAACCGCGCTGGGTGGCTCAAACGCCAAATGTCCCCGCTGAGGTGCCAGTGCACGCAACGGTGTGAGCCGTTCGTCCGTCGTGTCGACTACACCGATATCGGCGATAAAGTGGGTCGGCGATCGATAATTTCCAAGTGTGAGATGGAGGCGGTCCCGCTCTACGAACAGCCCACCCGATGTGACCAGGCGTTGGGTGCCTGAACGAGCGGTGGAATGATAAAACGTGACGATTTCGTCAGGGCTGGCCTTTTTGAGTGCCGCCGACAATAACGGCGCAAATAACAGGACCTCCGGTCCTGAAAATGCCGGATGACGTCTTGGCTGGCTCAGATCATCATAGAAGGGCAACTTTGCCACTGGTTCTTCAAATATAAACCCACTCAAGATCCCGACCATCTGTTCCGTAGAAATATCAACCGGGTGACCGTGGCCCGTGTCCTGGTCGAGGTTGCGGTCGACTTCAAGGCGAACAAATGCTTGTGGGCTCTCATAGATTGTGAGCGTGGTGAACTGGGACGGGGCACATCCGACTAACGCGACGAGCCAAAGGGTGAGTCCAGCGTGGCGCACTGAGGCACAAAATTGATTCATGGATTGAAGACCAAGCTCATAAGCCATCACTACTGGGTCACAGGGAGATTGGACGTCTCGAGGTGAGCAGCCTGTATAGTGGCTGTCCACTTTGAGGTAACCCGAGCGATTTCAATGGAGGATAGTGGAAGGTATCCGAGGTCAAGTGCCAGCTGCTGGCCTTGCCGGCTCAGCGCATACCGGACGAGTTCCACGAATGTCGGAGTGGGGGAAGATTTCGGCGGTTTGGCAAAATAGAAATACACATGACGCCGCAGAGGATAGGAACCATCAATCGCCGTCTTGATCGAAGGTTCGACATATCGCCCGCCTTTGACTAAGGCAACCGGGACTGCCTTCACC
>CAZOHW010000181.1:0-8543 GCA_964579525.1 uncultured Nitrospira sp. | reverse complement strand
CATAGGGGTCTTCCGGCATGGTCAGTGCTCCGTTCGTGTTGTTTCTGTTGAAAGACGAGTCATCTCATGAGCAGTATCTTCCGTGTATTCCTCCTCCAAAGGAAGTTTATGGTTCAGTGTGCGTTTACCCTTCGGCACACGTGCATACTCCACATGTCTCCGCTGATGCTCAGTAAACGCCTTTCGCTGCTGCCGAATCCCTGCCTGCAACTCAGCCGCATTGACGGTGCAATTGATGGCCCGCATATGGCGTTGACTCTCATAAGGGACGTTTACCACTTCAATTCGTTCTCCGTAGCGGAGCGGATGACCGGAATCGGTGTGATCCGCCTTGGTTGTGCTGGCTTCTTTTGGCTTGTCATCAAGCTCGATCCGTTTGAAGGGTTTAGGTGGCATCTTATTTTCCTCCCTCACCCGTCACAGAGCCGTCATCGACAGAGCCATCATTTGGGGACGTTTCCCGAATGGTAATCTCGTCACGATGTCCAGCGGCTTGGCTGTCCAACATGGCTTGTTGCGTGCGTTGCTGCGGCGTGGTGACAAGCGATTGCTGGTATTCGATGAGCCACTTATTTTCTGGCTTGGTAAAGTACGTGATATGCTCCAGCCGTCCAGCCGCCGTGCTCAGGTCGAGCTTCCCCATGGCCTCAAGTACTGCATCACGATAGGCATTCTCAACCATCGACTCAACAGTCGCCTTCTCAGATACGTAGGCTTGACCGATCTGCACCTGCGAGCCATCGGGATTGTATGAAGTGGCTGATACACCCACAACTTCCGCCGAGGTGTGAGACAAAATCTCAGCGACAGCATCACGGTACTCTTGGCTCTTGTCATAGGCAGGATCAGACATGGCGAGAATCATTTCATCCTGGTCCAGGAAACCTTGCACGTTGATCCCTGCCTTGGATCGTGACTGTTTAAAGGCCTCTAGATACTGATTCTTCGAGGCCTGCATGTGGTTGTGTCGTTGATCGATATCATCTCTTCGTGCGGCTTCCTTTGCTTCAGGGCTCGACACAGCATCTTCCATTGATCGACCTTCCTCTGCGGCCTTGGCTAGGAATCGTTTGACATGTGAGATGGGTTTATTGTCCTTCTCCGTCTTGTGTTGCATCGTTGAGGTCTGTGGGTACCGTTGAGGAAACATCCTCTTGTGTTGGTGCAGCTGAGTCGATCACCTCGTGATCTGCTGCTGCCTCATTCGGCTTGGCTCCTACTTCTGGTACTCGAAAACATGCAAATGGACTAGAACAGTTCATTGGTCTTATTCCTTTGTTGATTGACTGATTTGCTTAACCCCTGCTCCCTGCGAAAAGCCTGCTTGGCTAGAAAGGCGTGGACCTCGTTCGCTTCTAAGTTGAACTCACAAACCTTGCGGCGGCGGCGAGCATCGGGTGGGGGTGCTGATTGGATTATAGGCAGTCCGTGTCTATTAACTCGTGTCATGTCATAGAGCCTCCTTCGGTTGATGGTGATGTACAGCTTTGGCATAGATTGCCCAGTTTGATCGGGCACGCAGCTTATTGGGTGCGACGTATCGCCGTTCTGTTTGGCTTACGGTGACGCCCTCCAGGGTCTCAATTATCGTCCAACACTCGGCATCGCCCAGCGAAAGCAGCCACTGGTCGACACAGGCAACAAACAAGTGCGTGCGAAGTTGCAGTTGATAGGACGCCTCGGTCTTGGCTTCCTCTTGGGCAATGAGCGCGGGAGTCCAGGTCTTGTCCGTAATGGTGCCATCAGCCTTGATCTCGTAATCGTCAAGGAACGTTGTGGGTCGTCGAGGTAGCTCTATCTTGAGTCTCTTGTATTGTTTCAAGACCTTCGCATCACTGAAGGCATTCACATCAGCGAGTGAAGGCCCGGGGAAGGAGGGAATGGGTTTGGATCGTCTCTTGGGCTTCATAGTAGTTCACCGTTGATCTGCGCTTCGAACACCCGCATGACTTCGCGTACGTGCATATCGTGTCGAAGTTGTACGTCATGCTCTGTGACATCCCGAAGCAGATAACCACAGTTGCACAACGCGAGCTTGGAGCCGCGACGGTAACAGAGCCGATGGGAGTTTCGTTCTGTGGTAATGGCTCGCTCAATCTCATTCGTCGTCCGTTGTCGTTCGTGTGGCTTGGGGGGAATCCCGGTTGTGAATCGCGCAGTCATGGTTCACGCCCTTCCTGTTCACCAATCGTCACTCGAGATAAAATCATCGTAGGTTTCATGCTGAGGTTTCCTCCTTTTGGTCTTAGGTGACTTTCGTGTCGTACTCGGCTGCGATCTAATCGGTCGTTCGTGTACTGGGAGCTGCTTCGTCACATTGATGGTGTATGGCAGCTTCCCCTTGATCCGTTGGACCTTCAGCGTGCCCTCTTTGGAACTCCAGCCAAGCTCCTTCTGGCTCGCTTTGCGCTTGGCGATCCATCGGCGGTAGTAGTCGGGATGAGAAAGCCGCCAACGCTTTACGGCTTCACGATGCCTGTGTTGCGTGCACTCGTTCTTCGAGTCGTCGCTCACGCTCCTGTTCCTCTTCGGTTAAACGGGTTCGTGCGGCTCGTGCCTTCGCCAGGGCTGTAAGCTGTTTCTCAGTGGCCTGTTTCGGCGCTGACCGTGTGCCGTACCACTCGGGGTACCCGCCCACGATGGTGAACAACTTGTGCTCAACGAGTTGACGAATGGCCGATGGGGTCAGGGCCACGAAGGCGGGGTGGCAGCGAGCCTGGATACAGAACTTATCGACAAGGTGAGTCAGTCTCTTTGGGATAGTGCTGATCCACTCTGCTTCTATCGTCTTGGTTGAGGGTGCCTTGTGAGCGGTCATCTCGACATGAAGAGCATGATTACGCTTCGCTTGATCGAGGGAGAGGGGATGCTGCTGATCAGCCAGCTCCCAACCGTCACAAGAGCAGAGTGCGGTGCTTTGTCCCTCATCGAAAATCAAGGTGTGCTTGCGGCTATGGAGCGTGGCAAGTCGGCGCTCCTGTGAGCGGCTCATCACGGATATCTCGGATTTTGATTTAACTTGGGCAATGGTGGGGGAAATCTGAGAGGGCATGATGGAGTAACCTTTCTAGATCAATGGGTTGTGCGATGTCTGACCCTGCCAATCGGGTCAAGATTGGGCGGGTTGACCCTAGGATATGGGTTGGTAAGATTTGGCCTTAACGTGGCCTTGTCGGACTTCGAGGTCTTGAGGCTACTGTGGAAGCAATGGGTTTCCTGATGAACTGGCCGCGCCAAAGCCTGGACCTTTGAGCGACCCGGCAGGCATCGCGTTGATCGTGCCTAAGGTCTGTGCGCCTACCTGGAAGATTGGTCCGAAGTAGTCGATCTGACGCGCGGGGGTCTTGATGTATGGCTTGATGGAAGCAGCACGGTTACTAAACTCAGTTCCAGCTGCGAGAACATTTTCTGCGTGCTGTTGGTTCGCGAGATTCTGGTTCGCCTTCAGTCGACCCGTTTCTTCGTTCGCGGCAAAATCAAAATCTGCTGCAATCTGATCCACAGTTCGTCCAGCTACTCCCCGCTCAGCGGCACTGGCGTTGCCTGTGGCGATAGTCCGCGCAGCCTCTCGGTTGAGATCGTTTGTTTTCTGAGCGACTGCTTCCTGCTCCTGGGATTGCTGCTCACGCTCAAGACGAGTGGTCGTTAGATAGTCCTGCGTGGCTCTTCGTCGGTTCTCCTCGATTACGTTCTCTGTCTCCATCCTCTGCGCTTCCTGAACCGAGTTGTATTGCTTGGCGGCATTAGCTTGGCCCTTCACCTGCATCGCTGCTGACGCAGCTGACAAAGCTACCATTCCGGCGGTTAGAGATACCGGCTCACACTTACATTCGAAGCGAAAAAGAGGAGAGGAGGAGGGACCGTTGATGAGGTTGTTGATGTGTTGGAACATGGTTATGCCTTTCGTTCTTTCTTGAAGATTTCTCGATCTAACTGAAACTGGTTCTTCTCACCTCGCACGCCACCTCGGGCCTCAATCTCATTGATCAAGTCGGTAATGGCTGTGGGATCGTCCTGCATGGTGTCAGCCCATCGCACGATCACGCCCTCGAGCAGAAGGGACAAACTGGGCTTGTCGGCTAGTCTCCATCGTTGAGCGAGCATCGAGTGGATCTTCTCGATGCCCTGCTTGGCTGAGGGACTGAATCTGATTGAGGTGGAAGGCGAACTCTGCGGCTTGCCTTTTTGACGGACTGGATATGAACGATGCATAGATGGACTCCTAGAGCTCACACTCGATCACAGTCGACGTGGAGCAGAAAGGGTGAAGGTCGTCGTCAAATGACGACTCAAGGGAACTGGGACAGCTCCGGATGATCTGTAATACAGATTGGGGCATTGAAGCCCACCGGGAGGAGGAGACCCCGGCAGGCGTTTATTGGGCTATAAGGGAAGGTGCATTACTGGCCTGATTTCATTGAGGAAAGTTGCTGCACTATTTGCTCAGCACTCCAGTGTCAGCCTTCTCGGAGAAGATGTCCGGCCAAGGTGATGTTTATCTGGTATAAGGCGGTGGGGTATTATCCCTGCGATTCCATTGATGTTATTCGGTTCATGATTTCAGCCTCATACTCGTCCAGAAACCAACCCGCATGAGCCATGATGTCGGCCTCCACTCGCTGACAGCAATACCGACTCCTCATACGGACCTTCTTGGTGATACACAGGCGTTGAACTTGAGTTATGCCGTGTTGTTGTCCGCTGTGGCGGTCGTAGGTCTTCCAGATTGGAGCCAAGATAATCCATACCGACCGTGCACAACTCACTGCTCGTGAGTAGTTATCGTGGCGCTTCTGCACATTGACCTTCCAGTGAATCGATCCGGCGATACCCGCTACCAGGACATCTTCAGCAGTCTTGTACTTGGTCCGCTTCTTCTGCTTTAAGATCCACGCTATCAACGCCTGACTTTTCTCCAGAGGTGTGAGCGATGGCCAATGGTGGAAGGGAACGGAAGCATCATAGGCGTTCCACTCACAGGCGGCTTCAGTGAGCATCTCTGCAATACGTGGATCATGGGTTCTGGCAGAGTTGAGCACGTGTTGTACCGAGTTGCGGTAGCGTTGTATCTGACGGCGCTTGAACAGGCGGAAGTCGTACCCGCCATCCACAACGTTCCAAGCACCAGCACGTATCGATTTCTTTGGTCGGTTAGTTTTGAACATAAGCTCCACACATAAATCCTTCGTCTAGATAACTCACACACACTCACACTCACTGGCACCATCATCGGGCGCCCACCTCAACCCGCCTACAGCCCACCAACCAACCTTCACCGTAGACAAGCAGTAGATTCCAAGCCCACTTCCTCACTCGCAAGGGATATAGAATCCCTCTGACATCGTTGTAGATCAACGACTTAGAGGCTGGACTACGGCAAGTCGGTGTCACCCTCATCCTTCTACGCACGAGAACATCCTAGAACATCGATCCTAGCCAATACGCATCAGCTAAGCTCTCAGGTGATCGTCCGAGCCTTCCCAGGCGAAGGCCGTTCCTGAGCCAACTATGACGCATTGCAGGCCTGTTCTCGTTGGGTTGGCTGAGGGTATCGGAGCTGAATAGCTTGACGAATCAGCTCAATAGCAGAGGCATTCTTTGGAAGACTAGGATTATCAATAGGATAGGAGATTGATGACTAGTTGGAAGTAGGCCTAGACAAGCCTGATAGACCCCATCCCTGCGCCTCTCAAACCATCCCTGGGCGTTCCATCACTCGGCCACACCCCTACGGGGGTAAGAGCGGCCATGACTAGCGCCTTACTCTGCAAAATTTTTTAGCACATTCAATGGGATACGCTATTCAGTCAATTACAATATACGGCCTGAAATGAGCGTTGGCACAGCAGCGGGCGTTGCCCTGGACCGGGGAACACAAGGTAGGGAGTATTCGGGCTTGAGTAGGACGGCGTTGAGTAGTGGTCCGCTGACTTGTCATGGCTGCGGATGGTCTCATCGTTTTGTTTCTGGATCTGCCGGTTTTGATAGTCGTTGTGCATTTTCCGGTCAAGCTCAGCATCCCGACTCCGGTTCGAAGGGCTGTAAGAATGATACCGGTACTGTCCTGTTTCATCGAAGCTCCCGTACTCGTCGGCTGAGGCGGATGATACACCCAGCCATCCGAGAGCCAGTACACCGGCCAAGATGGGGATGTAGAGAGCAGCGATCAGTTGTGAAATAAAAGCGTTCATGATGTTACTCCTTGGTGATGGTGAATGACTCATGGACAACGTCAGAGTCGCCTAGACGAATCAGCCAAGACCGTGCTACGATCTGTCTACGGAAAATCCCAGGACTTCAAAGTCTGGTAAACTGGCTCCTGTGGCTGATTCGTGGCGAACAACGGCGCTTCCCTCCCTCTCCGCCACCCTATATACCGGTCATAATTCCAAACGATATCCAAAATCTGATTGTCTTCCATTTCCTAACCATTCAAGAAGATTTCAGTTGTGAGAGCCGAACCCGTAGCGTATCTTACGGACTGATGAGTTGCTTCCTCATATGAAAGGATGATTCATGCATACGAAAATCTATCTCGCGGCTGCGCTTCTGTTGCTCACTACTCCGGTTCTCTCCTCGGCTCAAGAACCGGCGAATGATGAGCAGAAAACATTGTATGCACTGGGCTTGGCCATCAGCCAATCGCTAGGCACCTTTTCCCTCAGTGAGCGCGAACTTGATATGGTCAAGAGTGGGATGACCGACGGCGTGCTGAATCGCCCCCCGAAAGCCGATCTCCAAACCTATATGCCCAAGATTAACCAGCTCGCACAGGCTCGACCCGCCGTGGCAGCCGAAGGGGAGAAGATAGCTGGAGCGGCGTTCCCGGACAAAGCCGCCGCTGAAAAAGGTGCAGTGAAGACGGCGTCCGGGTTGGTCATTACTCCCATCAAGCCGGGAACTGGGGCCACCCCCAAAGCCACCGATACGGTGAAAGTCCACTATCACGGTACACTGACCGACGGCACAGTGTTCGACAGTTCGGTCAAGCGTGGCGAGCCGGCGACCTTCCCTCTAGGAAATGTCATCAAGTGCTGGACGGAGGGTGTTCAACAGATCAAGGTTGGCGGAAAGAGCCGGTTAATCTGTCCATCAAGTCTCGCCTATGGTGACGGGGGTTCGCCGCCGACCATCAAGCCTGGCTCGACGCTCGTGTTCGAGGTCGAATTACTCGAGATCGTGACCGGCAAATAACAGTTTGCTTGCCGCCTCTTGCAAGAGGCGGCAAGCCGTTCTCTTCATCCGCCCCTCTCACCAGAGTTGCACCATGATATGTTCCTGGTGCTAGTTGTTGGGCCCATCGTGAGTGAGCACACATCCCCCTCCCCTTCAGATGCTCCATCGCCCCTCCGCTGGTTGATTCTCGGACTCCTCTTTACCATCAGCGTGGTGACGTATATCGACCGCGTCAACATCTCAGTCACTGCACGGCAAATGATGCCGGCGTTGGGGCTGACGGAACAGGAAATGGGGGTTGTCTTTTCAGCATTCGTCATCGGCTATGCACTATTTCAAATTCCCGGTGGATGGCTTGGAGATCGCTGGGGTGCCCGCGTCGTCCTCACGATCGCACTCCTGTGGTGGTCCTGCTTTACGGCCTTCACAGCCATGGCAGCTACTTCGTTCCTAGCCGGACCTTTAGGATTCGTCGGAGCCTTAGCCCTCGTCCGATTCTTCCTTGGCGTGGGAGAAGCCGCAGCATTGCCGACATTTAATCGGGCGATTACCGACTGGCTCCCGCCTCAGGAACGAGGATTTGGCATCGGTGCCGCCATCGGAGGGATCGGCATCGGTGCCGCCATCACGCCGCCCATCACAGCCTGGGTAATGGTCAATTATGGATGGCAGACGGCCTTTTATCTTTGTGCCGGAATCGGGGTTATCCTTTCCATCGTCTGGTGGTGTCTGGCTGCAGACCGGCCAGCCCTTCATCCATGGATCGCTCATGACAAGACCAAGCCCTCATCCACAGCAGCGGTGGGATCGGCTTCGATTCCCTGGACCGCCCTACGGCGAACTCCAACGGTCTGGTGGTTGACGCTGAGCTATGGCTGCCTTGGATATGTCGCGTATGTTTATATGTCTTGGTTCTATCTATACCTCGTCAATGTGCGAGGCTTTGATGTCTTACGCGGTGGAATATTCGCGGCAGCGCCATTCCTCATGATTCTCGTATCCTGTCCAATCGGCGGATGGGTAACCGATCGGCTCGCATTGCGGCATGGGATTACGAATGGCCGGCGCATTGTTGGGATAACTGGTATGGGGTTGGCCGCCGGGTCAATCGCGCTTGGCGCCATGGTGGAATCACCCTACCTGGCCATCGCCTCCTTGTCGGCTGGAGCCGGTTGGCTGTACTTCACGGTCGGCACCTACTGGTCCTCAACAAGCGACCTTTCCCCAGCCCACGCCGGCAGCCTTTCAGGTGTGATTACAATGTGCGCGAACCTCGAAGGTGCCCTTTACCCCACCCTAACACCATGCCTCGCGCATCACTGGGGATTGCCGTCCTCGCTGGGGTTCGAGACTATGATCGCATGGAT
>CAZOHW010000180.1:0-8548 GCA_964579525.1 uncultured Nitrospira sp. | reverse complement strand
AGACTCCCCAGCTTGACAAAGGGCGCTGACAATAATACGATTAGGGCAAGTAAGAATATGAGCGGTGATGGGGTTCACCGGTAACCGTCCTCTCCTGTGGGGGGTCTGATAACTCCTATCTGACATGCAGTGGCATGCGCTGGTAGGAGTTTTTTTATGGTCCCCTTCTGTTGCATAGTTTCGACGCTTCCATTCTGCGATCAATTTTCTATTTCCTTCAGAAACATCCAACTCGACAGATCCGTTCCGTCTACAGGAGCGGACTGGTGGATGCCTTTGTCCATGTGCCCATCAACCAACCAACAAGGAGGTAAGTATGATCCCCGTATCTAAAGTCATGTGTATCCTCGCGTGTGGTTTCATCCTAGGCGTTGCTCAAGAGTATGCAAGTGCCCAAGCGGGGAACTATACTCATGGAGACACTCAAGCACGCATCGGGGGACAAGCTGGAGAGCCGTATCCTCATGCTAAACACGAGCACGCATCTATCCAAGCCAAAGAGCAGGCCAATGGAGAAGCTAAAGCACGCATCGGTGGACAAGCTGGGCAGCCATACGATCAAATGAAACCTGCGTCCTCATCTACCCCAGCCGAGAGTCACCCAAAGAGTGCACGCATCGGTGGACAAGCTGGCAGCTAGAGGAGTAGAGATCCACGTGCCACGACTGCGCTGGGCATGGCGAAGTGGAAGTTGTTATCGATTGTGCTTCGCCATGCTGGCGTTGCTGGTCGGCGTGCTCATACCGGGCTATTCACGAGCTGCGGAAACGAGTGATCCCACGAGTGCAAATCAACAGGCCGAGGACGCAGCCGAGTCGAACACGTATGTGGTTGAGCCAGAGGGTGCGACCGAGGAGCTGATTGCGGGAAGGGGGTTTCAGAAATTTCGGTACAAGGGTGTCTCCTTTGCGCCCGGCGGGTTTTTTGATGGCACGGCGATTGTCCGCTCCGCCAATGAGAATGCCGATGTGCAAAGTACGTTTGCCAACATTCCCCTCCAGGGTTCAGCCAATAGCCATCTGCGGGAATTTCGTGGAACCGCCCGCGGCTCACGAATCAATCTGCTAGGCGAAGGTCAGTATCGACGCACCGCCATTGCGGGCTATGTGGAGGTGGACTTTCTCGGCAGTTCGACCTCCGGCAATGAGCTGGAGACGAACAGTTGGAATCCACGGTTGCGCCAGCTGTGGAGCAATATCGACATTCCCAATGGATTCTCCGTGATGGTCGGTCAAGGCTGGTCCCTGCTCACCACCCACCGGCTCGGACTCAAACCACGCAACGAATTTATTCCGTTGAGCACGGATCTCCAGACCGTAGTCGGATTCAATTGGGCGCGGCAATGGCAGCTGCGTGTGACGAAAGCCCTCAGTCCAAATCTTTTGATGGCAGTGGCGATTGAAAATCCGGAAACGAGTGTGAACGGCGTCATCCAGCCGATCGGGGTGCAGGGTTTCAACACCTCACCCAATGCCAAGACACCCTCGAATTTCTTCACGACGAGTACCACGCCCGGAGCCAATGGGATTTCGACTGACCTGGCGCCTGATATTATCGGGAAGCTCGTGTGGGAACCCGGCTATGGGCACTGGGAACTAAAAGGGATTGTCCGATTCTTTCAGGATCGCTTAAACGCCCACAATCATGTCGCAATCGGGGGTGGCGCAGGCCTTGCGGCGGTGCTTCCCCTGACATCGACACTCAACCTCATGGCTGAAGGGCTGGTGGGACAAGGGATTGGGCGCTATGCCTCGACGATTGGTGCTGATGTGGTCGCCAGTCCTTCCGGCAAGATTGTGCCCATCACGGCATTTCATTTCATGGGCGGCCTGGAATGGCATCCGACCAAGGACTGGGATGTCTATGCCTATTACGGAGTCGAACACTATGCGAGAACCGCCTATGTGGCGACAGCGATCGGTTACGGCTCTCCCTTGGCTGATCTCAGTGGCTGCGCCATGGAAGATCCGGGCATGCAGCCGTGCCAGGCAGGCAATGCGACCATCACTCAGGCCCAACCGGGGCTCTGGTACCGGGTGATCACCTCGGATGTGGGGATTGTCGCGCTCGGACTGTCCTATTCCTATACTCACCGCACAGTATGGTCAGGGTCAAACGGCCTACGACCGTGGGGTGAAGAACATACGATGATGACCACGGTTCGCTATTATCTGCCCTGATGCCATTGCTACGATGACATACCAAGCCAGAACGACGAGATGAAAGGTAAACCATCATGATGCCTCGCGGGTCCAGAGTTCTCTTGATCAGGTGGTGTCTTATTTTGGTCTGGTTGTTTTATGCGGGACTGGAGCTGGCTGAAGAATTTCAGGTTGTCGTGAAAACCCAGGCCTATGAGCAAGATCTTGACCTCGAAGCACTGCTGCAAATTGGCGCTTAAGTCCGATATGCCGGTCTTTTCTGCTTTTTAGGCTCAGATCTTGAACCGTGCGAGGCGCAGAAGAGGTAGGCCCAATTCAGCGACTCAAGGCCACAGCACAAGCCCTGTTTAGTCTCCTGTTTTCTCTATGACGAGGCACATAGGGAAGATCCTTTCAAACGTGTCGTGAAAGGTGGGCTGAGAGTATGTTGCTAGTGACTTGCCGGACCTTTGTCTTGTGTTTTTGCGAGGAGGTCAGCCTTGGCAGGAATCTGTGTCAGGAGATCAGGGCGAACTTGGAATACGCCTTGGAGCCGTAGGCCCATGGCATAGACGAGATTGCCGGCGTGGTTGCCGAGGGTGAGTTTCCCCACAAGCTTTCCATCCTTCCCGGTCGCAACAAATTCTGCAGCCGGAGCGAGGAGTCCATACGGAGCCAACGGCCCGGCCTGTTTGATAATCCGTTCTTCTGCCGGGAGGTTTGCGACCCGGCTGACAAAGAGGTCTGCCATCTCTTGGCTGATCTTCTCCATCGGCTGGTCTTCGAGCACCCACTCGCCATTTTGATGGATGAGGACGTACTGCTGTGTTCTCGTCTTGACGGAGAGTATAGCGATGTCGGTGTAATCGACGCCAAGGAGACGCTTGTCTTGGAAATGGAAGAGCTCTTTCGTGAGGTCTTTGATGAGGATGGGATTCACGCGGTACAACGGCGCGTCAGCGGCTGTTTCGGCGATGGCTTCGCCGCTTTGGGGATCTGATTGGTAGAGTCGAACCGTTTGGTCACCCGCAGCCGTATGGATCGTCACTTTCACTTTTGGAGCGGTCAAGGTTTTCGCGATGACTTCCCGTTCTGGGCCTGGGTCGATGACGCTCAAAGCCTTGAGGTCTTCCAATCGAAACATGAATGACCGCACTTCATTTTGGTCTGCCTCAGCCTCAATGGGATACCGGATCTTCCAGGAAGGTTTGGACTTCTCCTTGGCCATGTTGTATAGGACAATTTCCGTCGTCGGATAGGTCAGGCGAACTCGCTCGATGTCCTGCTGCACGAACCGTAACAGTTCCTTTCTGCGGAACGTCATCAATGATTTATTGATGAAATCTTTCGGCGTCAAATTCGTCAACAGCACATGACGGTCTGATCCACGCAACACATAGAGGGTATTGGACAGTGGGCCACTGTCGCCGATGGCAATGGTTTCCTGCTGGCTCCCGGCTGTAATGGTCACGGTGGTGACCGGATGCTCGAGACCGAATTGCGCCAGCCCAACCGCCTGCTCCACAACGGTTCTCGTGACGAGCCCCGTCACCAGTGCCCGGATCAATGCCTGTACCTCCCGACTGTCGGATTCCGCATGTACAGGAGCGGTAATGGACCACTTTCCTGGCTCAGCCTGTTTCAATTCAATAGGACCCTGTGTGGTGGTGATGGTCAGCCCCGTAATCGATTTTTCAGGGAACGAAAGCAGTTGCTTCTGTTCGCTCTCCTGTTTCTCTTGACGCTGTTGGGAGGGAAACTCAATGAGATAGAGATACCCCCCCAGTCCGGCCAGGATGAGCAACAGCAAAAGCGTCGGCCAATACTTCATAGTCAGGATCGTGAAAATGGCCGCCAGCTTCGTTCTCGCATCGTTCTGACCCTCAACGTACTCCAGAGAGTACGCCTCGGTCCCTCACTCGCTGTGGCCTTGCTGGACAGCCATTTTGACTATCCTGCTTAAAATTTGCATAGGGCATATCATAATCGTCGCCGTCTCCTCCAGACGAAGATTCCAGTGAGGAAGGTCAGGAGCGGCAGGAAGACGACTTGAATATAGAGCAGCGCTCGATCCTGCATAGGATTCGGTGTGAAGGGTCGTAATGCCGGCTCTCGCGGAGCGATGGAAATCAAGTCTCGCTCTTCGGCCAGCCAGCCGGTGGCATGGAGGAAGAAATCGCTATTCCCGGGAAAGCTGAAAAAGGCGTTGGACACGAATGTAGAATTCCCAATCACGACGATGGCTGGACGAGGCTTCCCTTCCTCCGGTGCCTTCTTGGGTGCGACTGCCGCAGCCATTGGAAGGGGGCCTTTGACATCTTCTTTTTCGCTCATGCTCACGACACGGCCCTGCATGTTCGTTTCAGCCCAGCTGTTCGGTGAGGTGCGGGCCAAGGGGACAAAGTCCCAGTCCTTTCCGATCTGTTCGTCGAATGTCACGTGTCGGGAGAGGGGAAGCAATACGGCCGAAGTCAGATCCTGTGTGATCTCATGTTCGGTGAATGTCCGGACCAACAGAGCTGTGAGGTCTCCTTGTGCCAGGCGATCTTGGAGGTCCACCAACACACCGGGCCCGAGACCCAGTCCCCAATGGGCAAGCAGTGATTCCAGACCGGTCTGTGTGTCGGGGTCGGCCAACACCAAGAGATGGCCGCCCTTCTCGACATAGGCCCGAATGCGATCCTGTTCCTCTTTCATGACAGCACGGCGGGGGCCCGCCACAACCAACACGGCAGTATTGTCAGGTACCACAGATTCTTTGAGAAGGGAGACAGTGCCGACATCATAGCCTTGTCGAAGCAACGCCTCTTTTGCGATGGAGAGACCGTTCCGCTCCTTGTCCTCGATATTCAGCTCACTGTGGCCCTCGAGAAACACGATACGTTTTTTGGCATCCTTCGCAATACGGATCAAGGCTCCGGTCAGTTCGACCTCTGAGGGAGCCGTCACACGGATGGTCTGTCCACGACTCTCGAAGATTGCCGTGTCAGTCCGAAAGATTCCGTAGTTTTGAGCCATCTTCGGCTCTTTCTCCGGATCGATGAATTCCACGGTGAGTTTTGGGGAAGCCTGTCGATAACTTTCCAGTCGTTCGTGAAATGCCTGATAACCAGGATCTTTCTCCCTCGTGAAGACCGTGATCTTCACGTCGTGCAAAAGAGATCGCAGGACTCGATAGGTCTGAGGGGCGAGTGTGAAGTTCTGATTTTCTGACAGATCCCAACGGACGGAATGGCGAGAGGCCAGAAAATTTACGATGATGAGAATGACGAAAAAGAGGAGGACCATCAAGAGGCTGTTCACCCCCATCTTCGTCGAACGTCGGGTGGAGAATGCCTTCACCGTTTCGAAGTGCAGAACAAAAAACAGGATCAGACAAAGCAGTGCCGCGCCTTCCGCCATCGTGACGGCCAAGAGCCAATCCGGGCGAAGGCTATAAGCGATCATCCCACCGATGCCGAGGGTGACTCCGAGAATGCCGAGTGGGAGGGATTTTAGGCTCATTTCCAGCGCGTCGATTCCACGACTCGATGTGTCAGGAACAGCATAAGGACGAGTCCGCTCATGAAGTAGACGAGATCGCTTGTGTCGATGAGTCCACGAACCAACCGGTCATAGTGTTCCATATAGGAGATGTAGGAAATGACCCGCCCTGCTGGGGTATCGCCGAGGAGACTTCCCAAGCCGGAGATCAGCCAGATCGTCAGGAGTAGGCCGAAACTCACGAAGGCAGCCACGATCTGATTTTCCGTCACGGCCGATGCGAGGATGCCGACGGCGATGAAGAGTGCGCCCAACAGCACCATTCCCAGATAGCCGGTCCAGATTGAGTTCCAATCGAAATCACTGAAGAGCATCAGCACGGTCGGGACCAGGCTCGTCAGACTCAAAAGGCCGAGATAGATCACGAACACACTGATGAATTTTCCGACCACGATATCATTGATCCGGAGAGGCGACGTCATGAGGAATTCAAATGTCCGCAACTTGCGTTCTTCCGCGAACAGTCGCATCGTCAGGATCGGTAGGATGAGGAGCAAGACGATGCGCATGCTGGCGAAGAGGTTTCGGAAGACCAGATCGTTCAGGTTGATTTGAGCCATGCCGCCCTGCATCTGCATCAATTGAATGGCTTGTGCTCCCGCGAAGCCGACATAGAGATAGGAGAGCAGTCCGAAGAGGAGGAGAAAAACGGCTCCGACCACGTACACGATGGGGGAGACGAAGTAGCCTCGAAGTTCTTTCGCGATGACGGTTTGTACCGGGGTCATGATCTCGTTCCTACGCGTCCGTCCGTTCGGCTGGAGTCGTGCTTACCAGGGGCTCTGCCTGTTCCGAAAGATGCTCTTCGTGGCGCGTGAGCTGGAGGAAGACATCTTCCAACGTCATCGAAATCGTGCGCAGCTCAAGTAACCCCCAGTGGTTTGAGACGACAACCCGGGCAATCTCATCGCGTAGATCGCGGCCCAGTTCACTCTCGATGAGGAGGTTCCCTGGAGTCTGTCCTGGGAATATGTTCAATATCCCGGAGATCGCACGAAGTTTCCTCTCGCAGTCTGCTGGAGCGGTTTTGAGCGTGATCGAGATTTTCTCGGATTGACGCAATCGTGCCGATAACTGCTCTGGTGTATCTTCTGCCACGATGCGTCCTTTACTGATGATCACTACTCGTTGGCAGACCGCAGTGGCTTCGGGAAGGATATGGGTACTCAGAATGACGGAATGGGAGCCGGCAAGGCTCTTAATGAGTTCACGGATTTCGATTATCTGTTTGGGATCGAGGCCGACCGTCGGTTCATCGAGGATCAAGACCGGCGGGTCATGAAGCAGCGCTTGGGCCAAGCCGACGCGTTGACGGTATCCACGGGAAAGGTTCCCGATCAGACGATGGCGGACTGATCCCAATTCCAACCGCTCGACCGATTGGTCCAATGCAGAAGTTAGGGGGCGTCCAGTCAGTCCACGGAGTTGTCCCACGAAGGTCAGATATTCGGTTACGGTAAATTCTTGATAGACCGGGGGCGTTTCGGGAAGGTAGCCGATCTGTCGTTTTACATCCAGGGGTTGCTCAGTACAATCGAACCCGGCCACACGAGCCGTGCCCTCCGTCGCCGGCATGAAGCAGGTGAGGATCCGCATCGTCGTCGTCTTCCCTGCGCCATTGGGGCCGAGAAAGGCCAGGACTTCCCCCTTTGCAACCGAGAAGGTCACGCGATCGATAGCCGTATGGTGGCCATACCGCTTGGTAATGTTCTGAACGTCAATCATGAATGTGGTGTCGGTACGATCAATGGCGGAGGATGGAGCAGCACGGCTGCAACCTATCGCTTGCGTCAGGAATCTTACTCAGTCTGAGTAGAGCAGTCAATACGGAGCTGATGGCTTTACAGGATTCGCGTGAAATGCTACACGTTACGCTCCGCATTCACGTTGAACTATGCGCTGAAGATTTGCCAACCATTGTCTGTTGTCTGGGGGTGAGAGATGAGGACTGTCATCGTAGGGGCGGTTCTGCTGGGTCTGCTGTGGGGGATCGGTGGGTGCGCAGGTCAGAACGAGGCTGTGCCCATCTCGCTGCGATTGAAGCCTGCGGCTGAAAAGCCGAACGAATCAAAGGTCGGCGCCGTACGTGTGATGGTGACCCCCTTTCTTGATGATCGGTCGGTGCAGGGCAAGCTTGGCATACATAAGGCGTTATGGGGACCCAATCAGCCACTGGTGAGTAGGAGTGGGCCTGTTGGGGAAGCGATCGCAAAACGGTTTGCCGAATATCTCGTTCGACAGGGGTGGCAGGCGCAGTATGTGCCGGCTGGGGGAAACCTTGAGGGGCATGTGGTGATTTCCGGGAAAGTCCTGGAAGGGTCCGTCGATGCCCAGGGCTCATTCGGTTCTACCGAGATTATCGGGAAAAATAAGATTGTCGTGCACGCAAAAAACTCCGTTGACGGCAGTTCGATTACCGATACGATCAGTCACACAGGCAACTACTCCGTGTTTTGGTTCAGCCCGAACGATGCCGAAGAAATTTTGAGCGAGGTCATGGAGAAGAACTTTGAAAAGTTCGTTGAGCAGACGAAATTCGACGGAACTGTCTTAAAGTTTCGGTAGTTAGAGATATTGATTCAGCCGAATTTCTGTGGTCTTGGCCCTGTCCCATAAGTATGGCGTCCCCTTTCCCACATTCCGAAGTGTTTGACATGCGGTTCTCGTTCATTTATATAGCACCGCCATTGCTGCCCTACCTCGCTTGAGGTTGTGCTTTCAAAAAGCCGGAGCCGATGGATTCCATACGGACGTAGGGGGGGATAGGTACTACTGGCGGTATTGTCGAAATCGCAAACCTTGCATACCCTGAGTCAATCATTCGCTCCGTTGTCAAACCAAAGGGAGGGGAGACAGAAGGATGC
>CAZOHW010000179.1:0-8555 GCA_964579525.1 uncultured Nitrospira sp. | reverse complement strand
TGATGTCCTCGTTCAGCGGCTCGAACTCTACACGCATCCCTCGGGGTACCGCCGCCTCCGGCACCAACTCCCGAATGCGGTGTTGAGTCACATCCAGCTCGTTGTTCAGTTGATCCATCTGACCCTGATACAGCGCACGATACTGTTTGAGTGACTCTGCATTCTTCCCAACCGCCTGCATGGTCAAACGTTGCAACAGAGGCAGCTTATCAAAGTCTTTCTGTGTATTCACAACGTCCGCCATCTTCACTTGTAGATCCCGCAGCTGCGTGACCTGACGCCATTCCAAGAGCCGAACCTCGTCCAGATCCCGTTGTTTCGCTTCCTTCTGTGCGAGAAATGGGGAGAGCTCGCGAAACCGATCATATTTGTGCCGCAGGGAGGCCTTGTCCGCTTGTGATTTGGCATAGAACTGGTGCATCTGTGCTTCGAACCCGAGTGCCTGTAGATCGACCCCTCTGATCTGCTGAGACAGCGGTAGTTCATATCGGCTGATCCATGTCTTGTAGTTCAGGCCTCCAATTTTCATGGTATGCGCGATGACCGCGGTGACCTCATCGCATTCATGATGATCCGGACTGATGAGGAGCACTCGCTTGTTCGCGCAGATCAGTTCCATCGTGATTGTGGCGAGTTTCCGCCGACGTTGATCCCGATCACCCTCCCAGATCGTCGTCAGGACCGATGAAGTGGAAGAGAGCCGTTCCACATCAGTCTGTTCTGCCTGGAGGAGTGCGGCCAGCCGTTCTATAGTTCCGAGATGGTACAAATTGGGTTTGGCAAGGATATCGCTCAACCGGTTCGCGGACTGTTGGAGCAGGCCTGCCAGATCTGGAACGAGCGTGATTGTCGAGGGGTCCCCCCTAATCCCTTCGATGAGTTGAACAAGGACGACATGACCTGTCTGCTGGAGCACGGCTCCCTCTATCGCATCGGGCTCATCGATCGCAACCACTGATAGGGGGAGGTCAACACGGAAGGTGATATCTGCAGGAAGAAGCAACTTTTGCAGATGCAGATCTCCTATTCTCTCGACGATATGAACGGGTGTCGCCGTAAGAGAAAGATCCTGCTCGGTTTCGACCAGGTGGGTCCGCTCTGATTCCAAGTGGGTTGCCCAGAATTCAATAAGTTCTCTCGCAGTCATCATGACGGATAGCCGATATACATTCATGCCAATGCCCGTCATGATAAATGCCGGCTTGGATGGCTGTCTACCGCGAGAGGGAAACAGGTTGCCCTTGTCTTCACGCACAGAAGTTGTCTAGAATGAACGGCTTTCGACCAGGATTTGGAGAGAGGGACGTATGAAAGGTTTGCGATTCGAGCGTATCGCCACGGGACAGCATTACAACGTGGTGTTTCACATCGGCAGTACCTACGTGCCGGTGAGTGACGAAACCATCGCGGAGCTCAAGGAACAAAGCTTGATCCCCACCGAACGATTTTTAGATCTCCTCGTCAACCGCGTCGGCTATTCCTCCTACCTGAAGGATCAAATCCGGAACGAATTGACCGCATCAGGTGATCCAACCACGCAAATTACCGTCCTTCAAGGCGCAATCCGAGAGCTTTAGGACCTCATCCCTCTTTTTACCTCTTCCTAACGAGCGCAGTAGGCTTTGATCCTTCAACTGCGCGCATTGAATGAGCACCCCGTCTTTGATCCAGGAATTAAAAGGACCTTGGTGCGCACTCATCGAGCACAGAAGTACCGAGCCCGGCACGCTCAATCCCCCACCTGGCCCTCTTGGAACAGCTGGTTCATGATCTGGTTCCGCTTTTCTGGGTCGCGATAGTACTTGAGCGCTTTCGTGTAGTTTTCCATCGCGCTCTGGCGTTTGCCTCGCATCGCATAGATTTCGGCGATCCCATGGTAGGCTCGTGCGTCTTCCTCGTCACACTTCAGCGCTCGGCTGAAGATATCCGCTGCTTCCTGAAGTCGGTGCCTGCCTAAGGCGAGCCACCCGAGGGCAGTATGGGCTGCACCAAAATCTGGATTGGCCTTGAGCGCATCCTGATAGCTCTTTTGCGCCAGATCCAGGCGCCCACGGATTTCGTAGAGTCCTCCCAGTGCAAAATACACTTCTGCATCTTGTGGATTCAGCTTCAATGCCGTCTTGTAGGATTGCAGCGCCGGTTCTATCTTCCCCTGTTCAGCCAATGCACAGGCGAGATTGGAATGGGCGGCCGAATCGTCGGGCGTGAGCTTGATCACTTCTCGGTATTCTTTAATCGCCATCTCCAGCCGCCCCTGGTCTTGATAGGCCACACCGAGATTCATCCGCGCAGGCGCATAATCCGGAGCTAATCGAACCGCTTCACGATACTCCTTGATTGCCATTTCGAGATGGCCGGCTCGTTCGTGGATCTGGGCCAGAAAGTAATGAGGATAGGCCGACTGTGGCAGCAATCGGGCAGCGTCGGTATAGGGTTGAAGGGATTGTTCGGACTGACCCGACTGGGCACGAAACAAGCCCATCACTAGATGGGCGTAGCCCTTGTCCCCATGCCGATCGACCAGATCATTCACCCAGTCTCCCACCGCCTCGATATCCTGGACGGCTTCAAGGCAGAGTGCATGGGTCTTCCAGGCATCGGCAAATCGCCCTTGGACGAGATAAACGACGTTTCGTGCGAAGAGCGGTCGAGGATCCTTGGACCCACCTGGCTCTCGACTCCACGCAAGGGACTCGGCATATAGGCGATCCCAATCGCCGGTGACAAGAGCTGCTTCACAGGCCTGCAGATGGGTGTCCATGCAGTTTCTATCGAGTTAAAGCGTCGTCGATATCGGGGGATGTGGCCTGGATTTGTTCACCAAGGAAGGGGTACCGTTTGGTCAATTGTTCCTTCATCTGCCAGGCAATCGTCCGATAAGACCAATGCCCCTTCACGCCGGAGCGGAGCTTACTGATGTATTCCGCTTCGGCATAGTCCATCTTGAAGAGGCAGCGGACCTTGAAGCCGAACGGAATCGCGTAGAGCGAGGCTTCTTGATCCTTTTTCCTGAGTAGCTCAATGTCGCTTCGCACCGCATCCATAGCCTGCCGGTATTCCTGATCCAATCCGGCTTGGACCAACGGCGGCGGGACCTCGTAGCCGTGAACGGTCGTAAAGTTTTGTTGGACCTGCTGGCAGCGCCGATGGCGATGCATGTCTCGCCACGCGCCGATATCCATCACGATATCGAACATGAATGAGTAGCCGCTGCGAAACTCTTTGATGAGTTCGTCGTACGGGCCACGCTGTTTTGTCGCAACCTCGATGGTGGCCTGTTTCTGACGATCTGACCATGTGGTGATCAGCTCCAGTATTCTCCGATAGGGTGCCTGCGATGCGCGATACAGCAGCGTCGCGACGATCTCGTCGAGGGGATGATGCGGCTCCAGGAGGTCAACCGGTTCGACTGTTCCCCAAGACTCGGGCTGATCAAGTCCACTCGGGCGTAACATTTCGCGTGCATGGCGGGCGAGATCAGAATAGACCGACTCTTGATACTCGCTGGCTTTCGCATGGCGAGCCAAGGTCGGTGCCAGCGGGGCAGGCGGCGCTGAGGCCTGTCCGCATAATTCTCCCCACAGATTCACTGGCGAACGCTGACAGGCCTCTTTCAGATCCTCCCCTATTGTCCGTAACTCCGGAAGTTGAGACGATAACAACCGAGTGATCTGCTTCTCCAATGTCCGGATGCTGACGACTTGTCCCACATTCGTCCTAGCAGCAAGCGGCAACAGATAGCGGGTGATGTCGAAGGCCCTCGCGGCAATCGTCCGCTCGTAATCGACGAGCTTCATTGACTCGGGTTTCATTTCCCTCTCAGCTAGGAATTGTTTCAGGGGATCATGGAGAAGTCGATACACGTCGCCGAGGCTCCGGAGAATCCCTTCATATACCGCCTCAGTTTCACTTCCGCGAATCTGGTCTGGGACAAACCAGCGATCAGATGCAAAATTTTGATAGCGGCTCGACTTAGCTTGACCGTCCCACAGCGGTTCATCCTCCAGCCGAATGGCCGCGAGTTCTGAGATGTTTTCAAAACAGATGGTGACATGCCCGAGATCAGCTATCGAGGCATGGCCATAGTCAAAATAGAACTGCTCCCAGAACTTCTCTGAGGAATGTCCGTGAACCCACTGAATACTGTTTTCTATCGAATCAGGAGATCGACTGTACCGAGCGAGGGCATACGCGGACTGTTCGGGCGGCATCGGCGCGATGGCCACGACACGACGACTGGCTTGGTCTTGATTCATAATGTGCTTCGCTTATCCAAAAGACGTCTCTCCTCTCGCGCTGGTCGGGCACTATAACGCTGGACTGAGAACCGTGCAAGATCGGTCCGTTGACTTGCTGCAGAAGGCGTCGCTATAGTCCGCCCAGGTCCGAAACTCGATCACTTAATGCAAGGAAACCTGACTGTGTCCTTATGATCAAAGGTATCAAAGGCGTAAAGGATCTACTACCGGAGGAAACACCTCGCTGGCGTTGGATCGAAGAGTCCGCCAGACGATGGGCGACACGCTATGGATTTCATGAGATCCGCATCCCGATCTTCGAGGTCACCACGCTCTTTGCTCGGAGCATCGGCGCGTCGACCGACATCGTCGAAAAAGAAATGTACACGTTCCAAGACCGAGATGGAACCTCTCTGACTCTTCGTCCAGAAGGAACGGCTGGGACGGTCAGATCCTACATCGAGCACAACCGGGCAGCCATCCCTGTTCCCCAGAAATACTTCTATTTTGGGCCGATGTTTCGGCATGAGCGCCCTCAAGCCGGCCGTCTTCGCCAATTTCATCAGTTCGGGATCGAGTCCCTTGGAACGGCTGATCCGCGGGCAGACGTTGAAGTCATCTCTCTCCTGTGGCGGGTTCTTTCCGACCTTGGCCTACCTGGTTTGACCTTGGAGATCAATAATCTTGGCTATGCCAGTGATCGAGAGACCTATCGACCTTATCTCGTAACGTACCTCAAGGAGCGTGAGTCCAGTCTTTGTGCGAATTGTCGCCGCCGCATCGAAGCCAATCCTTTACGGGTCCTCGACTGTAAGGTCCCGGAATGTCATGAAATAACAGAGGACGCTCCTCGACTGGCCGACTCGCTGTCTGAATCAGCTCGCTCATATTTTGCTCAGGTTATGGCGGATCTCGATGTCATCAAGATCCCCTACTCCCTCAACCATCGGTTGGTTCGAGGTCTCGATTACTACAACTTGACGACATTCGAGGTCACCACGACCAACCTTGGAGCACAAAATGCGGTCGGCGCAGGGGGCCGGTATGACGGGCTCGTCGAGACCTTAGGTGGACCGCCAACGCCCGCCGTTGGGTTTGCTATAGGCCTCGAACGGATGGTGATGTTGTTAGGAGAAACCGCGCCGGCTTTGCCAAAGGATCCTGTCGTATATATCGCCGCTTTCGGTAGTCGGGGGATTCCATCGGGCCTCGCTGCTCTTGATGACCTTCGACTTTCTGGGATCTGTGCCGTCACAGATTTTCGGTCTACGACCTTGAAAGCGCACCTGCGACAGGCAGACCGACTTAACACCGACTTCTCCCTCATTTTAGGCGATGATGAAGCGGACAAGGGATCAGCTATCCTCAGGAACATGCATACAAAAGTCCAGAATGAGATACCCCTATCTGCACTGACCTCTCATATCGCGACATTCCTCGTTGTTCCATGACGTTCAATCTTCCTGGTTGACTTTCCCCTAAGAACTCCGTATTCTTTTCTATACTTAAAATTTCTTAACATATTAAAATATTAGACTAATTCCTGTGGATTTAAATAAAATTGGGTTTCTCCTCGCATTCCCTCCATCACATGCAAGTGCTTCCACTGTCTACGGATTAGCCCAAGCTGCTCTTGCCGCCGGTCATGACGTCTATCTCTACCTGATTGATGAAGGGGTCAAGAACATGCCGACCGAACAGTACAAAGATCTAGCTCATGCAGGGGCTAAGATTTTTGTCTGTGCGTATGGTTGTCAGCAACACCATGTGTCGACCATCGATATCGATCCTAAAATGTCACTGTGTGGATTAGTTGTACTCTCTGGGATCATCGACGCATGCGAGCCGTTTTTATCATTCACCTAGTAGAGCTATGCCTAAGAATCTTGCTGTTGTTATTCGTGAAGACCCTCGCAAAAGCCACAGACCTGTTGAGGCATTACGTATTGCGCTCGGCCTTGCGGCTGGAGCCCATAAAATCACTGTTATTCTGTTAGGTGAAGCGTGTCGTCTCATTTCTGAAGAGACTGACGATATTATCGATGTCGATATTCTTGAAAAATATCTCCCGTCCCTTAAACATTTAGAAATCCCCTTTCTTCTTCACAAAGGTGATTCAGATACAGAGGTTCTCCCTGGATTTGCAACGCGGTATGAGTCTACAGAGTCTATCCAGACGTTCATCATAAGTATGGACTCAGTCCTGGTGTTCTAACTTCGATATAGTGGAACATTCCTTATGATTTATCTCTTACGATCGTGGCCAGACACCCCACCGGAATCGGTATATTCATTGAATAATCAATCACTTACTTTTTCTTTAGATGAAGATTTCTTGTCGGCTACGGTTGTTCACACTGGTGGCCAACCCGGATTCGTCGTGGGACAAAAATTAACATACAGTGAGTTATTGGCAATCATCGTACGGGAACAGCATGTCGTTACTCTATGACTCTTAAGTTACTTAATAGAAAGAAATAGGAGTAGTCGAATTCGTAGTAGGGAAATGGATGAAGGGGATAGTGAATAAGTTATTGATTTAAAATTATAAAAATACGAAAGATGTTGTGGATTAAGGTGGGGATACTCTCTGTAGCGAGTGGTGAGGAATTGTGGGGAGGATGAAGATGGTTATTGAGGCCAATGAACGTCTCGACAATATATAGTGAACATGTTATTGACCATGTCACTCCATCTCAAAGATTTTATGACGTGGGTGGCTGGTTATCCACAGCTGTGAGTAATCCTGTGTATAGAGGAATGTGAGTGAGTATATGAGTGTCGAGGCGGTCTGGGAAGAGACATTGGAGTACATTGATGGAAAGGTTCCTAAGCAGGTGTACGACACTTGGTTTGTACCAATACATCTAGATCGAATTGAAAACTCTACAGCCTATATTGGAGTGCCAAATAAATTTTTCGGCGATTGGTTACAAACACACTATGGAGCTTTACTGACAGAAGCTCTTTCTATCGCTTATGGAACTGGAGATTTGAATGTCGCTTTCCCAGTACTTCAACATCCGGCGCCCCGTCAGGCTGACACACCCACCATCAGTAATTCGACACGGCCGGCTGGTCAGATAAAGACACGCCGCGGAATCCAATTGAACCCCAAATACATCTTTAAAAATTTCGTCGTCGGCGCAGGAAATCAATTTGCCCATGCAGCCTGTATGGCAGTCGCCGAACAACCAGGGAAAACCTATAACCCATTGTTTATCTATGGCGGTGTGGGGTTAGGGAAAACCCATCTATTGAACGCCATTGGCAACCATGTCGCCGAACACTCAGACCTGCGTACCGCGTACTTAACTACCGAACAATTCACGAACGAAGTCATCAATTCCATTCGATATGACAAGATGATGGATCTTCGCAGACGGTATCGACATATCGATATGCTGATGATCGATGATATCCAGTTCCTCATGGGAAAAGAACGGACTCAAGAGGAGTTCTTTCATACTTTCAATGCGTTATATGAAGGACACAAACAAATTGTCCTCTCAAGCGACCGGTTTCCGAAAGACATGCCGGATATCGAGGAGCGGCTGCGTTCTCGGTTCGAGTGGGGGCTCATTGCCGACTTACAGCCGCCGGACGTTGAAACCCGGATCGCGATTTTGCGGAAGAAATCAGAAGATGAAGGAGTCAGACTCCCGGAAGATGTGATCCAATTCCTTTCCGTCACCATGAAGAGCAATATTAGAGAACTCGAAGGGAGTCTCGTCCGGCTCGGCGCCTATGCTTCCCTCACGGGGCAGACGATCACCCTGGATCTAGCGAAGAATGTGCTCCGAGATCTTATCGGTGAGACAAAGAAGATCGTGGCCATGGATGACATTCAGGAGGCGGTATGCACCCAATTCCACGTCAAAATGGCAGAGCTCAAGTCCCGGCGTCGGAGCAAAACGCTCGTTCACCCTCGGCAAATCGCGATGTATCTGTGCCGCGAACTCACCGATGCATCGTACCCTGAAATTGGGAGACAGTTCGGCGGCAAGGACCACACCACGATCATTCATGCTTGCCGCCAGGTGGCAAAAGCGAAAGAGACGGACACCGCGCTCCATACGACGTTAGAAACGTTAAAAGAACAGATTCTGAGAACCTGAGCATCTGGACGGGAGAACACTCCATGAAAGTACGGATCTCACGAGACGAATTGTTGACGGGACTCCAACGGGTTCAGGGCGTCGTCGAGAAGCGGAACACGATGCCGATCTTGTCGAATATCTTACTGGAAGTGAAACACGACGGGGCTGAGATCGTCGCGACGGACCTCGAGATTGGGATGCGGGGTTTGTACAAGGC
>CAZOHW010000178.1:0-8557 GCA_964579525.1 uncultured Nitrospira sp. | reverse complement strand
CCGTTCGTTGGACAAGCCTATGCTTCTGCGAACGACGCGTACCGGAGTGAAACCAGTCGGGGTGATGGATATCTTATGAGCGGCGACGCGTTCGCCTTTATCGACCCAGTATTCTCGGGCGGCGTTCATCTCGCACTCAACAGCGCCACACTCGGTGCTGGTGTCGTGGATGCGGCGCTCAGAGGCGCTCCGGAACACGGCGCTCGTGTCAAGGAATTCGAGAGGAACGTCCGTTTGGGTGTTAAAACCTATTCGTGGTTCATTTATCATTTCACACAACCAGCCTTCCGTGCCCTATTCATGTCTACAGGCAGCATTCTCAAGATGGAGGAAGCGGTGCTTTCGATCCTGGCGGGTGATGCGTTCGGCAAATCTCCAACACGGATTCCAATCCTCTTGTTCAAGATCGCGTATTATCTCGTCTATCTGTTCAATTTCCGAGAAAATTGGGCGGCATACCGGAGACGAGTCACTGGGATAGCCCACACCGTCACCGACGTCAAGGACTACGCCGTTCCTCAACGAACCTGAGAGTTGCAGGGTCACGTGGGACATCATGCACGCCAGCCACGCCGTGACTTAGCACACCGTCTCGCGAAGACGCCAACAAGTCTCGAGGTCACCTTTGTGGAGACGAACCGGCTCGACGAGTGGTTGTCCCATTCCTCCGATCATACGCTCGCCGTGATTTCGTTTGGCACATCTCTCCCCAGTCCGTCACGCCCAGTGAACTGCCCAATCCTGTCTATCAATTTGCCGCAGTTAACCGAACCAACCAGGGTGGAAGTCTGGACGAGTGACCAGCCGATACGGATGGTCCGGCACAATCAAACTCGTGTCGCCATGAATGATGACATTGCTGCCGTGTTTATTTCGATGGAAGAGTCCACTGGACTGAAGCTAGAAACCACCACATACCAGACCTACTGCCGCTTACTTTCCACACTGAGAGAGCTCGGATATCCATATCTCTGGCGGGCATGGAACTATTTCCCAGCGATCAATGATCACGAACAAGGTCTGGAACGCTATCAGAGCTTTTGTACAGGACGCCATCAGGCTTTCGTGGAACAACTTCCCGACTTCCCTGCTTCACTCCCCGCTGGTACGGCGGTTGGTACCACATCTGGACCATTACAGGTCTATGCAGTAGCAGGAAGCTCCCCGGCTCACCACCTTGGGAATCCGCGTCAGGTGCATGCCTATGAATATCCACGGACCTATGGGCCCCGAAGCCCTTCCTTTTCCCGCGCAACAATTGCGCAGATGCATGGGACCACTCAATTATTCTTGGCCGGGACGGCAAGTGTGGTGGGTCATGCCAGCCGACATGTGGGTTCTGCTCATGCGCAGACACAAGAGACCTTGGAAAATATCGGGACAGTGCTTCGCCACGCACAGGACACTCATAGTGCTGGTTCCTTTGTTGATGCTCACCGCGCAATCTACAAGGTCTATATCCGGCACAGAGGAGATGAGGAAAAGATTAGACAGGTCATCGAGAATTCCCCCCTTTCCCTTACACAACCCCTTTTTCTACAGGGAGAACTCTGTCGCCGTGAACTCCTGGTCGAGATCGAAGCTGTCATATCCTCGGATTAGAGATCAGCATGCGGAAATCTCTTGGCTTGCCATATTCGAGATCGTCACCCTATACCTTGTCCTATCATGTTGCCGCCAACCGCCTGACTCATTGGAACAAGCCTCATCCGCAGTTCTACTTCACCATAGATTGCGATTGGGTACCCGGCTCTGAGCCGGGCTTGGAACGCTTGCTTGATTTGTGCGATCGTCTTCATCTGAAAGGCACGATCTTCTTCGCTGGTCGATTCGCAGAAGCCTACCCGGCTCTCGTACGTGAATGCCTCGTGCGCGGCCATCTTCTAGGAACACATGGCTGGGCACACGGTGGCCTGGAAGAGGACGAAGATTTTCGCCGAGCGAGCTATGCCCAGCAGCGGGAGTGGATCCGCCTTGCAACAGATGCCGTGGAACTGGCTGCCGGCATCCGTCCGATCATCTTTCGGGCACCAAATTTGTGGGTCAGCGAAACAACATTCCAGGCATTGGAGGCCGAAGGATATCGTTACGATTCTTCGGTTCCGGCCCGTCGATTCGATATGGGGTTGGGACGCGTTCATTACATGAAGTACTTTTGGGCTCCCCTCGAACCCTATCAACCATCGCCCCACGATCTGGCAAAATCCGGTGGATGCCGTATTATCGAAATCGCTCCGTCATCATGCCTGTTTCCACTCAATCTAGCTCTCCTACGTACACTGAGGCTCTCAATACTTCAACGCATGATTCGTTGGATTGAACGGCGTTCGCGTCATTTGGTGTTCTATTGCCACCCTTTTGAGTTCGTGCAGCCAGCTCACCAACATTTTCCCCGATCGATGTCCAAGTGGAATCAATCAGGAATGCGCCCTGAAAACCTATTTCTGCTCGAACGGTTATTGGAACATGTCATTCAAAGTGGATTCCAACCTGCCCGAATGACGGAAGCAGATGACCAACACCTTGACTTGAAACACTCAGTCGTATAATGAGCTGGTAGGCTTAACACAAACCATATTTAGCGACAGGAGGAGTGGCAATGACACGTACAGCTCCCAGATGGATGGCAGTCGGACTCGTGCTTGTATTCTTGGTTGGGTGCAGAGCTGGGGCACCAATCTACGAAGTGAAGAGCGCACCAGTTCCCAGCCCATCTGGTAAAGAGCTCACACTAGAGCAGGTGAGGAAGGAAATCATGGCAGCTGGTGTTGCAGCAGGATGGCAAATGACCGATGTCAAACCTGGCGAGCTACTCGCCACGTTCAACCTGCGCAGCCATCAAGCGGTTGTTTCCATTCCTTACACCACCAAGGACTACAGCATCCTCTACAAAAATAGCAGCAATCTAAAATACGATGCCGAAGCCAAAACCATTCATCAGAACTATGCCGGCTGGATTCAACGATTGGACGGCGCAATTCGCTCACGATTATCTGCCGCTGGGATGTAGCACAACCCAAAACAGAGGCGCGGGCAACAGAGCCGCGCCTCTGTCGATTCCTAAGATAGGAAAGGTTTCACACAACGTACTACTCTCCTTTTCTGAGAGTTTGCGCCGTATATTGTATTTCGGAGGATGTGAGCCAGGACCAGAGTCCTCGTAGGTAGAGGCCTCGGGAAAGGAGTTTCCACGCAATCATTTGAGTAATTCTCAGAATATCTACTAAAGGGCGAAAATGACTTGGACGATGATCTGAACGAGGCTGTACCGTAATCCCCACATTGCGGCAATCGATTCCTCGTCTTGCCGCTTCGATCAGGATTTCACTTTCAAAGACGAAGCTTCTAGTCTTGTCAGACTTGAGACACACTGTCCGTAGCAGACTTGCCGGATACAGTCGGAATCCAGATTGACTGTCCTCGATCGGGACCCCGGCGGCCCAACCAATCCAGAAGTCAGCAATCCGGTTGGCGACATATCGAGAAAACGCGGCTCTTCGCTGCTCACGGTGACGGGCGCCGATAAGGAAAGCTGTGGGATATTTCGCTGATTGTTCAACAAACAAGGGAATCTCTTCCGGCACATGTTGTCCATCCGCATCCAGAGTGATGACACCGACGGCTCCCTGTGTCAACGCATGGTCGAACCCTCGAGCAAGACTTCCCGCCTTCCCACGATTCTGCTGATTACGCAAGACTGTCACATCCAAACCAGCCAACACGTCTGCCGTCCCGTCAGTTGAGCCGTCATCCACGACCACCACATTGGGACAGTGCTGTTTCGCCAGACTCGCAACATCACGTATGGTCATCGCCTCATTGTATCCAGGAATGAGGATCCAGTAGTCCTGAGCGAGGGCACGCGGAGCGATCACGCCATTCCTCCGTTGATCCCAATTACTTGGCCGGTAATGTATCCTGCCTGCTCTGAGACTAAAAACGACACGAGATGTGCGACTTCGTCTGGCATGCCGACTCGTTTCATCGGCACCAACGCTTCGATTTGTTCTGGTCTGAACGAATCTCTCGTCGCTGAAGATTCAATCAAGCCGGGAGCCACCACGTTCACCGTAATGCCCCGCGAAGCCAATTCGATGGCTAAGGACTTACTGGCTCCATGCAAGCCAGCCTTGGCGGCCGCATAGTTTGTCTGGCCTCTATTTCCAATGACGCCGGCTAACGACGAGATCGACACGATCCGCCCCCAGCGAGTGCCGATCATCGGCAGCAACAACGGTTGGGTCACATTAAAGAATCCATTGAGAGAGAGATCGACAACGCGCGTCCATTGTTCGCCGGTCATACCAGCCATCGGCCCATCGTCATGAACACCGGCATTGTTCACAACCACCTGAATCGGCCCCTCTCTTAGCAATAGATCAAGTGCCCGCTGTGTCGCATCGCGATCTGTAATATCGAAGACCGAGCTTGACGCATTTCCCTTCCTCTCCTGAATTTGTTCAACCACACGGACAGCCGAGGCAGTATTGCGGAATGCATGCACAATGACATGGTACCCATCTGCCGCCAAGCGGGAGGCGATGGCTGCACCGATGACCCCGCTCCCACCCGTCACCAATGCCCGCTTCTTGGTCATGATCGCACGGACTTCAGAAAGATCGAGGCTCGTCCTGTGATCACCGCCTGCCCCCCCGATGAAAGAGCGAATTGATACATGAAGTTCTGCGTGTCATCAAGTACACAAGTGGCTTCAATGATCAGATCATCGAGACAATCATCCATCCACTCTCTCTCGAGTACCACGTCTCGCAATCCCCCTATATAGCCAACTATATCAGGCTCTGAACGGGTCTGGCTTCGTAACCCCACATGAATTCCCATTGCCTGGGCTGCATACTCGAGACCTACGATCGCCTCGAGACGAGTCGCACTTCGCAATGGATTCGTCGGGCGACGATGCGAGCTTGCTCGACATCGAATCATTGACTGATCCCACCACTCCACAGAATCGATGAGACACATCTCCCCTGCATGAGGAAGAAAGGCCGCCAGTTCTCGCCCTGTCAACTGGCACATGACTCAATATTCACAATAAGCTGTTGAGTATCGAGTAGATTTAACCGAATAGTTTGTGCCCCGCCGACAGCTATCTCTCTTAAGAGCGACAACGATCGGGCTGCAGGATTCTCTTGACGAACTCGCTCCAACACCGCATCGTCTAGTCTGCCAACTTCGTTAGAATGAACTGTTTTCAGATGCAACTGGAGACGAGCCAGACAGCTGGTTGAGCATTCAACCAATACTATGGCCATGGCAAACCCACTCGTGATGGGTCTGGCGTCTCGGAGCAAAATCGGCGCATCAAGATCGTAGGCCACCAGCAACACCGGACTGTGCTCGACATGTACGATGGTCGCAGCTTCCAGCAGGCCAGCCGCGAATGTATCATCGCAGCAGGAGAGGGCCGTAGATGATCGTTGGCCACTCGTCGCAATGCCCCAATAGCCGGCTGCCGTGTTATGCACCGATTGATGGAAGACGGTCGGGGAAACTAAGCGCTCCTTCGTCGTCAACGTTCTACAAAGTGTATCAAACACATCCATTTCTCCGTCGGATGACGCAAACACGGTCGGTACCTCGCGAGGATCGAGACCAGACTGCATGATGGCTTCTTGCGCCACCTGCACGGCCCATCTCACTGATTCGCTGCTTCTTCGCCGTTCGTTCGGTGGCAACAGCGCCGCTTCTGGATGAGGGACCTCTTCTGGCACCAACGGACGGCGTCCAGTCAACACTGCCCGACCGGCTTCCCACCCAATGAGGCCAGGGGCAAGAAGTCCGATTCCTTGAATATCAACGGTGATCACAGCTTCCCCAACACCAGACTACAATTATTTCCGCCGAACCCAAAAATATTGCTGACCACGCAGGAGAGCGGCCCACTCTGATTCTTCCGCAGAATCCGGCTCTTCAATGAAGGATCCACTCGTGCGCAATTGAGCGTTCCTGGAATGAACCCATGAACAAGACACAGTGCCGAAATGATTGCTTCTGTAATGCCCGCAGCCCCTAGGGTATGGCCGGTCCACCCTTTGGTTGAACTGCAGGCCGGTCGCGCCCCAAACACACTATAGATTGCCTTATCCTCCACCCGGTCGTTCGCGATCGTGGCTGTGCCATGTAAGTTAATGTACTCGACGTCTTCCGGTCTCACTCCAGCGCGGGTCAGCGAATCTCGAATCGCACGAACGGCGCCGACTCCCTCAGGATGGGGATGCGACATGTGATACCCATCCGAACTCTCCCCGTAACCGAGAAGAGCGACAGCGCCGCGTCGGTTGACCCGTTCACTGGATTCGAGCAACGCATATCCAGCAGCCTCCCCCAAGGACAATCCATCTCGGTCTTCATCGTAAGGCCGACAAGGACTAGACGACAGCAGCTGCAGCGAGGAAAATCCATATAGTGTCGTCAGACAAAGGCTATCTACTCCGCCAACAATCGCGGCATCACACCATCCGGCCTGTATCAATCGAGAGGCGGTCGCAAAGACCTTCGCGCTAGAGGAACAGGCCGTTGAAATGACCATGGCCGGTCCTTGCAGGCCAAGGCACGACCGGACGAAATAGCTCAGTGAAAACATATTGTGCGTATAGCGATAGCGCTGATTGTACCAACTCGGCAGAGCGTCAGTTCCGAGATCCCGAGAGCGATAGGCATGTTCGGTCTCGAGTATTCCTGAGGTGCTGGTCCCCATTACAACAGCGACACGATCGGCACCATATCGCTGCTTCGCTTCAGCCACCGCGACTATAAATCCGTCCTGCTGAAGACCAAGCCACGCGAGCCGATTGTTTCGGCAGTCGAAACGCTCGAGGCCGTGATCGAGAGAAAAATCCTCGAGTCCGGCGATTCGCCCGATCGAAGTTTTCAGCGTCACGTCTTCGAAATCGCATGGCCGTAACGCAGATCTCCGTTCACGAAGGGCTTGTAAAACGGAGCCGACGCCTCGGCCATTCGCCGTCACCAGTGTGTAGGCAGACAAGATCAATGGGGTCATCGGCGTCGGACTATCCGGCATGATTCTCCTGTCGAGCCATCATACCGGCGAAAAGAAGACAACAGAATGAGCCACACGCTGCAGTCAGACCGATGGCATGAAGAACTGGGATCCTTGAACAAGCCAGTACGCCGAAGACAAGAATCGTTGTGGTACTGCATACGAGCAGCCCGAAATTGGTCCTGGCCTGTTCTGTCTCCGTGCCCTCCGGTCGGTTGAGAAACAAAGCATAGTCAAGCCCCAGCCCCATCACGAGCAGAAATGTCGCGACATGGAACAGCGAGAGAGGCACGCCTAATCCTCTTAACAGGGCCGCGACGACAACCAGTGCACACACAACGGGCGTCAGCACTCGCCAGACAAGCGAGAATGATCGCACGCCAAACAACAGTGCCAGAGCAATCACAAGGGTTCCGCCTGCGACAACCTGAACCGTTCGATCTCGATACGCAGTCATCAGCTGATTTGACTCGGCCTTGAGGTCAACATACTGCGTGGCTCCATCTCCCCATTTCGAGACCATCGTTGCAAACTGCCGCCGATCGCTCACACCGCGAAGCGGCACCACCGCCACCCATCGGTCGTTGCTCTGAAACATCAACGATTCCAGCTTCATCCCCAACATCGTTCCCGCGAATGCCGTATGGTCGATCAACTTCTGATTTCGAGCTTCATTGACGGCCGCCACAAAGGGCGCAAATACACCAGGAGTGAACGGCAACCCTTTTTGCGCGGTCGCGAGATTCTCTTCGAGCACCGCTTGATCCGGTAACGCCTTTTGCCGCTCCTTTTGAAGACGACGACTCGGCAAGTACCGTGACACAATCTCGTACCCCGCCAGGGTACCCTCCCGCAGTAGATCTTCAAGCTTCGGCACTAAGGTCTCCGCCTTCTGTAATAGATCCTCTTCAGTTATTGCTTCGATCACCAAGAGGTCCCGTACGTCCGGGGCGCCAAGCTCCTGCCGCAACCGCTGATCCAGCTGCTTCTTGTCCTCGGACAAGGGGCTCACGCTCTCGAGATCCTGCTGCCACGCCGGCGTATCAGACCATATTAGAACAGAGGTCGCAAGAACGAGGGCGATCGGGACCAACACACGCCCTTTTCGCAAGGTATGGACTTTTAAGAGAAGCTCTGGACGACCCTGTTTCAAAGCAACCCCTTCTACAACGCAGAAAGGTAAAATCCAACGCGTAACGAAGGCGGCGGTAAGAAGACCAACGAGGGCCAGCAAACCCAATTGCGCAAGCGCTGGATAACCGGCAAAGAGCAGCGATGAAAATCCAATCGCTGTCATGAAGATCCCCAGCCGCATGGTCGGCCAGATCGATCGCATCACGGCGGAAGCCGAGCGGCCCGACGACATATGGCTAAACAGGTGAATCGGGTAATCATCGACGACTCCCAATAACGTAATCCCAAATCCCAATGTGATGCCATGGACAAACCCAAACCAGCCATTGACCGCAAACATGCCTGCAATGATTCCGCTAGAAATTGGAATCCACCCACGCAGAACCCGCCAGCACGACCGGA
>CAZOHW010000177.1:0-8559 GCA_964579525.1 uncultured Nitrospira sp. | reverse complement strand
CTAGACCGAAGATCGATCCCGATCCGGTCGGTTAGGTTGGCAATCACGGAAGGTGTTTGCTCGCAGCGTGCTCGAACCACAGGAAGGGCTGTAGCAAACGGTGCAAACGTGAAGAGAGTCGCATGCGGCGGCAGATCAAGCCGGTCGATTTGGCGGCTTGTCGCGTCATTGTCGAACTGCAGCACAGAGGTCAGAGCAGGTTGCTGTCCGATGACAGTCATCAAGCTGCTCGCCGTCGACGATATACCGAACGCCCGGAGTTTTCCCTGCGCCTGAAGATCCTTGAGGCAGTCGCTCAGCTCGCTCGCGATGTAGTCTACCGGCATCGGGTCATGTAAAAAAAGGATGTCAACATAATCAGTCTTAAGCTTTCGAAGGCTGATTTCCAGACTCGTCCGAACGGCATCCGGCGTAAACTGCTTAGGACGATACAATGACTGACGAGTCTCGGTCGCGACAGTTTTCAAACCAGGAAACCTCGTGAAGAGCCAGCGGACAGGCGACTGAATGTACGCCATGCAATGAGTTGCTAGAGTGGGTTCAATGCCGAATTTCGTGGCGATGGTGACCCGGCTTCGCCTCGAACGGATAAAATGTCCTAGTTCTTTCTCGCTCGCACCCAGTCCATACATACGTGCGACGTCGAAATGACGGATCCCTTGATCATATACGGTCTCCAAGAGTCGTTGTCGTTTCGTCCGAGAAGGGATACGCATCAACTTAGACAAACCAAATCCCAAACGGCTCATCGCAACCGCCGCTTCAACGGTCCGCTGGTTTCTGACCGATTGGCGATCCAGACCACGAGCGTCGATGGTTCCATCAGCGAGTCGGTTCGACATAAACATCTCTTCTTGCTCTATATCAGCTCCACCGATACATGATGCTGACTCCATCCATCACTATTCCACAGGCTCGTATTTCCTGATCACCTGGGCTGGGTTTCCCCCTACAACAGCCCAGGGCTCGATATCACGAAATACGCTCGCACGCGCCCCCACGATGGCTCCTTCTCCAACCGTGACGCCAGGACCGATGAAGGCATCCGCCGCCACCCAGGCTCTCTGACCAATCGTAATGGGAGCGGTAATCATTGGCCTATTGCTCAGTCGATAATCATGACCGGCCGTACATAAAAAACTGTACTGGCTGACCGTTGCCCCGACACCGAGCACGACTTTGTCCACGCAATAGCAATCTACGTCCGGTCCCAAGCAACTCATCTCGTCCATTTCCAAATTCCAGGGGGCCCACACCTTCACCGAGGGATACGGATATGCATTTCGTGAGATCTTTGCGCCGAACATGCGCAGCAGAAAGCGTCTCCAGCCATGAAAAGCTTTGGGGCTCGGACGATAGGCGAAAAGCCATACGACCTGCCAAAGAGACCGCATGACTTGATTCATGAGTGAGTGCGGACTCGAAGAATCCAACGGCTCAGATAGTCCCATAAGCGATCGGCCTTGCATTCTATCCTCTAGACGTTCACCGGGGTGATGGCCGATGTGGCGAGAGATCAGCATCCTGTTACCTTCACGGCGCCCGTTTTCTTTCATAAAATCAAGAGGCCAGCACGGTCTACACACGGACGCATTCCGGTTGGACTCCTTCTCCGCTCATCCATGAATACACAGACAACATCTGTTCTGCATGCGAAGTCCATGAGAACTGTCGCTCCACGAGTTGCCTACCGCGCAATCCCATGGCGACACGTTCTGTGGTCGATATCACTAGGAGATCCAACAGACCGTACGCGATCCTTGCCGCAGTTGTATCGATACATACAGCCGCCCCGACCTCGAATCCTACGGGAAGGTTGCAATGTCTCGTCATGGCCACCGGCAACCCATAAGACCAAGCTTCCAAGACACTCACCGGTAACCCTTCACTGAAAGACGGCAACACAAAGGCATCCGCTGATCGAAGCACCGCATCTTTGTCGGCTCCGAACTTCGGACCGACAAACCGGACGGAAGATTCCAAACCATGTTCGTCACACCATCGCCTGAGTTCCATCTCATGGTTCCCCTGATCCCATCCAGCGATCCAAAGTTTCCATCCTGCGGTGGCCGACGTTCCATCATGTTGAAGTAACTTCCAGGCTGCCAATAGGTTCATCAGCCCCTTCTTGGGATGGAGGCGTCCAAGAAACAGAAGGATTTTTTCTTGATGAGTCCGGAGCTTAAGATTCAGAAGAGGAAGATCAATACCACAAGGAACCACGCATACGGGGTTCGAAAGCCCATAGTGTCGAATCGCGTCTGCTTCCGCCGAACAGAGCGCATGAAGACAGGCTGCCTTCTCAAGGTGGCGATGCTCGTACATCATACCCACGATCCGTTTTTTCCAAGAGGAGTGTGCGATCGCCCACGGGTCCAACATGCCGTGCGTGCTGATGATGTACGGCCGCTTGGTGAGCTTAGCCCACTGGAGCGACACCACCGAGGGGTACATCCACAGACCATGGTTGTGTAGAATGTCGGGAGCCGCATGACGGAGCGCCGGCAGAAGGTCCGGAGCGTACCCGAATGATTTGTACCCCCTGTTGCGAAACACATTGAGAGAAACGGGATTCCAAGCCTCACAATCCTGTTCGTAATACTCGTCGGTGAGCCCGAATACCCTCACATCGGAACCTCGACGGTGCAATTCGAGCGCACTCCGCCTCACGACTTCATGGACTCCTCCCCCTTTACGCGAGACTGAGGCAGTCACCATTCCAACTTTCACATACACTCCTTTGAGTGTTACGCAAGCGAGCGCCCATTGACGAACGTGACGTTCCATCCATCGGTAACTGTCAACAGATACCCAGCTTGCTTGATACGCTGAACCTGATTCACGATGCGTGATAAATATCCATCGTCTATCGGTTGGTACCCTTCATCGAACTCGACGCACAAAATGGTCGGCCGAATGTTCCCGTCCAGCAGCGACGTCAAGATTTCGTATTCCGCCCCTTCGACGTCGAGTTTCAGTAAGGATAAATCCATATGCTGGAAAATCTGCATGACCGTCTTGATCGTGCGGCAGTCCGCCTCAAAATAGCTGTCCGTTCGTTGCAAATTGACGATCGAGTGCGACACGTGTGCCAGATTCTTGGGTGAATAAAACCGCATGGTACGGTCTTGGCTCCATAGGCCGAAGGGATAAAAATGTAGGCGAGATAAACATTGCGGATCGGCTTTGTAATTGACGCCGGCCTCATTGTTGATCGGGGTTGGAAGCCCGTTTGCGGTATTTGCCTGCAGTAGGTCCACGTGCTGTTGAGCTTTCGGCGTCGGATCAAAACAATAGACTTCGCAGCCATACCGGTTGATGAGTTCGATTTCGAAGCTGATATCTTCACCGGCACCCACTCCATAGCACAGCGACTGTCTCGACAGCAGCCCGCTCGGCACAAGCCATCCCCCATATCCCGTTCCTATCTTGGAATGAGAAACGGACACGGCATCTTGAAGGCGCTTCAGTCTGTTCTGTGCCACGCATTGTCCGAACTTCCTGTACAATGCTCGTGCTTGTTTCATCAGCATTGCTGCCCCCTTGCTTCGACCGAACTCCCATGCGGTTCAGCTGGGCGTACCCCGTCTGCAAGAGCTCCGACATTTTCATTCAGAGATATCAATGCACAGTGTTTGGCAATCGCATCGACAAACAGGCCTGCGTGGGTGGTCGTATTGTACCGGCTGTTGATCACTGCGTGGCAAGCAGCCGCCATCGCCGGCTTTCTTGGACTGGGGAATAAGGCGTCGATCATCCTTTCAGCGCAATCGTATAAGTCATCACAGCGATACATCCACCCGGTTTCTCCGTCCTTCACCGCTTCCCACTCGGGGAAATGCTCTTCAACCTTGTCGTGCAGCAAAACCGGTGTTCCGTATGAGAACGCATGCATAACGGAGAGTCCGGCACCGGAGGGGACAACGGCCAGATCACTTGCTGACAGAATAAGTCCCAACCGGGACTCGTCATAGATCGCCCCGAGGAAATGCACCAGCCTGGCGAGTCCCAATTCCACGGCCAGAGACTCCAACTTCTGGCGTTCGCTTCCATCGCCAACCAGTACGAGATGAACAGTCTTGCCTTGCTGCACGACGAGGTTCAGAGCTTGAAGGAGCCACGGTAGGCGTTTCACCGGCTGAAGACGGCCAGTGAAACATATCATCCGTTCACTCGAATCTATGCCGAGCGACCGTCGGAATGTCTCGCAATCATGCTGCGTGAGGGTCTCAGACCCCCTCGGCTGCGCAGAATCGTCCAAGGAATTATAGATCACGTGCAAACGATCGGCAGCGAACCCTTTCGAGATCAGTAACTGCTTTGCGTAATCACCATAAAGCATCAATCCCCGCGACAGTCGATACAACCATGCTCGAACCATCCATTTCATTCCCGACTCTTCACCTTGAAGTCCATGAGTCCATAGCAAAACCGGAATGCCAAAGATTCGTCCGACTATGGACAAAACCCAGGCCGTCATATCATAGGGGCTACCCTGTGCGATCACGACGTCGGGGCGATTTCGAATCACCGTCATCACTGCGGCAGGCTGCCAAGAAAACGACAGTCCATACGGCAGTTTGATGATGTGTTGCGCGGCAGCCTCGAATTCACACCGCCTCGGCGCTTCGGACAGCCGAAGAAACGGAACATCCGCCGAAGGATCTGCGAGCACGAGAAAACGGAATCGTCGATCTGATGCCAGCGTTTCGAATAGGCACTCCCGGTAGTGTGGAACGCAGACTTGTTGCAGGGCGACGAGAGGCCTTCTCTTGTTCGTAATGTCGTTCATCATAAGGCGCACCATTAGGCTCGTCCCTTTGATAATCCATCATCTGTAAAATCGGCGTGGTAGACTTGAGTGTCGAGCAAATCATCCTCTCCAACCACTTCCTCCGACTCCCAGCCGTCGTGGACATATGCCGGGGCAAGAACGCTCAACAAAAACAGCAGCGACGTCGGGTTTCCCGCATTGATGAAGTACCGCTCGAAAATCGCGAGCACGAAGTATCCGCAGGCCAATCCCAGAAGGACGCTGTGGCTGAATGTCTGAGACGGATCCTGATTCCTCCGCCAGATGTTCCACAACCCTGAGAACGTCAGAAATGCGGTAGCGGCAAATCCGATTACCCCGATTTCTGCCAGCAATGCCAAGTATCCATTATGGGCCGATGTGTTGACCTTCAGCAGGGCCTCGTGAGCGCGAAATCCAACCCCCAAAATTGGATGAGTCACAAACAAGTTCCACGTCGCTTTCCATGTTTCAAGGCGTCCTGATCCGCCTGATTCGAGGCCGCGGTGGCGGTCCTGTATCGCAAAGAAGTCGGATACTCCTCGGAACACCGCATCGCCATAGTAAGCCGCTACGGAACAGCCTAGGACAATGCACAGAAACAGCACCACATACCCATCGGTTCTGGTGATCCGTCGGCGCAAGAAGAGCGTGATCCCCATCCCCATAAGTGCCGCTACAGCCGAAGCCCTGGAACCGGTCAAGTAGATCACGGCCCCCATCGCGACTATAATCGAAACCCGCACGAAAGCCTGTCGAATGGCCATAGAAGACACGAAGACGGACATGGTAATAAGCGCAAAGCTGGCCGGGTTTAGAATCTCTTTTCCTCCGCCGAGCCGACGTCCCGGAACGTAATCGTACAATGCGAACCCGCATACGAGGGCAGCCGCGAGGACGGCATAGCACTTGAGCCCGATCTCATATTGGGCTGCATCCAGATTCGTATTGAATTGGAGTACGACCAAGATCGTCAGGATCGTCAGCACGGTGTATTGCGTCGATTCAAGCGGAGCTCGACTGATAAACGAGGAGAACCCGCAAAATAATCCGAACAGCGTCAATCCTATGATGGTCCCGGAACTGAAGCCGGTGGGCACAAAACGGTAGCGGCTGAATACAAAGTAGATCGCCGGCCACAAGAGCGAGATAAGCATGATCGCTTCATACAGATGGTTCTTGCGACCCTCGGCGGTTCCAAACAGCGACGCGACAAAGACCCCCGTCAGCCACAGACCTAAGATGCAGCCAATCCAGGGACGATCATCGGAAAGGATAGGATCGTCCTGATCATCCATCCAAGTCATACGCCCTCCTGCAAATAAACAAGACGGCGTTGCAGGAGCCATCCCATCACCCCTGTGTCGGCAGCTTGAGCGAGGACCGAAGCAAGCGCCAATCCATCCACACCGAAGGACGGGATCAACCAGCTTCCGCAGAGCACCAATGTCAGCCATTTCATGCCATAGCCCATGAGCGGTGTGCGATAGTCAGACAACGAGTAAAAGGAATTGCGAACCATTCCGTATAGACTCGCAAAGGGCAATCCCCACACCAACACCGACAGAATGTGGGCCGTCAGCTGCGCATCGGCGGTTGAGAATTTCCCACGGGCCAGTGCCGCCTGAATCAGGGGTTCCGATCCGAAAGTCAGAATCACGCTCAAGAGCGACGTCACCCCAAGAAGGAGTATCCCGTATCGGATCAGCAAGTCGCGACCCTGTCGAGAGCTTGAGTGAAACGCCCGCGCCAATCGCGGAAACACCATCGTGTTGACCGGCGAGGTAAATAGGGCCAGGGGAACGGCAACGACCGAGCCGGCATAGAAAAACGCGGCGATCTTGCCGGTTCCTATCCCGGACGCAAAACTCCGTTCCGTCATCGCGATCGCTTGAAACAGGACCTCCCCGATCAGCACGATCCCCACCGGACGCCAGAGCTCCATGGTTTGAACGCGCGGAGTCCCCATCGCGATCGTTTCACGTGGAAGATGCTCTCGGAAGAGCAGCGTGATGAACCACAGCAGGACCAGAAAGTGTCCGAACGCAAATCCCAAGATAATCGCATCGATACCCCAATGTTCAGCAAACACCAACACCGATATGATGGTTGAAACCGATACAATCGCCCCGCTGAGAAAGCCCGGAGTAAAACTCCCTGTCACCGTGAGTCCGCCCCTCATCAGCCCGGCCAATCCGGCACAGGCAATGGGAAACAGTAGGAGTCGGATCAATCGAACCCCCGTGTCACATTGCTCGAGGGTAAATTGAGGAAAGGCCCACTGGATCAGGGCCCTCGAACCAATCACCAGGCCCGTCAGAGCAACCACATTGATGGCGAGCAGGATGAGGGATGCCCCTTTGAGGAGAGGCCGGATCGCGGCGCACTCATGTGAGGCCGTCTTCGACACGAACACACTTTCGATGGCGTTTCCTACCTGCACTCCGAACAACAGATGAAACCCCATGACCGCCACCAACACATCGAGTTCGCCGCTCAGCCCGAACGTTGAGGCCACGATCATCTCACGCGCCAGGCCCGCCAGGACGACGAGCCCGGACGCCACTGAATAGATCGGAATCCGTCTGAATAGACCCATCCCCTTAACGGTGGATCTCAGACTGTCCCACCAGGGGCTGAACATGGACGCGCTAATCATAATAGTACTGACTCAGTGCGGGCAGCGGCATACATCAATCCGGTTTCGGATAGCTGCGTCAGATAGGCTGCGCACCACAATTCGAGCACTAGGGCTGTGAAGGCCAGCGGGTTGCCCCAGGGCTTTCTAGCCATCGAGCGAGCGATTTCCGGCCTGAGGATTGATAGCTGAACGAGCCGCCCCTCTTCCAGCGCGTGCCCGTATCGAGACAAGACTCCGCGCGACCAGTCACCCCCGGGAGGCTGGAAGCCGCGCTTCGGCTGATTTAAAAGCCAATCTGGTACAAGGTCTTGTACGGCCCGTTTGAGCCACGTCTTCGGAGGTAAGGCATGATCAGGTTGCACCTTGCGAAGTCCTACGACCGTCTCAACCAGCCGATAATCGATCAGGGGCAGTCTGAGCTCAACCGAAGACGCCATGCTCAGTCGATCTCCCTGAGCCATGCCGTTTTCAAGGAGATAGGTCTCGCAAATCAATTTGGTAAAGAGGACGTCCAATCCAGACCACGGATGCGGACGGGTGAACGGCTTCCATAGCTCCGTTTCATAGATCGAATGTCGAAACCGATCCGTCAGGATGGTCGGCAGGGTGTCACGAATCGTCCGATACCATGGTGATTGCTCAAAGAAGACGACTCGATCATTTGGGGTCCGACGATCCCGCTGAAACTGGTCATATGCGCATGTAAGGCCTCCGACCGACAGACACCAGTCGAACAAGTCCCGGCGAGAACCGAACGAAGGAAGCGACCAATTAAAGTACCGCTGCCATTCCGGCCGGCCATTGGGCTGCCATCGTGCTTTCCTGACTGTCTGACGAAGCGCCTCGGTGATCCAAGCGTACCCCCAAAAGAGTTCGTCGCCTCCTTGACCTGACAGCATCACCGTGACCCCCTGCGCGCGCGCGGCTCTCATCACGGCGTCATAGCCGTAGCATGCAATATCCGCGATCGGATCGTCGGTACGTAGGACTAGCGCTGGAAAAGCCTCCACCATCTCGGTGGTTGTGATCTCAATCTCATGGAGCGGAATACCGAGATAATCCGCCATGGCCCTCGCTTTCCGACGTTCGTCATAGCGTGGCCGTCCCTCATAGCCCACGCTAAAGG
>CAZOHW010000176.1:0-8594 GCA_964579525.1 uncultured Nitrospira sp. | reverse complement strand
AGATGCCTTCATACGTCGGTAAATCCTGCTCAGAATCCACCTGATAGCCTTGATCGCGAAAGACATTCCCCGTGTCGTTCAACTTCGGGAAGCCCGGCACGTGACAGACGTTGCACGAGAACCCGTACTTCCGGGCAAAGGCCGGAATCGCCTGGACCTCCGTGACCAGCTGGCTCCAGTCATACCCGACCAAAGCAATCAGGCCGCCCAGCAGTATAAGGGCCTGCACTCTGAGGCGGTGTCTCATATTCCTACGAGCTCCTTTCCACTCTAGCCCAAGCTGCAATAGTGGGTGCCGTTCTCTGCGAACCGATCAGGGAACCAGATCATGCCGGTGGCTTTCCCCATTTACAAAAGGTTCGCAGATATGCGACGACTTTCCAGCCCTCCTCTTCACTGAGGATGTTCGGGATGAGCGCCGGCATACCCGTCCCTGAGCTACCGTATTTAATAATCCAGAAAAATTCACCATCATCACGATCCCTCTGCACCGCGCAATCCGTGAAGTCTCGTGGAGGATTTTGGGCGTGTATGTGGAGCGCCGGGCCGTCACCTTTCCCACTCAATCCATGACAGAGATAACAGGTACCTTTGCCTTCATAGAGGGCTTTCCCCGCTGTCACGATTTCTGGCGCAGCCTGCCGCGCGTCGCCGAACGGCGCCTGTAAAGCGACGGCTTTCTCCAAGTGTGGAGGGGGAACGCGGTCATCGATTGGCGGACGGAAGCCACACGACAGCATCGTCGCCATAAGCATCAATCCGATAGCCACAATGCCATAAGACTCCGAACGGTCTTTCATCATCACAAATCCTCCTTCTATGTTCCATGAAATTCCTAGAGCATCTTGAATGCCATCACGGTTCGATCGGAAGGTAATGAACCAGAGCACGTGGAAAGTACCGGGATTTTGAGCTTTCCTCATTATGGCCCCAATTCAGACGATCCTATGAGCTGAATCGGCGTGAGGTGTTGTTCCACAACAAAACTCGAACTGTCGTAGCCGAATGCCCCAACTCCGGTGTCGTGCTGTACTATTTTGGGGCAGTGTAGTCGGAAATCTCCTGCTGGGGTTAGGAGAGAAGCCCCCTTCCTTCATGCTGATTTTCACGACGCAACGACGGGGCTCGGCCGCAGGTTCCCGTTCATCACATCAACGCGCTGAGGGGTTCACTGTATCAGATGCGTCCATGCCCCGACACGCGCACATTAGGGACTCACCTTCACCTGCGGCGCGGCAATCCAGATAAATGCAATCAGGTCGCGTGCCAGCTCATCGCTTCCAATCGTTCCTGGTCAGGCGTCCAGGGCACCTTCCAGTGAGATCGTCAGTGCTTGATTCAGGACAACTCGATTTTTTCAGGATTGGTTTCTGAAGAGAGCTATTGCAAGGCCGCTTTGCCTCCGGTCTCCTCTAGCTCCGTGGACCGTAGAAGCTATTAGGAGCTATAGTCCAAACGCACCGACCTTCATCTCGATAATTGGCTGACCGGCCTTATTCGTACCAAACGGATGATGAGCTTTCGACATAATGGCCAGTCTTAAAATCACATTGGGTCATTTAGCCAAGAGCATCTTCACGGCGATTGCCAACATGGCAACACCGAAGATCCGTTCCAGCGCGACGTTGGAGAGACCGGTCACCAGCTTCGCGCCCAAGAATCCGCCCAGGAAGAAGCCAATGCAGATCAGCATGGCCACCTCGAAGTTCACATTGCCTTGCTTGTAATACATCCAGGCAGCCGGAAGCCCAATGGGCGGCACCATGAGCGCTAAGGTCGTCCCTTGTGCCTGGTGCTGCGAAAACCCAAACAGGAACAGCAACGCCGGGACGATAATAACCCCGCCGCCGATCCCAATGAGTCCGCTCAGCAAACCGGCTATTAGGCCAAGCAGTATAAAGAGTACCTCTTCCGTCATACGCGCCTCCTTCTTTCTTTACTTGCGGAGTCCTTTGCGAGCCAATGATCAGTGCTGTCTCAGCGCTTCCGCGCTCAGCATGATGACCTCGATTTCCTCAGTGATCTCTTCCTGACGCAAGCTGTTCCTTCTCAAAGCAAGCTCCGCCATATCCTTCTCCAATCGCTGGATGGCCTGGTCCATGTGTTGGAAGCGGCGGAGATTCTCAGCCATCAATGCACTGTAAAAGACCTCGTGCAAGAGGCTGAACAGGTGCTGGTCGATCAGGTCTGTTGCGAACGAAAGAGGATCAAGATTTAGCACGGGTGGATAGCTCATGCGAACCGGACGGCGTGATGCCCGCTTCATGGGTTCATGCACACATACCCCACCTCCTATGGAAGAAGGCTGTTGATGAACGATTGTGACTTCCAAGCGGATGCCAGGTTTCTGGCTTGCCTGTAATTCCCTCAACTTGGCCATTAGTGCGATAAGTACGACAGGCACTTCCTCGGCGACGGTCGGGCCTGCAAGTGACGCCGCAACCCGTGGGTCTTGTGCGAGCTTGGCGACGAGCTTCCGCCCGATGAGTACCAGACGCGGCTCGTGCAGTGAACGTTCATGGATGTGCTGTTCCACGTCTTCCAGCAGCCGTTCATTGTAGTCACCGCAAAAGCCTCGTTCTGAGCCGATGATCAACCACACCGATGTACCCTTGCCCAATCGGCGAGCCACTTCGGGATAAAAGGAGAAGAAGTCCTCCGCCGCCGTCTCAATGCTGTTCACTACTCGACGTTGAGTGGTGAGAAATCTGGTCAATTTCTGCTGCTCCATGAGCGCGAGGTTTTTCATGGCGCGAAGAATGCCGTTGATATCGCGCAACGCATGGAGGCGGTCGTCGAGTTCCCGGCGACGGCTCATATGGCGGAGCCCTCCTTGAGCCAACCTGTCACGGCCTCGGCCCACTGCTCGTCTTGCTGGTCAAGGGTGAGGCGACTTGTGGAGAGACGCGAGGCGATGTGGTTCAGTACCGATCCGATCTTCTCCGGCGGAATGTTGTCAAACAAGCCGCGGTTGAATCCCGTAAGCCAGGCCAGTTGGAATTCGATGGGCAGCGGAGACAGTCGGTCTTGTTTCAAGATCTCGCGCAACAGGCGCCCCCGTGTGATCTTGGCTTCCATTGTCGTTTCCAATTTGGCCCCGAACCGCGTGAAGACTTCCAGCTCGAGAAACTGCAGAAAATCCAGTTTCATGCGCCCGGCCTGCTCCTTGATTCGGGGATGTTGTCCTTTGCCACCGATCCGCGAGACCGACTTAGTGACGTCGATCGCAGGGATCGTGCCTGCGGCGAACAGTCGCGTATCAAAGTAGATTTGGCCGTCGGTGATAGAAATCAGGTTGGTTGGAATATAAGCGGCGATTTCCCCCTGCGTGGTCTCGACGACGGGCAGCGCCGTCATGCTCCCGCCTCCCAATGAAGGCGCCAGGCAAGTGGACCGTTCGAGCAAGCGCGAATGCAGAAAGAAAATGTCTCCCGGATAGGCTTCCCGTCCGGGCGGGCGCCGCAACAACAACGACAGTTCCCGATAAGTTTGCGCATGCGTAGTGAGATCATCATAGACTACAAGGGTGTCATGGCCCTTCCACATCCACTCTTCGGCCAGCGCACACCCAGCGAAGGGAGCCAGGTATTTGAGTCCCGGCAGCGTTGTCGCCTCAGCAGCGACGACGGTTGTGTAATGCATGGCCCCATAGGTTTTTAGCGTCTCGATCGTGGTGACAATGCTCGACCGCTTTTGACCGATCGAGACGTAGACGCACCGGACGTTTTTCCCACGCTGGTTGATGATCGTGTCCAGCGCAAAGGCGCGCTTGCCGATGCCATTATCCCCGATGAGCAACTGACGTTGCCCTTTGGCGACGGGAATGAGGGTATCAACGACTTTACTCCCGGTGTACAAGGGACGATGGACAAAGTCCCGAGCCACGATCGGCGGCGAAGGAGCAAAGAGTTCGCGTCTGCTCAAAAAATCCGATGGCGGTTGTCCATCCAGGGGATCACCCAGTGGATTGATCACGCGGGCCATCAATTGATCGCCGACCGACAGACTCAGTCGGTGACCGGACAGATGCGCGATCGTCCCCGCAGTCAATCGGGTGGTTTGCGTCAAGAGAATGGCGCCAAGTCGTTCCTTCGCCAAGTGAAACACGAGGGCTCGGCTGCCGTCCTCGAGCCACAAGATTTCTTCCATGGCCGCGGAGGGGAGCCCCTCGATCCAGACGATCCCGTCACCGACGGATCGGACACGGCCTTGCTCTATGATACGCAAGCCCAGGCGGTATTGTTCGAGCCAGGCTGCTTGTCCGGAAAGGAGCGAGTTACGAAGCATGAGAGACACCCACCGATTGGGCTGTTTCAGAGAAGGCTTTCAATTCGTCTTGCAAGTTGGCCCCCATCATCCAAGGACCCAGGCTGAGACGGATGCCTGCCAGCAAGTCTCTGTCTTCTCGCCACTCGCAGGAGACGGGCCGACCAAGTAACGACTGAACGGCTTCCACCACAGACTTCTGTTGCGGTTCGCTGAGGACATGCGCACTCGTGACGATGGCTGATACATCGGCCTTCGCGCAGGCTGTTCGAATGGCTTGCCGTCGTTCGTCCGGAATCCGGCGCAGATCTTCGAGCAAGATCTCCACCAGCTTGGCTTCGAGTTCGGCACTCGCGAGGCGTGTCAACAGCCTGGCGGCAAATCGTCCCCCCTGCACAATCGCTGCATCTACCGCTTGCCTGGTCAGGTCGGTCAGCCGCCTCTCTTCCAACGCTCTGGCCTTCTCACGCTCTTGTTCGAGGGAGACCTGGAGTCCGGCCAACAGGCGTGTTTTCTCGGCGTTCACCTCCTCTATCATGCGATTCTGAACCGTTTCTTTTTCTCGGTTCCATTCAGCCTGCCGGTTTTCATACTGTTCCCGTAGAGATTGCGCGTCCTTCCGCTGCGTTTCCGCATCGACGAGCGTGTTCAGGATCTGGGCTTTGCGCTCGGCAATGACCTTCAGGATCGGTTGATAGAGGAGCCGCTTGAGCACCCAAACCAGAACCAAGAAGTTCAGAATTTCAAGCGTAAATGTTGTCCAATTCAATTCCACGCATCGCCTCTTACGGTTTACCCCTTGTACGTGCCGCCTCCACGTCTCAGACTCAGCCCGATCATTTCAGCAGATACTCCAGCAGCGGATTTCTGAAGAGCACGATCAGTACGATCACCAGACAGTAGATAGCAAGCGACTCGATCATCGCCAGACCGATGAAGAGAGTCCGCGTGATGGCCTTTTCCGCCTCCGGCTGCCGCGCCAGGGCTTCTAACGCTTGCGTAATCGCCCGTCCCATGGCGATGGCGGGCCCCAGCGTGCCGATCGCGATCGCCAGCACGGCGGATACGGTAGATAACGCGGAAAACCAGGTTATGTCTCGCATACGGTCACCCTTTTTCTGATGTTGAACGGAGCGCACGTGTCTGGATGGCGCCGGCGAGATAGATCAATGCCAGCATGCCGAAAATATAGGCTTGGATCAGGGCCTCAACGATATGGAGCATCAAGAGCGGAATGGGAACCAGAAATCCCGCCACCAACAAGACCAACAATGCCGCCATCTCCAGACTCATCATATTTCCAAACAGGCGGACGGCGAGGGTCAAGGTCCGTGACAGCTCACTGATGATGTGAAACGGCAACAGCAGAGGCGACGGCGCGAGATAATGGCGGAGGTATGGTTTGATTCCTTCGATGCCGACCCCGAACCAATGGACGGATGCGAACACCAGGACAGCCAGTGCCGCCGTCACAGACAGATCGCCGGTCGGCGCATGGATACCGGGGATGAGTCCGATGAGATTGGCCAGAAGGATAAAAATCCATAACGTGGCAATGAAGGGGAAGACTCGTTCCGCATGACCAGGCAATACAGAACGGATGGTGTCATCGATGGCTCCAACAGCGCCTTCTATGGCGGCTTGCAGCGGACCAGGTTCACAACCGAGGCGGCGCGTGACAGCCCAGGAGAAGATAGCCAATGCCAGCATGATTCCCCATGTGACGACGATCGAGTGGGTGATATGGATCGGTCCGATCTCAAAGACGGTTCCGGCTGCTTCTCGGCTATACATGTGCGCTAATCCTTAATAAAGCGGTAGACATTGAACGCCCCCACAGCCACCCCGACGACAATCAGACTGAGGGTCCATCGCATCGAGTAGCCTTCGACAAGCCCGTCCAGCCAACGGCCGAGATAGGCCCCCACAATGACCGGCACTACAAGGAGAAGCCCCAGCGTCCCAAGGTAGGCCGTTTGTGCCAGGAGCGTCGGGCGATCTCTATCGGCCTGCTGCATTCGCTCGACTTGTTTCGAGACGCGCTGCTTCAATTCATCGTGGTTCTTCATGTGCACGCCTCTCGACCGCGGCTCAAACTCCACAACCGCTTGAACATTTCTTCTTCAAGACGATGCAAGCTTACTTTGAGGTCCTGCAACGCGGCCTCTTCCCTGCGCAACTGTTGCTCCAGAGCCTGTGTGATCCGAGCTCGGTCCCGGTCGCGCAGATAATGTCTGGTGTTGAGATACAGCTCGTTGTCGACGAAGTACAGCAACCCCTCCGGGAGCGCGAGGAACTGCCAGTCACTGTCATCCGTGTGGAAACGCGCCAAGCCGAACTGAAGCGCCGTCATCATGCGGTGGTGACCGGCCATGATTCCGAAACTGCCGGAGGCGTCCTCGCCTATGAACATCGTCACACTATCAACCTGCTCGTATTGGGTTGCGCTTTGCAAATGCATGACGAAGGACGTCATAGCCGGTCCTCCCGCATCGAACCACGCATGTAACAGTGGTCTTCCGGCACGCCATCAAATTCGCCGCGGAAAAAATCTTCACAGTCTTGAAGAATGGTCTCCAGCGGGACCGCTGCCCCTTTGATTCCGGTGAAGGCAGCCGTGACGTGAAACGGCTGGGTCAGATAGCGCTGTAGTTTGCGGGCGCGCATCACAATGCGGCGGTCAGTTTCGGACAGCTCTTCCAGACCCAGCATGCTGATGACATCTTCCAGTTCATGATACCGTGCGAGATGCTCACGGACCCCCTCGGCCACCATGTAGTGCCGATCGCCCAGAAAATGTCGGTCCATCAGTTTGCTGCTGGATTGCAGTGGATCTACGGCCGGATAGAACCCTTTGCTGGCCTGGGTGCGCGTGAGAATCACGCTGGTATCCAGGTGATTGAGGATGCTGGTGACGGCGGGATCGGTCATGTCGTCGGCAGGCACATAGATCGCTTGCACGGACGTGATCGCACCCTTCGTCGTGGAGATGATGCGGTCCTGAAGTTCTGCAACTTCGCTCATTAAGGTCGGCTGATAGCCGACGGTGGCCGGCATCCGTCCTAGGAGTCCGGAAATCTCGCTCCCGGCCTGGACGAAACGGAACACATTATCGACTAAGAACAGTACCTCTTTGCCCAGCGTATCCCTCAAGTATTCGGCATAGCTCAGCGCGGCGAGGCTGACGCGAAAACGCACGCCCGGCGATTCGTCCATTTGACCGAAGACCATCAGCGTGTGGGACATGACTCCAGTCTGCTGCATCTCATGCCAGAGTTCGTGCCCTTCTCTGATCCGCTCCCCGACGCCGGCGAAGACGGACACCCCCTGGTGCAGGGCCACGATCGCGTGCATGAATTCAGTAATCAGGACGGTCTTCCCGATTCCGGCACCACCGAACAAGCCGGTCTTTCCGCCTCGAATAAACGGGCACAGCAAATCGATCACCTTAATGCCTGTCTCCAAGATCCCGCTCGCGCTGATCGTCTGATGGAGCGGCATCGGCTGACCGAGAATATTGCGAAACTGCTCGGTGGTAAGCGCCGGTCCCCCGTCCAGCGGTTCGCCGAAGACATTCAACAAACGGCCGAGACAGTCCGGCGATACCGGCACCTGCAATGGTGCGCCCGTATCGAACACCTGCATCCCCCGTTGTAATCCCCCGGTGCTGTGAAGCGTGATCGCACGGACGTGACGTTCATCGAGGTGCTGGTAGACCTCAAAGATATAGCGCTCACCGTCGAGTGCGGAAGACAGGGCTTGGTGAAGCGGCGGCAAATAGTCGCAGGCAATATCGACGACTGGGCCATGCACGGCAGCAACCGCTCCGATCGGGCCGTGGTCTTCACGAAGCCTTTCCTCACCGCTCATGCCTGCACCATACACGACAGACTGAATGGCCCACACACCCCGCCTGCCTCGGAAGTAGTGCAAGAATCAGTACTGGCGTTGATGAACGGCTAAACCATGAATAGAGTGAGTCAATGAACGCACGATTGGGGAGTCTTGCAACAGTGAATCGGTCGGCACTGTGGCGGAAGACGACAGAGGAGAGGGCTGTGGCCTTAAGAAACATGCTGTTTCCTCCGGTTGAGATTCGAAGATGTGCACCGCGAGTAGTCCTCTCAACGGATATACTTGTTCGACGCTGCTTTTACTGATCACAGGCTCATGAGCAAAAGCAGGACGGTCATATTGTAGGTGGCATGGCCGGCTCACGAGATAACCCACGAGTTCGTTATTCGGCGAAGCTCGTCGAGCAGAGCGAGCCGAATCAGCGTGGCACGTGGCGATCCCCACTGAGCCGCGAACAGCACGAGGAGCATCTC
>CAZOHW010000175.1:0-8596 GCA_964579525.1 uncultured Nitrospira sp. | reverse complement strand
ACTAGGTAGCGAAAAGTTTCCGCATGCACACTACGGCCCAACAAATTGAACACCATCCAGATCTTGATCGAGCGTAAACACCATGACCCGTTCTCCGATCTGCACGTCAATGTCCGTATACAGTCCCGTCACCTTTACGCCGGTGATGGACGCAATCTCGCCGCACAAACTATCCCGCCCTTGTGCGATGAGGTTCTGCCGCATGAGCTTGACCATCTCGATCCCGTCCTTGTTCTTGGCCAACTGACGCTCGGCCTGAGTCAGGACCCCCTTTAACCGAACAACCACCATGTCGTGGACGATGAACGCTCGGACATCCGTCGGTCCTCGTCCCATAAAGTCCTGCTCGAATTTAATCACAGCCTGCCTAATGGCGTTATACACTTCGCACCACTTTTCAACACGTGTGTTCGTCGGAAAGATCTACCTACGAGCAATTATAGAGAGCATGCGATACACAAGGCAATGCTAAGAGTGGGAGTCAATGCGTCATCCGTTTGAGTAGGCGTCCTATTTTCATACATGAAGTGGGCCGAAGAGCCTATGGTAGACGGACCCTCTATTCCTATTTTATTGGCTCTAACAGCTCATTGCGTATGTCTTTAAAATCCTGCTACATGTTTTAGCCGACGACAGTCCCGTCCGGCTTCATTCTCGAAAGTTTTGGACGGAACGACACTGAAGATCTCAGCAGGTGAGAAACGCAACTCCGTCCTGAGCCACGTACGATTGCCGGCTTCCCGTTCAGTGTCGACATTGGGAGACGTAACTATCGTTTGCATCTTGACGATATGCTCTCCCTGTACTGCAGGATGAACGCTGTATTCATTAGATGGCGATGGTCCCCGTCCGTAGAATTTTAAGATGAGGGCCCACGTTTGGTTTCTGTGTTACAGGCCGTAGGGTGACCGACAGTTCGAGCGAAAGGCCGGTCGCAGTACAAGCCAACTGATTCTGTCTCGATCTGTGGATCGAGCGGACGGTTGGCTTTTGTGTTTTTAGGATCCCTTTGAGGTTGATGATGGCCGCTGTGTTGTTTGTGCCTCTGCTTCCACTAATCACTGCTCTTATCGTGGGCCTCGGTAGCGAGACCACGCTCCACGCTCGTGCAAAAATTGCTGCATGGCCGATCGGCGCGGCTTTCTGCGGTGCCATCATCACGCTGTATGTGGTGGCTACGGAAGGCCCGATCGTGCTTCGACTGTACGACCCGGTCGCGTCAACGGTGTTGGCCGTCCCCATCGGTCTCTATATCGACCGGTTGAGCGCGGTCATGATGGTGTTGGTTTCCGGAATCGGCACGATCATTTACACCTACTCCGTCGAGTACCTGTTCCAAGATATGCACGAGCGCCGGTATCTCACCTTGATCGGGCTGACCGTATTTGTCCTCCTCTGCATGGTGTCCAGCGCCAATCTATTAATGCTGTTCGTGCTGTGGCAGTTACTGAGTTACCTGCTCTATCTGCTCGTGCACAATCATAGCCACCAAGAGACGCTGAAAAGCGCGTTTCGCACCTTCACGCTCTTACGGGTCGGTGATGTGGCCTTCTTGGGTGGGACCGTGCTGGCATACTCGCTGTACGGCACATTGGAATTTCCTGATCTATTTGCCGTCGCCGCGCGATCGACGGCAACGGTGTCCCTATTCCCTGGTGTCGAATTCAACGGCGCGACGGCGGTCACCTTGCTGCTCCTTGTCGGCGGAATGAGTAAGTCCGCCCAGTTTCCACTGTACGGCTGGCTGCCCCGGTATCTTTATGCCCCGACGTCCGTGACCGCCTTACTGCACGCCGGCATCATCAATGCCGCAGGATTTCTCATCAACAGACTGGCCCCGCTCTTCGGAATGAGTTCGACGACTCTGCACGTCGCCCTCGTGATCGGAACGCTGACGGCCATCCTCGGTGCGACGATGATGCTGGTGCAAAACGACATCAAAAACATGCTCGGCTTTTCGACGATTGGCCAGATGGGCTACATGGTCATGGAATGCGGCTTGGGAGCCTTCTCGTTGGCTGTCTTCCACCTGATCGCCCACGGTCTGTTCAAAGCGACGGTGTTCTTGTACAGCGGAAACGTCATTCACAAGGCACGACAAGAGCCGGTCGCTCCCCACGCAGGGCATCACGCGATGGAAGAAAGCTATTCGCCCGTGACGTGGACGACGGGATTTCTTACTACCTTGCTGATCCCCTTGCTGATTCTATTAGCGACTCACGGCGTGTTACAGATTCCGCTGCTGGAATCTCAGGGCACCGTCATCTTTCTCTTTTTCATCTGGATCACGTCCTCGCAAGCGATTTTGACGCTGACCCGATTGCGAGCTGTCGCGTCCTGGAAGGTGTCTGTCGCGATGTTGCTGACGCTCTTGTTCATCGTATTCGTCTATCTATTCGCCGTCGAATCGTTCACCGCATTCCTGTACCCTCCGGAGGAAGTGGCTTCATACTTCAAGGCCGGCGATCTCCCGAACCGGCTTTTTGACTTCTTCCTCGTGGTATCGACACTGGTGACGGTTGTGGGCTGGATCTATCTGTACATGCGGGCTCATGGCCGTACCGCATGGACTCCATCCTGGATCAACAGCATCCGGATCCGCCTCTATGTGCTGTTTCTCAATCGACTCTATGTCGACGCGGTGTTACATCGTGTAGGGTACACCTTGACATCCACCATTCAACGCTTGGATAAGCGCGCCCAGGAACGCACACTTTGATCGACACTGCATGACCACGTGAAGTTGAGATGGCCGGATTCTAGAAGACATGGACGCGCAGTCCCTGCTTGACGAATATGGCGAACCCGTATTAATGGTTAGCTTCCCACCGTGGCTGGAGGTATATCCATCGCCTGACAGAGAGAGGGTGAATGCTTTTCAACCATCCGGGGAATGACGTGCTTTTATCGCTAGTACTCATTGTTCCTTTTCTCCTCTTGGCCGCTGCCGGCATCGTGATGATCGGTGGTGAGACGTCGCGTTTCACCCGCGCGAAGGCAGCCGCCTATCCCATCGGTCTGGCATTCCTAAGTTCCATCGGTACGTTGACCCTCATCTCATCGCAGAGTCCCATCACCGTTCGGTTCTATGATCCGGCCTCCGTCACTTCTTTAATCATTCCCATCGGTTTCTATGTCGACCGACTCAGTGCAGTCATGATGACATTGATCACGGGCGTCAGCACCATCATCTACTGCTACTCGATAAGTTACATGTATCAAGATCATCATGCGCGCCGGTATCTTACATTAATTTGCCTGACCGACTTCGTGTTGATCTGCATGGTATCGAGCGGGAACCTCATGATGCTGTTTCTCTTTTGGCAAATCCTCAGCTATCTGCTCTACCTACTGGCACACAACCATGCACACCCTTCGACATTGGCGGGCGCGTTTAAGACATTTACGCTGTTACGCGTTGCCGATACGGCGTTCCTTGCCGGTATCGTGCTCGCATACCAGCTCTACGGCACGCTTGAATACCAAGAGCTCTTTGCCCGAGCAGCCGCCACACCAATGGCCCTTTCGATTCTGCCTGGGATGCAAGTCAGCGCGACCACGGCTGTGACGTTTCTCCTTTTTATCGGCGCGATGGGCAAATCAGCTCAGTTTCCTCTGCATCTGTGGCTGCCCGGATCGCTGTTCGCTCCCACGCCGGTCCACGCATTGCTGCACGCGGGGATCATCAATGCCGGAGGCTTTCTCATCAACCGCCTCGCTCCGCTCTTCGGAATGAGCTCAACGACCCTGCACGTCGCCTTCGTCGTCGGAACACTGACGGCCGCTCTCGGCGCGACGATGATGCTGGCGCAAAACGATATCAAGAAGACGCTCGGTTTCTCGACGATCGGCCAAATGGGCTACATGATTATGGAATGCGGCTTGGGAGCCTTCTCGCTAGCCGTGTTCCATCTGATCGCTCACGGTCTCTTCAAAGCAACGGTGTTCCTCAATTGTGGCAATGTCATCCATAAGGCACGACAGGAACCGCATTTCCCCCATGGAGACCATGCCGATGACCAGGCGGGATTCTCTCGCTTGACGTGGTTGACCGGCTTTGTGACGACACTCTTTATTCCATTGCTTATCTTATTGGCCACGCATGGAGTCCTGCGTATTCCATTGCTGGAATCCCAAGGAACCGTCATTATCCTCTTTTTTATCTGGATCACCTCGTCGCAAGCGATCCTGACGCTGACGCGACTTCGTGCGGTGGCTTCGTGGAAAGTGTCGGCCATCATGTTGCTGACGCTCCTCTTCATCGTGTTCGTCTATCTGTTCGCCGTCGAATCGTTCACCGCATTCCTGTACCCCGACCCGGAAGAGGTGGCGTCATATTTCAAGACTGCTGATCTTCCGGACTGGCTTTTTGACCTCATGGTCGTAATGGCTGCGTTCATGACGATCCTCGGTTGGACCTATCTGTATATGCAGGCCCACGGGCGGACTGTTCGGATGCCGGCATGGATTGACGGACTGAGGATTCGTCTCTATACGGTGTTCCTGAATCGGATCTATGCCGATGAGCTCTATCAACTGGTTGGTTCGTTGACCTCGAAAGTGGTTCATCGGATCGACAAGCTGGAACGCGGGTGGTCTCGATGATGGGCATGTTCATACCATGGTTGTTCATCGGAATACCGTTCGCGGGTGCAGTCGTCTGCTTGGCCTTGTGGTCTGATTCCTACCGCGTGAAGATGTCCGCAATCATTTGGTCTGTCATCAATCTTGCGTCGATCATCGGGCTTACCAACCAACTTCCGACTCCGCCTGATGGTCTCTTACCACTCTATTTGCTGCCGATCGCAGCCGTGGTGTCCGCATTAGGCCAGCCGGTTCACGAAAGCCATCGGTTCTCCTGGACCATGACCTTGGTCTTTCTCGGGTTGGGCATGGGCGTGCTCACCGCCGGAAATCCGTTCGGTCTGCTGTGTCTGATCTCGCTCATGCTGATCATCATGGTCCTCCTGTACCGTCACCACACCACGCTCTGGCCCATCTCCTGGTGGGGTATCGGCTCCTTCGGTCTCGGTGTCGTCGGCACTGGCCTTTCGCTCGCAGCTGGACCACCCATTTCATCGGTGGCATCCTTGGCGACCTGTGCCGTTCTGTTGCCGCTTATGCCGTTTCATGACGGGTATCTCACGGCACTGACCAGACTGCCGGGTAGCTTACCGCCGTTCATTGCGTTGCTGCTGCCGGTGCTTGGCCTTCACGGCTTGGCGACAGCCATGCCGACAATGCCGAATGAATTCGTTGCGGTCGTCAGCCTCCTGGCCTTGGCTAGCTCGCTGTACGGCGCGATCAAAGCGTTGGCCCAGTCGCGAGTCCGTTTGTTAGTGGGCTATGGCAGTGTCTCGTTCTTTTCGATCCTTTGGTGGTTTGTGGCCGGAGCCCACACGGCGACACCTCGTGCGGCCGTGCTGGCCGGAGCAGTCGGTCTCGCCACCGGGGGACTGTTGGTCGCCTGGCAGGTTATCCGCACGAGATACGGGGACGATGTGGACCCGCAGGCCATCAGCGGGCTGGCCTCCCCCATGCCGAGCTATGCGATGCTGCTGTCGCTGCTGGCGCTGGCGGCGATGGGAATCCCACCTTTCGGAGTGTTCACAGGGTTCATGGGGTTGCTGTTGACCGCACCGCCCTCCTCAACCATCGGCCTGTTCATCGCGCTCACGGCCTGGCTGGCCGCCTCGTGGTACATCATGCAGATGGTGCAGCAGTTGCTCTTCGGCGCTCGCCGGTCGGATTTACGCTATACCGACCTCCGGCGTCCCGAATTGACTTCGCTGTTGATCGTGGTGCTGGCCCTGCTGGCGCTTGGCTTGGCTCCGACCAGCTGGTATGCATCGGATCAGGCTCCGAATAAGACCGACACCGACACCATGGAGCGATCTCTCGCATGGAACGACTAGACCACGTGACCGACATTGAATCCAGGCGAATGGAACTGCGAGGAGTCGTCCGTCTGGCGGGAGAAGTCATTGCGCAGTACTGGCCGATGCGGACCTTCGTTCACCACAATCCATTGCACAGCATCGAATATCTGCCGTTCGAGGAGGCCATCAAGCGTGGGAAGCAATTCATGGGCGGCAACGGCTATCTTCCCAGTCATCTGTATCGTGAGTACCTCAAGGCCGGCCGAATCCGGCCGACTCATCTCGATGATGCACTCAAGTCGCGAGTCATCGACAAGCATGTGACCATCGGATCGCATACCGTCACACACGGCTCGATCTTGCGTGCCTGTCTGGCTGATGGACTGTGTGCTCCGGCCCTGGAACCGCTTGACGATCAACTGGAAGATCCCGACAGGCCCCTGATCCACGCACTCGCCCGGACATTGGAACTCGTCCTCCCTCCTTTTTCACTGGATGATCGAATCCGCAAAGTCGTGGATGAGAGCCAAGGCGCACTGTGTCGATGGCTCACGCTTTCACACTGGTGCGACGATACGCTCGGCACACAGATCGTCCAGCAGATCAACGAGCAGATGATCAAATGGTGCGGAGCCTTCCTCGACGAAGGTCATGCCACCTGGGCCATGCCGGGTCGTGAAAAGGGTCTGTATGAAGCCTGGAAAGCCATGGCCTCCCACGAATGGTCTCCTTGTGGAATCAAGGACAGTCGCAGAAAGATCGCGCAGCTGCCGGACTATCCCGAAGACTCGCTCCTCGAAAGCTTGAATACGCTGGGAATTCCCTCTGAACTACTACAGGATTACTTATCGTTACAATTGACGGCGCTACCTGGTTGGGCCGGCTTCATCAAATGGCGAGGCGAGGAGCGTGACTATCCTTGGCAGCAAGCCAACCCCGTCGGACTGGTGAAGTTTCTGGCCATTCGTCTCTGGTACGCGCGCGAATTGGTCCCACAGGCTTGCAAAGACCATCTCGGCATCGATGGACGATACGAGACCGTGATGTCCTACATGCGCGACTATCCCGAAGAATTTTATCTTCGACGGCAACGGGTGGCCGGCCGGTTGCCTGCCCTCTATGCCGAGGAGGTCGACCGGCTCTCTCATCGGAAGGGGCAAAGCTGGAGCACTATCCTCGCACGCTACCGTACCGACGTCATTCCCCGGCTGCAAGCAGCCGCCCGTCGTAGATCCGCACGCCGACTGCTCGCCCTGGCCCGTTCGTTGGACATTGAGGCCACCGCACTCGTGACATGCACTCCTGCAGACCTCAAACAAGTCATCGACTGGATAGAGGCCTTCCCCGAATCGGACCATGGACCGGTGTGGCTCACGGCCCTGGAGGCCGGTTACCAGGAGCAGCTGTTAGGACAGTTACGCACGCATGCGGTACATGCCGTTCCCTCTGAGGCGGCGCGCCCGTGCTCACAGTCGGTCTACTGTATTGACGTGCGCTCCGAACCATTTCGTCGCCACCTCGAATCGACCGGCCCGCATGAAACCTACGGCTTCGCCGGCTTCTTCGCCGCCTTCATTCGCTACCGTGCCTGGGGGAAAGAACATGACACAGAACAGTTTCCGGTCATCATGCGCGCCAAGCAGGAAATTCGCGAAATCCCTCGCAGCTATCTCGATCACAAGGTGTCACAACACCAGTCTGGATCCAAATGGGTTCACGCCGGACACACGCTGCTACACGATCTGAAAGAAAATGTCGTGACTCCCTATGTCATGGTGGAATCGCTGGGGTGGTTTTACGGCCTGCCGATTTTTGGCAAGACATTAGTCCCGGCACTCTATAGGCGCTGGACCGCCTGGCTGCGACGCCTGTTCGTTCCGTCATTAGCCACCACGCTGACAATAGACAAGTTGGCACCGGGTCAAACCGCCGAGATGCTTGAGGCCGAACAACAGGCCGTGATCAGAGAAGCCTTACATGAACAACTCGGGCTCCGAAGGTCCCGTATCACATCCGCGTTGGTCGAAGGCTTACGCCAGCGCGCGCTGACCGTGGCAGGAGACCCGGAGCCCCCGATCGCGACCGAAGCAATCGAACGGACCGGACTCAAACCTGAAACGATCGATGCATTTGTCGAGACCCTGAGGCGGCAATACGACCTGACGGCCCGATCCTCGTCACGACACAAAGAACGACTCACCAGGACCGGTTTCACCTTGGAAGAACAAGTCCTGACCGTCGACACCGCACTTCGGATGATGGGACTGACCAAGAACTTCGCACGTCTTGTGCTCTTCTGCGCGCATGGCAGCACATCGGACAACAATCCCTATGAATCCGCCCTCGATTGCGGGGCCTGCGGTGGCAATGAGGGCAAGCCCAATGCGCGTGCCCTCGCGATGATGACGAACAATCCCAAGGTACGCGAACGGCTTGCCAAACTGAAGATCGACATTCCATCCGATACACATTTCCTAGCCGGACAGATGGACACGACGACCGACGAGGTGCACCTTTTCGATCTGGAAGACCTGCCGCCGACGCATCGTGCGGACCTGGTTCGACTTCAAGAAGATCTCAATGCCGCTTCCAGACTGACGAGCCAGGAACGCTGTGCACGCTTTCCCGACATTCAGAAGATAATCCCTGAGACGACAGCCGAAGCGCACGTCCATAGGCGGAGCGTCGACTGGAGTCAAGTCCGACCGGAGTGGGGG
>CAZOHW010000174.1:0-8605 GCA_964579525.1 uncultured Nitrospira sp. | reverse complement strand
GCCGTACTCCATGCGGCAACGGCAATAACGCTGCACAGTGCGACAATCAAGCGCTTCCCTCTCATGTATTCCTCCTTTTACGTAAGGACCGGTGAATAATAGCTCTGGTTGGCTCCGCGTATTCCTCAATCTCCCAATCACCAACATGGTAACAGATAACCACATGTTGGAAAAATATGTAAGGCCTGAAGGTTCATTCTCTATCAGGTTGATAACTGGTTGGATTTACGAGTAATGCGGTTGGTTTGAAGCTGTACCGGGGAGATTTTCTGTGCCCGAACGATGAACCGTCCGGGCACAGAAAAGATGAACAGTCGATCACTGATGATTTAGGCGCGTACTAGACAGTATGCGTACCAAGTCATCAGGGAACTTCGACGATGTCGCCCTTCATCGGTGCGAGAATGCCGATCAATTCATCCTTTTCCTTCTTCGGGACATTGAAGGTATCCAGCGCACTGACCAGGTCTTCGACGAGTGCGTTGAAGGCAGCGGTAGTGACCTTCATGCCCTTATGCGTGGTCTTCATATCACGACCAGAGTAGCTGCAGGGTCCGCCGGTTGCCATACAGACTTGTTCGACCAAGAGCCTATTGAGCTTTTTGAGGTCGGTGGTGGCAAAATAGCCATTAATCCGCTTGTCTCCGCCCACGTTGCTGATGAACTTGGTGACGACGGCTTGAATGGCGCCTTGTCCGCCAAGCCGCTCATAGAGCGACTTCTCGGCGGCAAAGGACGTCGTGCTGCTCAGCGCCCACGTCGCTGCGATGGCAACTGCCACACTCATCATCTTCTTACTCAGTGACATAGTCTGTGCTCCTTTGTGTGATAATGAATTGACTGCAAGACCTCTGTGTCCCGCTCATTCATTACGGGTTCCAGGGGGTATTCGGCATTAATTGGCCCTTATAGTCCTTGGGATTCTGGTTGGCGACCACCACCGCAATCGCACCGCGCAGGGCGCTCGTTAAGGAGTGGGTCACGATCGGATACGCCCCCGGTTCATCAACGATCATATCGAATGTGGCGGCGCTGCCAGGACCGACCACATAGGTCTGGACTCCCGTGAGCTTGTTGGCTGGATTGCCGCTCTCGTAGACATTGTCCCAGATTTCGGCAATCGTATGGAGAGAAGAGAACTCGTTCGGGCCGGCATTCACGAAATAGATCCGTACCCGTTCACCGACCTTGACTTCCAACGGCTCTCCACCAGGCATAAAGGGATGATGCTTGAAGATACCGCCGTTGAAGACCGTAAAATCAAATTTCCGATCGAACATCGCCTGCACATTGTCCGGGTTCTGCCACAGCTCGGATTGCACGAGGACGAATTCCCGATCCGCCTTGGGCCAGGCATGGGCGTTCTTAGGATCCACGATGATGGCACCAAACATGCCACGCGCGACGTGCTGGATCATCGGGCTTGCGCCGCAGTGATAGAAGAACACACCAGGCTTCTTCGCCACAAAGGAGAACTTATGGGTTTCTCCCGCTGACACCGTACGGTGGTAGTTCTTCAAGAAGTCGAGTTCGGCCGCATGAAAGTCCATCGAGTGGGGAAAGGAATTATTCTTGTCGCCGATCAGAGTGAAGTTCACGGTATCACCCTCTGTGACCCGGACGACCGGGCCAGGCATCTGACCGTTAAAGGTCCAGGCCTTGTACTTCGTTCCGTTCCCGTCGATGACGATTTCCGTTTCGGTTGCCGTGAACGTGACATCGTGGACCTTCGCCCCTGCGGACCCTGGCATCGTAATACAGCCACTGGCTCCCAACAGCACAGCCAGTGCGAGAGTTGGGGTGAGTAAACGAAACCTCTGCATAATAGCCTCCCTTTAAATTGATATGGAAAAGCGACGTTACACTGACGTGAGGATGGAAGGTGGGTCCTCCCCTCATTCATCAAGCAGACGCCGGGTCAACTATCTACCAAATTCTGAAGAAAAAATACAAAGAAAAAAAATTGTTACTCGTTCATACCCACAATGACTAGCTTTGAGATGTCCTTCTGTAACAACCAGGGTAACGCGGTGCGGTATTGTCGAGGGGCTCCGTGACGCTACAACGTAAGGGAGTAAAAACATTAGGGCCTGAGATTCCGTTGTGCGATGGATAGGTTCCGAAGGAATCCTTGGTGTTTTGCACGTCGGATCGGGCTGTGTCGAAATGTTGCACGAAAGGTCGTCTCATCCATGTCGGCCAGCTCATAGAGGTTTGGGGCGAGTGTCATCTTAGATGGTTGGAACGCTTGTTCCTTGGTCGGCTCCGCTCGTAGATTGAATGGACAGACATCGAGACAATCATCGCAGCCGAAAATCTTGTTTCCCATCCCCGTTTTGAGCTCCTGGGAGATGGTGGACTCATTCCCGCGCCATTCGATCGAAAGATAGGAGATGCAGCGCGTCGCATCGACGACGTAGGGTTCGACAATCGCCTTCGTCGGGCAGGCTTGAATGCAGAGGGTGCAGTTGCCACAGAGGTCGGTTGCTGGCTCGTCGGGTTCAAGTTCCAAGGTTGTTAAAATTTCTCCTAGCAACAGCCAAGATCCATGTTCGGCTGAAACAAGATTGGAATGTTTCCCAATCCAGCCCAACCCCGCCCGTTCCGCCCAGGCCTTTTCCATAATCGGGCCGGTATCAGAGTATGACCGGGTTTTAGCGTCTGACACGAGGCTGTGGATGAACCGCTCCAATGTGCGTAGCCTGGTGTCAAACACCTTGTGATAGTCCATTCCCCAGGCATATCGGGCGATTCGACCATATCCAGGCTGTTCATTGGCATGGTGCTCCGTCAAGTAGTTGATCCCTAGTGAGATGATCGATCGGCAATCAGGGAGTACGAGCCGAGGGTCGGCACGTTTTTCTGGCGTCCGTTCCATCCAGGCCATGGCACCATGATAGCCTCGCTCCAGCCATTGCATCAGCCGAGAGAGGAGGTGTGGGGAGAGTGAGGCTTCAGCGGGGGTGGGAGTGGGGCCGCGCTGCTCTTGGATTGTCGGCCGTCTGTCGATTTCGGGTAGCCGTGTGATTCCAACAACATCGAAGCCCAATGTGCGAGCTTCCTGCTTGATTGTCGTAGAGAGAGACATGGGCGTCAGTCCAGCTACTGTTGGGCGGAGCAATCAAAGCGGACACTAAAATGGGCTGAACAGCGGACTGATTGGCACCGGCCGCAGGTTCCAGTGATGGTTGTTTTCCAGTCAGTGCTCTTGTCGTCGAATCGGCATTGGACGTGGCCGCCTTTGGAGATTGTCGTCCAGGGATGTGTGGTGCCGGGGATGTGGGCGACCAAGCAGCCTGGCGGGAATGGCACACGACAGTGTTGTCCGGCTGTCCCTTTATCCATCATGAAGCTGCAGGCCAGCTCTGTCGTTGCTCCCGACTCCTCTGGCTCTTGTGCCTTGGATTTGACCCCCATCCCCAATACGGCTAGTAGAAGCGAGAAGCCCAGGATATATCCACCCCATCGTGTCATCATCGTGGCGGGATGGTAACATAGTCACTCGTCTTGCGGCCATGGAATGGGCCGCGTAGAATCGCTTCGCACGCTTCTATTTTCATCAATGGAGGCCCTATGCTCGCGACGAAGATCACGCAAAAAGAGGGGACCTTTTATTTCATTTCCTATAAGGCCGGCGACCTATTGGAAAAAGTTCGGTTCACGAGCCGGTACTATTTCGAGGGGGAAGAGATTGAACAGACCAAGATATCCGAACATGACGACGTTGCCCAGTTCATCGCGGGGATTGAGCGTAGCGACAAGGGATTCCAGCGTGTGCTGAACCGACAAAAGATCAAACAGATCGTGAATTTCTTTGAAACGGTCGTGGCCCAACCGATGATTCCCGGCACAGTCTTGCTGTTTACCGATGAAACGCTTCGTTTCCAAAAATCAGACCACTCGGACTCCGTCGGTCATTTGAGTGAACCCAAGGGCAAGTATCTGGTGATCGATGGACAACATCGACTCGCCGGGCTGCACTTCTTTCATGAGAAACATCCCGATCAGAGCGCACAGGTCGAGGTGCCCTGTCTCCTGTTCGATGGGCGAAGCGCCGACTTTGCCACCGAGATGTTCGTGATCATCAACTCCACTCATACGCGAATCAATCGGTCGCATTTGGTCGATCTCTATGAGAAGGTGTCGTGGGAGAGCCCGGAAAAGAAATTTGCCGCCAAGGTCGTCAATCTATTGTACGGTGAATCGGACTCACCGCTCCAGTACAAGATCAATCGTCTCGGCGGACGGAGTAAGCAAGAGAAGTGGATTTTGCAGTCAGAGGTGTTCAACGAGCTGCTCAAGGTGGTGATCACGCATAAACGCTGGATGGATTCCCATCTAGGGATGAAACCTGACCGGTGTTACGCACTGGTCCGTGATTATCTGACGGGCATTAAAGACGTCATGGGTGAGGTCTGGGGCAACAATGAGCGGTATATGTTTACCAGAGATGTCACGCTGAAAGCCTTGATTCGCGTCTTGGACGATGTGATCGTGGATCGCAAGCTCATCAGCGATTGGGAGGAGCAACGCTCCCATCAACCGTTTACAGACCTGGTCAAACCATGGGCCACATTGGCCAAAGAGTTTCGAGCCGAAGGATTCTACGAACGATTTCCGGCGAAGGGGCAACTTGAACGGGTTCGGAAAATTCACCAGCGACTCCTGGATGCGATTGTCGGGTAAACGACATATAACCCTGCTGAACGTCCTGGTTCTCCTGATCGGGGTGGCTCTTCTCTTGGTTTCCGCAGGGGCACACGAGGCTCTGGGAGCGGATGTGGATCGACTGGCAGTCAACAGCGATCCGGGCGGGGGCGTTCGTGCAACGGCGAAGGTCCTCTTTCCTGCCAACCCGGCCACGGTTCACGCGTTGTTGACCGATTATCAACATTGGCCCGACCTTTTTGATACACGAATGCGAGTCGCTGAGGTCAGCACTCATGATGGAGTGGCGACCGTTGATCTTCGCATCGAGCATCCCTTGATGCCAGGCGAACACCGATTAGTGACGGACTCCAAAACATTGCCGAATGGTGTCTTGGTGACCGATCTCAAAGGCGGTGACTTTAAGCGCTATCATCGAGTGTGGACGTTGCAACCGGTCGAGGATGGCACTTACACTCTGGCGAACTTTGACTTAGTTGTTGAGCCATCACTCATGGTACCGGATTGGCTCGTGGCGATGGTTACCAGGCAAGAATTAGAAACGCACTTCCGTATCGTCAAACAGAAGCTCGTCGAACACCCCAAGCGCTAATCGAGAGGATCCAGATTTTGAAGAGTCGAGGTCGATCGATGCTCTCCGGTCTCTATGTCATTCTCGATCCATCGGTCTCTCCTGAGCACCCTCTTCCAGAAGTCTTACAGGTTTCTGCGACGGCTGGCGCCAAGCTGTTTCAGTACCGGAATAAGACAGCGTCGATGAAGGAGGCGTATGCAGAGGCGTTGCTATTGAGGAAGATCGCACAGGATCTCGGTGTCCTGTTCATCGTGAACGATCGATGTGATTTAGCCTTGGCGGTGGATGCAGATGGAGTTCATCTTGGACAAGGAGACCTTCCGCTCAGCCTTGCGCGTCACGTGATGGGGCCTGACAAGCTGATTGGCCTTTCGACACACAATCCAGACCAGGTCATCGCCGCGACGGTCGGTGGTCCGGACTATCTTGGCTTCGGCCCGATTTTCAAGCCTGCTTCAAAAGCTGACCATGATCCGGTGGTCGGTATCGAGGGGTTGAAGACTGTTCGTTCACTGACATCACTTCCTATTTTCGCCATCGGTGGCATGACGCTTACTACCGTTGAGCAGGTGATGCGAGCTGGAGCCAATGGAGTGGCGGCGATCTCCGCGATCCTCATGGCCGCCGATGTCAAGCAAGCGGTCAACGAGTTCGCTTCGCGAATTGCTGCGTCAACTTCGCCAGCTGCTTTATAACCGAGGTTCGAGCCAACCGTATGGCCGTGGGCCGGAAGCGGCCAGGCATGCCCGGTTCATAGGGAAGTGGGCCAAGGACCGGCACACCGGCCTGTTTGCGAAGAATCTCGATCGTTGTACGCTCCTGAATACGGGCGAGTGTCGATCTGACGGACTGTGTGCGGTTGAGGACCAAGGCGAGAATAGGGATTCTATTGCGACGAAGTGCTTCTATCGTGAGTAATGCATGATTGATTCCGCCAAGTCCAGACCGACCGACCACGATGACGGGAATCCGTAATAGTTTGGCTAAATCCCCCACACGGGCTGCTCTTGTAATCGGCACCTGCACCCCACCGATTCCTTCTACGATGGTATAGGCATATCGGCCGGATAATAGACGATACATTCTTCGGATGGTATCGAGATTGACGGTTTGTCCCTCAGCCTGTGCTGCGGCAAGCGGCGCGACCGGGATTTCAAATGGATAGGGGCAGATGGCTCCCAGGGGTTCTTCACTTTCAATAATTGCGCGAAGCCTTGCGGCGTCAGACCGGCCTTCGCTTGCTGGTAAAACGCCTGTCTCGATCGGCTTCATGACGCCGACCATCGCACCGTGCTTTTTTAAATGGAATGCGAGCGCAGCTGTCACCAATGTTTTACCAACACCTGTGTCCGTGCCGGTAATAAAGACGCCCTGGTTCATTGGTAAGAGCTCATAACGTAAAGTCTATAGCATTGGGACTGAGTTGAGTCATACGTTATTCAGGTTTTTCGGCTATAAGCCGTCTACCATACGCTCTTGCTACAGATGCCGGCTGTCGCAATTCCATACTTGTCCCGACAGATCTTTGAGTTGGGCCAAGTGTACGATCGTCCCAACGACTTCTTCAATGGCCGGTGGACGGTGCAGGGCATGGTCGGGCCAGCCGGATCCTTCTGGAAAAATACCCTCAGTCAAGTGTGTTTTTTGCCATCCAGGTAGCACCAGATTGATTCGAATGTTGTGAGGACCCCATTCCAATGCAGCTGTTTTGACAAGCCCAATCAGACCGGCTTTGGATGTGGCATAGGCGCTCTGGCCTGTGGCTCCATGAAATCCCGTGTGGGAACCAATCACAATGATCGAGCCTCCTCCACGAGCGAGCATGATAGGAGCCATGGCGCACAGGCAGTGAAACGGTCCCGTCAGATTTGTCGCAATCACATTGTCCCAAATCTCGGCCGAGTGCCGTACGAGCAAATCACCTTGTCCAATTCCAGCATTGCAGATCAGGGTCAATGATCCGGACGTCCGACCAGAGAACACGTCGACCATTTGTCGAACTGATTCAGCGTCTCGGACATCTGCCTGGTACAGCGCTCCGGTTCCACCGGCCATGATGACTTCTTCCAACGTCGCCTTGGCACTCGACTCATGTTGAGCATAGTGGATCCCCACGTACCATCCGACTTTTGCGAACGCAGGGCTGAGAGCACGACCGATGCCTCCCGAAGCTCCGGTAATCAGGACAGCTGGTCTCGGTCCATTTGGGGATTGCATGGCGACGAATTATGCGAGGAGACATGCACGAAGGCAAGTCGAGTTGAGACTCAGGGCCCTCTCTAGTGGTGGGATTTCGTTGAGCGGCTTGCCGCTGTTGGGATTCCTATGGTACCGTCAAAAGCCGTTGTTGTGGAGTAGAACATGATGGGCAAGTTGATGGTCGGTCGAATAATGTTCTTGGGTCTTGTGGGGATACTGATGGGCCTGTCCCCGTGGCAACCTGTGTGTGGCGCGGAAGAGCCTCTCACGATTGCGAAGTCTGATGAGTATTTCCCAGATACAATCGGGAGCCGATGGACCTATCGTGGGCAGATCAGCGAGGGACCGCTCCAGACCATCGAGCGGAAGTTTTTCACGAATGTGTCGACGGTGACAGAAACGAAGGCCATTAAAGGGGTCAGTGTCATGGTTTTCCATGATTCAAATCCTGGCAATCATGGCCCCTCGGACAGTTACTATCGGCGGGACGCGGTAGGGATAGTGTATTATGGGTCGGAACCAGGGACGCCGCTGGAGAAACAGATTACTCCCTATCAGATTTTCCGGTTCCCTTTGAAAGTGCCATCGTCGTTTCAGCAGTTTGACCGAGCTGGTTTGGATTTTGGTACTGACATGGATCGTGATGGAACCGACGAAAAGGTCGATACTCGCGGATGGAGCAGTGTGATTGGTCGCGAAACTATTACGGTCCCTGCCGGCACGTTCCCGGACGCCATTAAAGTCGAAGCGCGAATGTCCATGAAGATCCATCTCTCCGCCAGTCGGCATACGGTGTCGGGCATCGATGTCATGACGGCCTGGTTTGTCAAAGGGGTTGGTCTCGTCAAATATACGGAGCGGCAGGAGTTATCGGCTGTCAAAGATGATCGAGGTGTTGTCACCGAGATTATCGAAGAACTTGAAGAGTATGAAGTAAAACCTGCCAAGGCTCACTGAATTGATTCGAATCCTCGACGGAGCGTATTCTCAGTGGTGATACGGGCGTTCATAAACTGAGACAGATAGTCTTCTCCCCCCGCCTTCGCGCCCACTCCGGAGAATCGATGTCCCACGAACGGTTGGCGGGCGACCATGGCAACGGTAATCGGTCGGCTCAGGTAGAGGTTTACCCACTCGAACTGACCACGGGCCCTCGCCTGTCCC
>CAZOHW010000173.1:0-8698 GCA_964579525.1 uncultured Nitrospira sp. | reverse complement strand
GCAGTTGCGCTGCACGGTGTACGCCGGAGTCGTGAGAGGGAGTCCGGCTTGGAGAGCAATGACGCGGGCGATGTTGAATGCGTCGCTCGGCTGTCCGACGCAACCAAAGATGACCTCCTCGATCAGCCTGGGATCGAGCCCGCTCCGCGCAATGACTTCGCGGGCGACCAGTTCCCCGAGCCGTTGAGGCGGGACGTCCTTCAACGCGCCGCCGAAGTTCCCGATCGGAGTTCGTACGCCGGCCACAATCACGAGGTCTTTCATGGGGAGCTCCTTCACACCGCTTGATGTTGAACCACTTCGGCTTCGCTCGCGCGAACGGCCTCATCGCGCATCGTCCGGCGCAGCACCTTGCCGATGATCGTTCGGGGCAGTTCAGCGCGAAATTCAATGGCGGCCGGCAACTTGTAGCGGGCTAGTTCCTTGGCACAATACGCGATTAATTCTTTCTCCAAAAGTCCCGCTCCTTCTTTGGTCACGACATAGGCGCGCACTGTTTCTCCATAGCGGTGGTCCGGGATTCCAACCACGGCGGCGTCCTTGACCGATGGGTGTCGACGCAAGACTTCTTCAACTTCCCGTGGATACACTGTCTCACCACGCGACTTGATGATGTCCTTCTTGCGATCGACAAAATAGAAGTATCCCCGATCATCCCGGCGGACGAGGTCGCCGGTATACAGCCATCCGTCGCGCAGCACGGTGCGTGTTTCTTCCTCTCTATTCCAGTACCCGCGCATGATTTGCGGGCCGCGGACAATTAGTTCCCCGACATCGCCCACCGGAATCTCGCGAACACCGGTGTCCATATCCACAATGCGGGCGTCGGTATCTGGAAATGGAAGTCCGATAGAACCTTGAGGATGTTCTGCGTTCAACGGATTGCAATGGGTTGCGGGACCAGCTTCGGTCAAGCCATAGCCTTCTGATATTCTGGCCCCGGTGAGGAGTTCGAATCGCTCCTGTACATCTGCGGGAAGCGGACTCGCGCCACTCAAGCAGACACGCAACGAGCGTAAGTCATAGCGGCCAGCATCCGGATGTTCGACGATCATCGAGTACATCATGGGCACACCCGAGAGCATGGTAATGCGATGTTTATGAATTGCTTTGATGACCTCGTTCGCATGGAACCGAGGGAGGAGGACTATTGGACAACCTGTCGCGATGGCTAGGTTCTGACAGGTGGCCTGACCGTAGCAGTGGAAGAATGGAATAGCACCCAGAAAGATTTCCTGCCCTTCACGAAAATCAGGGAACCAGTATCGGCCCTGCAGCGTATTGACGACCACATTATGGTGCGTGAGCATTACGCCTTTCGGCTCTCCCGTCGTCCCACCGGTGTATTGCAGTTGGGCGAGATCGGTCGGTCGCACGTGAGGCAGACCGGCAGAAGGACCCGCACCGATTTCGGAGTTTGCGCAGAGGAGTTCGAGGAAGTCATACACGGAGGAAGCTTTCTCGACGGATACCCATCGGTTGGCTAACCGAGCCTTGATGGGATAGAGAAGTTTCTTGAAGAAGGGAAGATAGTCCTGAACGCCGGTGACGATGATCCGCTTGGGAAGCGTAGTCGACTCCTTCACCGCTCGAACGCGAGGATAGAGCAGATCAAGGACCACCATCGTGTCCGCCCCTGCATCGGTCAGCTGCGTCTGAATTTCTCGTTCGACGTAGAGTGGATTGGTCGGCACCACGACGGCGCCGGCTTTCTGAATTCCATAATAGGCGATAACCGTCTGCGGAATATTTGGGAGCATGATGGCAACTCGATCGCCTTGACTGATACCAAGTTGTCGCAGTCCAAGCGCAAATCGAGTCGCAAGGTCATCCAGTTCTCCATAGGAGATGCAGGTACCGTAAAACAGAAGTGCAGGGGAGTTCGCGAAACGGTTTGATGAGTGTCGCAGGAGATCCGGTACAGTCCATGCCGGATAGTTGACGCTTGAAGGCACCCCGGAATCATATCGGCTGACCCAAGCCTGCAGCATAGGACCCTCCGGCGGCGCTAACTCGCACGCCGCTGAGTTAAGTCAGTCCACGTGTTGTCGGATCTCGTCTTGCGTTGCTCCAAACCTGCCCAGAACCCTTCCAGGTAGCCGAGCACTGCATCGACACCGGAACGAAAATCATCTTCATCCTGTTTGGACATCCTGGTCTCATCCGTTCCTTGGACGGCCGCTACTGCGTGTTCCATTGCCTCCTCGTGAGTGACCTCAAGTTGCCGGTGAAACGTGAAATAGGCGAGATCCATCTGGGGATAACGCGTGAGTTTCAGGTGGGTCAGACCCGGAATCAAATGATCCCACATCGTGATGGCCATGTTCTCAAGTCCGAAGGATGCTCCCAGCGCCTTGGCGTGATTGCCGTCGGTGTAGAGTCGTTCCATCCCCTCTATATAGGCAAGGGTCGACGGGAGCATCGGTCGCGTCATGGCTTCGTGTATGTCGATACCCACGGATCGCAAAAAGTCTCGATAGAGGAGTTCATGTCGATGGCGGGTTTGTCCGTCGCCCAATTCTGAATACAGGACCTTGGTCAGTTCATCGGCCACCCGCTCGTCTTCGGTATTTACAAGCTGAGACATCAGGATCCGGGGGAAAAATCGGGAAAAGTTGTAGAACTCAAGTGCGAATTCCTTGAGATCAGAGTCAGTGAGATCTCCTCCTCGGAAGCGATCCAGGTATGAGTTGTTGATAGCACCATGCTCGAGCACCACTTGTCTCATGTCTTGATGAAACGTCATGGGTACCTCCAAACGTCCTGGCGATGGAGACTTTTGCAAGAACATAATATCGTTTTTATATTATTATGGCAATAGACGAATGACCGTAATATTCCAATAAAACGTAACAGTATAGCTCTATTTTTGAAAATACAGCGGCTAATCATCTTGCAATAATCTTTTTATAATAGTATTATCACATCACTCAATAATGAATTGTGATTCATGCGGGGGGGGGGTCCTCAAGGGGGGGGGCAAGATGTGGACGATGTGGAGGCTCCATGAAACAGACAATCGGTTTTGATCACGTCACCCTCTGTGTCGACAATCTTGAAGCTGCTGAATTCCTGTTCGCCAAGATCTTGGGGTTTGAAGTGATCTGGTCAGCTAGGGATGTGGGGAGTAACACCTCATCGATGGACACTGTCGTCGTACAACGTGGAACCGCCAAGATCGCCCTCATGCAAGGTCGGGACAAGACGGGAAAGTCCCAAATCAACGAATTCATAGAAAAGTACGGACAGGGCGTCCAGCATGTCGCTCTCGAAGTCGACAATATTGAGGACGCCTGTCGAGAGTGGGAAGCGCATGGCGTGAAGTTTAGTGGACCGGTGAAAGAAGGCAGGGACGGGTTCGGACCACTCAAGCAGCGCTTCACCTATCCCCTCTTCCCGAACAGTGGACTGTTCATCGAGCTGATCCAACGTCAACATGGGAACGAAGCGGCGAGAACATTTGCCAGAAGCACGGTGGAATCACTGTACAAGGATATCGAACGAGACCAAATCTCCGGGGTTGGCCGGACGATTGTTGATTACGATTTGCCCTCGATGCCGAGACAGAAGCAAAAGAAGTCACTAAAGACGTCATAAGCTGTCCATCCAACTTTATTGGGGGGCCGGCCATGTATCTCAAGAAAAGAGGCAAAGTTCCTAATCAAGCCCATGTCGGGATCCCGGAGGGGCTTTATGAGGAAGAACATGGACGGAACGGTTTTGTTGGGTCGGTGTCCCACCTTTACCGAACACACCCACCGACAGCGTGGATCGATATTGAAGGGAAACTGAGGCCACGGGCCTTCGCCTCCACACAAATTTCAGACACCCTCTTGTCCACCACCACACGATCAGTGTGTGTGCTGCAAAGCCAGGATGTGAATCTCTACATCTGCTGCCGGCGCGAGACGATGCCCTCTTTCGTACGCAACGCTGATGGCGATGAAGTCCATTTTGTGCATAAGGGTCGTGGGAGATTCGAAACTGATTATGACGTTCTATCCTACGAGCCGGGTGATTATGTGGTCATTCCTAAAGGTACAACCTATCGAATTCACATTGATGAGGGGCCTTCTTTTGCCCTTGTCGTCGAGACACCTGTTCCCATGATGGTGCCGGATCGTGGAGCGCTCGGGCAACATGCGCTCTTCGACAAAGGCGTGCTGCTCGCGCCTGAACTGGAAACAGTAGAAGCGGTAGGAACGGGTGGGCGAACATGGGAGGTCTACATCAAGCGTCAAGGCGACTGGACACGAGTGGTCTATCCCTTCTATCCCATAGATGTGGTGGGATGGAAAGGTGACCTCTGGGTGGCGAAGCTAAATGTGCGGGATTTCAGGCCGGTCATCAGCCCCCGGTATCATCTGCCGCCAAGCGTCCATCAAACGTTTCAAGCCGGCGGATGCCTGATCTCCACGTTTGTTCCAAGGCCGTTAGAAAGCGACCCCGAAGCCTTACGTATCCCATTCTACCATCGCAATACCGACTACGATGAAGTGCTCTTCTATCACGACGGGGAGTTTTTCAGCCGCGCAGGTATTCGACCGGGAATGCTCACCTTACATCCGCAGGGTATCCACCATGGACCACAACCGCAGGCGGTCCAGGCCAGCAAGATGAAAACTTACACAAGCGAAGTGGCGGTGATGGTTGAGTCTAAGGCTCCCTTTGCTGTCCAACCGGAGATGGACACAGTGGAGATCAAGGACTACGCGCTGAGTTGGAGTCGTCCATGAAACTCGTCAGCTTTCGAGTCAGAACTCCTGTCGGGACATTCACCAGGGTCGGAGCGATGCACGGTCAGCAGGTTGTCGATTTGAACATGGCCTATGCTCATTGGTTAGCTGATCAACAGGAAGCACAACCACACCGCATAGCCAATGCGCAGGTTCCACCGACCATGCTGGAGTTCCTTGAAGGAGGATCGTCCACAATCGCAGCAGCACGCAGGGCGAAAGATTATGTGACCACATGTTCTTTATCAGGCAAAGGGCCATGTGGTGAAACAATCATGTATTCATCGGCCGATGTTCAGCTCATGGCTCCACTTCCTACTCCATCTTCACTGCGAGATTTTATCGCGTTTGAAGATCATATCGCCGCAACGTCGAAGAAGCGGGGACAACCGATTCCACCGGAGTGGTACAAGGCTCCCGTCTACTACAAGGGCAACCATCGCACGATCATCGGACCGAACGAGTCTTTATCATGGCCGTTGAATACGACCAAGTTGGATTATGAGTTGGAACTTGCCTGTGTGATCGGGCGTCAGGGCAAAGACATTTCAGAACGACGGGCCGAGGACTACATCGCGGGTTACACGATCATGAACGACTTCAGCGCACGGGACATCCAATTTCAAGAAATGGCTTGCCGGCTCGGTCCGGCAAAGGGCAAGGACTTCGCGACGGCACTGGGCCCCTGTCTCGTGACCCCCGATGAGATTGACAATCTCGGAGCATTGACGATGGTCGCGAGGGTAAATGGCGAAGAATGGTCGCGAGGACGATTTGGGACGATCCACTGGTCTTTTGCTCAGATGATCGCGTATGTGTCGCGAGATGAAACGATCTATCCGGGAGATGTCTTCGGTTCGGGGACGGTGGGAGGAGGATGCGGCCTGGAGATGGATCGTTACTTAAAGCCTGATGACGTGGTCGAGCTGGAAATCCAACCGATCGGCATTCTCAGAACTAAGGTAATGGGGACAGCGCAAGGGGGTGAAGATGCTGGTCAGCACGGTTGAGCAGGCTCTTGCGGAGGTAGTGGAACGCCATCGCATACTCTACGAAGGGCCGGGGTTCGAGACAAAGCTAAAAACCGTTATCCGCCCTGGCGCTCATACTAATCTAACCGAGAACGACGTTCTGCATATTCTATGGACTTCCAGATCCGTGTTCTTCGATACCCATGTTGAAGTTGTGTCAGGTCACCACACGGCCACATATCTGCGCTTTGAGTCCATTGCTCGCTTCCCGGAATTGATCCGGCTGGTGGCCCATGACATGGCTGCCTGGATCAGGCAGACGTTTCAAGATCATCCGATCACGGGTCTCGTAGCAACCAGTTCTGCTGCCGAGCGGCTCGTAGAAACCATCGTAGCTGAGCTTCGAGGCACAATGCCATTGAACATGACGCTGACGCCGTACAGCTGCGAAACAGGACGAATCGGGACAGACGTCACAGTCGGCGCTATCAATGGCGGCGAGCGCTTTGTGGCCCTCAACGATGTCACCACGCGCGGTAATTGTGTCAGCAAACTCGGGAAAGTCATAACAGACCATGGAGGTGTGTTGTCAGGGATGATGGTCTTCGCCCGCCGTGACAGCGGACAGTTTTCCTTGGTGGACGAATTGGTCGCCCGATATCCCTTTTACTACACGACGGATCTCTCCATGCCGCAATGGGAGCCGGTGCACTGTCCTCTCTGCAGATTGAACAAACCCTTACTGTCATGGCGGGATATGCCGGCTTTGTAATCCTGTGTTTCGGAGGTTGCCATGGATGTTGCTGTCATCGCCAAAGAGATCAAGCGAGATGACTTGCTCCAGATGTACTACTATCTCCGGCTTACCAGAGCGCTGGAGGAGAGGATCACCGCGCTCTACCGACAGGGACGTATCGTCGGCGGAGTCTATACAAGCCACGGAATGGAAGCGATTGCTGTCGGGTATGCTTCGGCGCTTGAGCGCGACGATATCATCGCGCCTTTCCATCGAGACATGGGGGCCTTCCTCATTCGAGGATTCACCACCGGTGAGATTCTCGCTCAGTATCTCGGCAAGAGGACCGGCCCGTCCAAGGGAAAGGACGGGAATGTCCACATGGGCGACCTTAAACGAGGGGTCTTCGGATTTGTCAGTCATTTGGCCGACAATCTGCCGGTGGCAGCAGGGGCGGCTCTGGCCTTCAAGATTAGGGGTGAATCTCGTGTGGCCTTTGCAGGAACCGGCGATGGAGGATCTAGTAGGGGCGATTTCCACGAAGCGATGAACTTTGCGGCGGTGCGGAAGCTTCCCATCGTCTTCTTCTGTAACAACAACCAATACGCGTACTCGACGCCGCTTCGTCTCCAGATGGCGATTCCGAATGTCGTCGATCGGGCCAAGGCCTATGACATGCCGGGTGAGATCGTGGACGGCAACGACGTAGCCGCAGTCTATTTGGTAGCGAAACAGTCGATTGCGAGAGCCCGCGCAGGCGAAGGGCCGACCTTTCTCGAGTTCAAAACGATGCGGATACACGGCCATTCCGAGCATGACCCGGCCAAATATGTGCCGCGCGAGCTGCTGGAGGAGTGGAAGAAGAAAGATCCGATCCTGAAAGCCGAGCAGCTGCTTAAAGAACTCGGTTATGGCGAGGAGGCATATTTCCAAGAAGTCATCGGGCGCGTGAAGAGCGAAGTCGAGGCCGGGGTTGAATTTGCGGAGCAGAGTCCGTTGCCGGAAGGACCGGAAGTGTTGGAGGGAGTCTTTGCGGAGAGTACGGGCAGCTATTAGCTGTTAGCTTTCGGCTTGGAGGAGTCACCTATCATGATAAGCACGGATCGAACTACCGAGGAAGTCAGCTACTTGGAGGCGATTTCACAAGCCTTGGACGAGGAGATGACCCGAGATGAGCGGGTGTTCTTAATGGGCGAAGATATCGGGACATATGGCGGCGCTTTCAAAATCACAGAAGGTTTTCTCCAGAAGTACGGTGAATGGCGGGTACTCGATACGCCGCTTGCTGAGTCTGGATTTGTCGGCGCGGCGATTGGCGCAGCGATGATGGGTCTACGTCCGGTCGTGGAGATGCAGTTCGCGGATTTTATTTCATGCGCATTCGACCAGATCACTGAGGTGGCGGCTAAGAATCACTATCGATGGGGAGCCGCGGTGCCGATGGTAATTCGCGCGCCGTTCGGCGGTGGTGTGCACGGCGGGCCGTTCCATTCTGAATGTCCCGAAGGGTGGTTTTTCCACTCCCCAGGACTCAAGTTGGTCGCCCCGTCCACGCCGTACGACGCCAAAGGGCTCCTCAAAGCGGCGATTCGTGACCCGAACCCGGTGATCTACTTTGAGCATAAATTCCTCTACCGACGTATCAAATCATCCCTACCGAGCGAGGATTTCGTGGTCCCACTCGGAAAGGCCGATGTAAAGCGGGCCGGCAACGATATTTCGGTCATCACGTACGGCGCGATGGTACACCTCGCACTGGAAGCCGCTCAGACTTTGACTCAGGAAGGGATCGATCTTGAGGTCGTCGACTTACGCACATTAATGCCGCTCGACAAGGAGACCATTTTCGCGTCGATGCGAAAAACCAGCAAAGCCATTCTACTGCATGAAGACAATAAGACCGGCGGCATCGGAGCCGAAATTGCAGCATTGTTAGCAGAGGACTGTTTCGACTCCTTAGACGGGCCGATTCTCCGTATCGCACCACCGGATACGCCGGTCCCGTTCAGCACGCCGCTGGAGGAGTTTTTCCTCCCGAAGACCAGCGACATTGTTTCAGCGGCGAGGAAGTTGGCGGCGTACTGATTATGGCGTAAGGGGTGAGGGGTAAGGCGTTAGGAGATGATCACCTCACGTTTCACGCCTAACGCTTCACGAGGTTAAAGTGGCTACTGACATCATTATGCCTCAGCTTGGAGAGGGCATCGCCGAAGGGACGGTCGTGAAGTGGCTCATCCCTGTCGGAGAAATGATTC